>JAZLIJ010000094.1:0-3005 GCA_045617325.1 Fibrobacter sp.
TTCCAATAGTTCAATCACTTCTTCTTCCGTTGTAATGCCTTCACGGATGTCTTTTTCGTAGAATGGCTGCAATACCTGTCCGATACGGCCGATGGACTGTCCCGATTGCGGGTCTTCGTTCACCACGCCGTAATGACAGGCCAAGGTCAATTGTAGTGCCTGACGGAAAGTCAGCGGAGCCTTGTGTGCAATGTGCGCCATCACTGCTTCGATTTCTTCGTAATTCTTCTTGAAAACGGTATCGGTTTCAATGCTGGCAAGATAATGGGCGCGGTCGGCATAGTTCTGACACCATTTGCTCATGCCTTGGGCGATGATTTTCATGGCCACATAATAATAGCCGCGTCCCATGCCGAGAATGCCGTCGCCGTCGGATTCACCCATAGTCTCTTCGATGCGTTGGTCGCACAAGGCAATGATGCCGTCCCAACCGTACTGCAGCGGCAGGTAGTAGTTCATCACTTCGCGTCCTTGGGGAATGCAATAGGAATCGAACATGCACAGCACGGATTCCATAATGTTTTGCTCCAACTGGTAACCAGGGGTATATCTGGCGTATTTGTTGCTCAATTCTTCTACGGAATTGCCGTTCCATGACTTAGAAACTTCAACTAAGACTGGAATTTCCTCTTTGCGGATTCCGAATTTCTTTGCCAAGGAAATGATGTTCCCGTAGCTTTTAGTTACGTTTCCGCCTCCTTCACCAACAATGGAGACAGCGTCGGCTTCCGACAAGGCTGGTGCATCGGCTTCCGACATCAGGGCTTCGGCTTGTGCGTTGAAAAAACTTGCCGTCACCCAAGGGAATGGGAAAGCGCCGCGCACGTTGCGGGTCTTGTTCATCACCAATTTTTCGTATGGCTGTATCGTCACTGTCATGTGTGACAAGGCGGCGGCCATGGCCTTGGCGCGGCGGACAATCGTAATGTCGCCGTCGTTTTCCTGCCAGACCCGGTTGTACCAGTAGGGATATTCCATATCCACAGTGTTTTTCAGGGTATAATAAATGTCCATCAAATGGGTGCATCCTTCGGCTTGTGCCAGTATGTCTTCCATGGTGATGGCTGTCAACTGTTCGGGATTGATGCCGCGTTGTTTCAATAATTCGTTTAGTTTCTCTTCGTTTGTCATAGGGATATTTTAAAAATTCTTGCTTAACTTTGTGTTGCAAAAATAGTTATTTTTCAGATAGCTTTTGCCGAATGCCGTAAAAAGGCTTCGCGCGTGGTGAAGGAATGAAAAATCAAGGTGATTCAAAACTAAACATATTGCGTATTCTGGTTCAACTTCTTAACCACGATGTCTTTTTCGTCACATTTTTTCCCAACCGCGAATCTCTCTAATCCTCACGAATAAAAACCAGCTTTGCTGACAAAACCCCTTCGTGTAAATTCGTGCAATTCGCTTTCTATGTTACCACGCAAGCATTTTTTGATATTTTTTTTCGTTTAGGCCTGGTTTCACCCATTTGCCCTGGCAGTTTCCTGTAACTGGCATAGTCCTCAAAGCATCGTGGAGTCCGCAGGCCGGCGGGCTTCGCTTGCCGCCGCCCCACGCACACCGCGCTGCTTTTGCGGTTAATTAATAAGGCGGCTCGTTTCTTTCCGGGTTGCGGAGTCCCCGGCCTGTAGTTTCCTTTTCCATTCGTGCCCCTCTTCGTAGTCGCATCCGTTTTTGACGAGTGAGAACATTACGTGTATCAGCTTGTTCCTTACGTTGTTGAGTGCCAGCCCCTTCGGCTTCCCTGCCGCCACAAGCCTGTCGTAGTAGGCCTTGATGTCGGGACTGAACCTTACGGCGGATATGGCGGCCTGCGAGAGCAGCGCTCCGAGCTTGCGGTTGCTGTAGCACTTGGTGTAGGCCTTCGAGTTGACCGACGTCCCCGACTGGTTCCTGAAGGGTGCCACGCCACAGTAGGTGGCCAGCTGGTTGGGTTCCTCGAACTTGGTGAAGTTGGCGGTGTAGACGAGCATCGCCGTGGCGTTGACTATGGACACGCCCTTGATGGATGTGATGTGAATGTAGTTCCTCTCCATCGCTTCGTCCGACTTGATGAGCTTGAGGATGCGCTTCTCGCATTCGTCGATGGTGCGCTGTAACCTTTGGACATCTTCCATCGAAGTCCTGTACATGAAGTTGAGCGTCCATGAGCTTTCCTCTTCGGTGGCCTTTATCTCGCTGATTCTCGTCAGCTTGGCCTTCTTCTCCTCCACGAGGCTGTCGCGGTAGAGGTATAGTTGCTTGAGCTCGTGCATCTTCCTGTCTTCGGGCGTGTATGGCTTCATTTTATCGGCGTGCCTCATTGCGTATTCGGCGATGGCCTCCGAGTCGGACCTGTCGTCCTTGCCGCGCCTCAGCCCGCTGCTGCGCTTTATTTCGAGTGCCGACTCGCGCCACACGTCGTAGCCCTTGGAGAAGAGGTGGTTGCAGGCCAGCAGGTCGTAGCTGCCGGTGGTCTCGAGGCAGAAAAGGCATTCCGCCTTGACCCTCGAAGCGTTTTTCCTGACCCATACGAGAAGGTCTTTCAATCCCGTCTTGCTGTTTGCAAACACCTGATAGCCAGCCGTTGTCACTGTTTCTTCTTCTTTCCTGATGATGGTGACGTCAAGTTTTTCTTTCGACACGTCGATTCCGATGAATGAATTTTTCATAGTTTTGTGCTTTGAAATTAAACCATTGTTTGATTCTCAAGGTCGGGCTAACGGGAAACTGTACTGCGCTATCACTTTAAATAGGCTCCGAGCCTAACTTTCTATCAAGCCTTTGCAGCTTCGTTCCAGAGGATCCCAAACGAATTATAGGCTCTTGGCCTTGTGGTTCTAATGGATTGTCCTCTGGAAGTTAGTCCCTCCTTCATACAACAAAGGTAGGAAATAACCTTGTACGAATTCACGCTGCAAACTTAAAGTGGTTCATCATGTCAGCGTCCGTCAGGCAAGGACTTGCGTCAGCAAGGCCACATTCGCCTGATTCGCGGTTCTTTCCTTGCGTCCGGTAGGCAAGGA
>JAZLIJ010000095.1:0-38228 GCA_045617325.1 Fibrobacter sp.
TCTTAACTTCCCAAAATTTTGTGCCTAAAAATTTAGGACCCGCGAAATATCGCAGGTCCTAGTTTCTACCCCCTGATGAAATTCAGTATCTCATCGTACGTCCGGTCGCTCTTGCCGATTGCCTCCAGCAGTTCACGCTTGCGCTCCTCGTCGCGACGGTCCAGTAGGGCCTTGAGGTTGGCGGCGGCCCTCTCGTAGCGAAGCTTCGCCTTTTCCAGCAACTGTTTGGCGGCCTCGATCTTCGAATCCGTCGTCTTCGCAGTCCGCGTGCGTCTAGTCTTCATCCTGTTTCTCCTTTTCAAACCTGGCAATCTCCGCGCTCAGTTCCGCTGCGCCGTCCATTATGAATTTTTCGTCCAGACCGAATGCGTGCAGGATTTCCTTCTGCGTCGCCGTCACGGCGTGGTCAAGCGCATACCTGCCGTCCGGCCTGCGGATCATCTCGATCTTTTCTAGTTCACGGATGGCCGCGCTCACGTTCATGAAGTTCTGCTTTTTCTCGTTCTTCAGTTTCGCGTTTTTCAGCCTGGAATGGATGCGGTTGCGTATGATCAGTGCGATGAACTCTATGAAGATTTTCGACGAGGCGGCCTCGTCGGAACAGACGCGCAGGCTCCTGTTTCCGAGATACGACTTGTCTCCCCTGAAAAGTTTTTCGGTACTGTCGCGACCCTTGTAGATGGACACTGCCTCCGCGGCTGTCATCTTCTCCGAAGTCACTATGACGAAATAGCCGCACAGGTCGAGTTCCCGCTTGACCACATCCTTGCGGACCTTGCCGTACAGGAAACGGTCGCCGTCATAGAAAAGTTCGAAGTAGTCCCCGATGACGCCGGGGATGGGCATCTCGCGATTTTCGCACTTCTCCAGGAAGCGTTCCATCCTGTCGATTTTTGCGTCTACGCACATGCGCTCACTTGTCAGTTTACTCGGATTGTAGATGACGTGCAGGTAGCGTTCCCTCGTATCCTCGGCGTAGAGTTTAGCCTTGACCGTGGTGCCGTAGACGCCGTAGGCCTTCACGTAGTTGTCGCGGTCGCTCTCGAAAGTGCAGCGGACGCTGTTCACCACCTCGGCGACAAGTCTTCGCATCCCGCGGACCATGATGATGAACTCGAAGCCGTGCTCGTCCATGAAGGCGATGTTGCCGCGACTAAAATATCCCCTGTCAAGAATGAAGGATATGTTCCCGTACCCGAACCCATCCGCTTTCATGAGCATGAACTGCAGTTGCGACACGTCCACTACGCTTCCGGGATACTCCTCGTAAAAAAGCGGTTCGCAGTTGCCTTGGTCGTAAGCGATGGAAAAGTTGAAAATCGGGGTGCCGCGGTCCTCCTTGGCGTGCCCGTACTCGACCATGTCGATGTCGCCCGCCTGGCAGTTCTTGTTCGAGGAGTCGTAGGAGACGTATATGCGGTCCTTCTTATCGCGGTTCATGTTCCAGCGTTCGAGAAATTCCGAAGTCTGGTCGCGGTCGATTTCCGCAAGGAATCTCGAGACCGTGGAATCCGAGTAGCGGCGCATGTGCGGCGTGAACACCGGATGGCTGTACGCGTAGTCCGGATAGTACTGCGCCGCGTTGTTCTCGGTCACGATGGAATACGTGGCCAGGTCCAGAAGCAGCCCGTAGCCACGCTCGTTGAATATCCCGTCGAGGGAGAGCTCGAGCCTGCTCTCGGCGACCATTTTCTTGACCAGGAGAAACGTGCCGATGCGCAGGCAGCTGCTGACTCGGCATCGCACGCCTTCGTCCGGCAGCGGGATCGAGGGCAGGTACTTCCTGAAATTTTCGTTCGGCATCAGCCTGCCGCTGGCGTCGAGCTTGCCGATTGTAGCCCGTTTCGGCAGCGTGTATTTCCGTTTCGGGTCGTATTCCCGTCCATATTCGTAGTAGACGTAGGTCACCCCCTTCACGGACCTTTTCGTAATCAGTCCGGGTAGATCCGGAACATCGACCAGCATATCCAAAATCATCTTGCCGCCTTTATTTAGGAAGAAATCTGCCTAAAAATTTAGTAAAGAAAAACAGCCCCGTAAAGGGCAGTTTCTCAAAAATTTTCTTTTTTTTGCGGATTTGCCGCTATGCAACTTGTTTTAGGTGTAAAAATTTGGGAAGTTCACATTTAGATTGAAAGGGGGACAAGATTTTCGATATTATTCACCTTTGTTTATCTTCAATGTTTGAGGCCTTGAAGATAATCCGGGCTTCATCATTAGGGTTAAATTATGTTCACCTTACTTTAGTCCTTAAGACAACGAACAGAGAAAGCAAAATACTTTTTGCCATCATTGCGCAGGAAGATTAAATGTTCGCTGAGGGGAGCAAAAAAAACATAAACGTTTTTGTCATAACGCATGTCTTTCTCGTCAACAAGATAACCATCAGCCTCAGAAGAACTCCAAAAAAAAGCATCGACACCCTCGCCGTCATACACTCCATTACCGTCCCTTTGACCAGCAGGAAGAACCGAAAATCCGAAAACATCTAATCCATAATGTTCTTTACCCCAGCCTCTAGCAGACTTTAACGCCAAGTTTGTGAAATAATAACATTGCGATGCCGTAGTAGAATAAAGAGTTCTGAATTCTTCTATACTTGGCAAATGCCAGCCTGCAGGACAAGCCTCTAACGCAGCTTTCCACGTGTAAAGACGGCCATACATGGAGCAATTTGGCTCATAATCATTATAGCAAAAGCTGTCGCTCGTTTTATAGTTTAAATTCGTCGCCATCCACACTTGTTTTCCCATAGTCACAAGCGGATACGTTTGATTATCCCTGGAATCAGTAAAAAATTGCGTGCGCTCAGGATTGTCATTTGGGGAGACTCCCTTATACACAAGCTTGCCATCCTCATCATAAATCTCAAACGGCCCATCTAAACTCCCTTCCCTAAAGGAGATTTCAGCAATTAGATTTCCATTTTCGCCATACTCCTTTTGAATTCCATTTTTGCGACCATCTTTATAGGGAGCTTCTATCATCAGAGTTTCATTTTCGCCATACACCTTATAGATTCCATCCTTACGACCATCTTTATAAGAAGATTCTTTCATCAGAGTTCCATCACCATAATACCACTTGTAAATTCCATCTTTACGGCCATCTTTATAGGAACCTTCTATCATCAAAGTCCCATCACTATAATACCACTTGTAAATTCCATTTTCGCGACCATCTTTATAAGAAGATTCAATCTCCAGATTTCCATTTTCGTCATACTCCTTGTAGGTACCGTCCATTTTCCCCGTTTCCTTGTTAATCTCATATTTTTTGTATAATCTTTTGTGGTCGCTATCATAATATTCGTAAACGGTATCGTGACCACTACAAGCCACAAGATGTAACACAGAAAGTGCTAATATAGAGAACCACTGAACATTTTTTCTTTTCATATTTTTCCTTTTTTGAATTACAAATGCATCCAATTCCACTGAACATTCACATAATCACTTATCCTTCATCGGAGTATTATTTTTTCATCAAGAAAACCGGAGTTTGCAAAGGTGGCCAAAATTTTTGACCACCTCATTTTTTGAGCACACTCTCAAATCGAATTTATTTTTTAGGATGCACGTAGATACTGTACTTATTTCCATATCTTCGATTTAGCGATTCATTCAAATAAATAACTTGAATACTTACAGTACCTGATTTTATAGAGGATAGTTTTAGAACAGTTACGTTTTTTACACCATTTTTATTGCCAATGGAATTAAACGTATAAACGCCCTCATATTCATTTCTTATCCACGAAAAGTTTCCATTTCCCTGTGACACCATGCAATATTTAAGTCCATTTTCAGCCTTTATTTTTACAACAACCGGAATAGACGGCTGGGTTTTTGAATTCCAATGGTCAGTCTCAATCGTCGACTTCAACCTAATGTACAAGGGACGATCTTCAGAAAGTTGTGTTCCATCAAATGATTTCGTCCACCCCGTTTCTTGTCCGCCATCCAAAGAATACTCCAATGATTCCTCCAAAACAACCCAATCGTCGTAATCGCATCCATTAATGCATTTTTCATTCGCTTTTTTGTATTCTTCAGATTCCTTGTTAACAGAACCATCCGCATTGACTATGTTGTCAGCAAAAACGGAACAAGCCATAATTGCTATTGTAATCCATATTTTTTTCATTGTAGACCTCTATGTTTAACGTGAAATAATCATTTATTCTTGTTTTATGGGCAACGATTAAGTATTGGAGCAGGAGCATTTCTCATTCCGTCAACAATGTATTCAATAATGAATTTAGCGGGAATTCGAGAATTGCCTACATATTGAATATTCCCTGAAACAGAAACCCTTTTCCCTTCTTTTAAGGCTTTCGCCCAAATATTTTCCAGCTCTGAAAATGCTTTATTAGCAGAGGAACTCATCGAAACCAAGTTTTCATAACCGCCAGTTCCTCCAAATCGATTTGCAATAAGATGACCTCCAACACCACATTTCATTTCGTTACCGATTTTAGGCTCTATGGAATTGCGAGGATTAGCGTTTGTCAACTTTAATTTCTCTACAGAAAAGGATTTTATGCGATGTAAATCATCCCCAACATAAGCTGCACCATTGTCTACATATCCATTTACTTTGTAGTTCCCTATAGGAATCTCTTTTGGACTTCTAATTCCTTGATCGACAACTTTCCAAGGTTTCGCTTTAACCGCACTCGCCCCACCTGTTATAGCTCCGATTGCCGCACCCCACATAAAACCATCTGCAGCACCTTCAATTACGCCTTTCTTTGCGGCATCAAGATTTCCATCTTTTAAGTCCCCAATTAAGCCACCCAAGCCTCCTCCGACAGCAGCACCTGTTATTGCACCTGACACAGCGCCTTCACAAGATGCAAAAGCGATAACGGCAACGGGTTCTGCACCAACAGCACCAGCAACAACACCCACCGTTCCCGTGATTACAATGATTGCAGAGCCTACACCGAATTTGGCAGCGACCGTTCCCCAATCAATAGAGTATTTATCTTCATAGCGGTCCTTTAATTCTTTGACAGTTAACTTTTCGACATACTTATCACGAAAATCTAGACCACTGGATGCAAAAACTTTTTCTGCAAAAGTCTGTTCTGCGTACGTTATTTCGGCGTACGTTTCCTTGGCATAAGTTTTTTCTGCATAGGAGACCTCTGCAAAAGTTCCTCCGGCGAAAGAAAACGTTGTTGCCAATAGGAATAGGACAAAAAATTTGAATGCACTTCTTTTTGCAAATTCGATATCAATACACATCTTCAACCTCATTTTTTATTGGTTGCTTATCTTCTTGTAGCAATCCATATCAACAAGATAACGAACTGCTAATTTCACTGTTTTGGGATACGTTGCTTGATATAGTTTATCTTCATTCTTATCAAGGCACCAACAATGGGCTTGATTACTCAAACCGTCATCATCCGCACACCAGAAAAATGCATACTTGCTTTCATCCATCACTTTCTGCTGCGCAGTAAAATTGTATCCACAATACGAAGCATTAAAAGGAGCTTTTTCCAGAAAAAATCTTTCACTTTCTTTTGGGGACTTTCCCTTAATCCAATTCTTCAGTTCCATCCAATCAGCATCCGTCGGCAATCGCAAAAAAATCATTTTTTGAGCAATTTCAGAAGCATCATTCCATAACAAAAGCTCAGAATATGGATCATTTTGTTTTCTGTAATTTTTAGCAAGCCAATATTGGTTTCCTATTTTTACAACTTCATAGTCATTTCCTTCAATTTTTACCGTCTGTTTTGGCATATCATTTTCCTTTTTTTGGGTTTGTGTTTGATTAGCCCTACCCTTTGGCTCCGCCTTAGGGTAGGAGTTTTTTTTGAAGTTCCGGCCCGCAAGCGGGCTGGGACTTGCTAGAGGCGCTATAGATGACCTATACAGAAACTCAACTTTTCTATGCAAAGCTCATTTTTTTTAGCACTAAAGTCCGTAAACATTATATTCCGAGATGTTCTTATCTATCAGAAGCGCCTTTTTTTATACAACGTATTGGATATGCATTTTCTTTACCACTACTAAGAATCTCGATTCCTATACTTTCTGTATATATATATGCATAATATGCTTGACTTGCATTTTTCGACTCAGAAAGCCACAACTTGGTGTATTTTTCATTAGGTAGCGGACTTATATCAAAATCAAATTCGCCCAATTCCCCTCTATCAAATTCATAGAGTTCTCCGTGATCAGATTTTCTTTCAATTTTTCTTTGAATATATCCTACTCTTTCAACATTTTCACTAGAAGTTCGCACTTTCCCCTTAGAAGTTACATGTTTAGTAAAATCTATAAGAGTTTTCCAATCCTGCTTGGTAGGTAGACGATAACCTGTAGGACATGCATTTTGTGCAGCATTCCATTCGTACAAGCGAGGTTTACTATCATGTTTTCTCCCAGAATACCTAGAACCAATTGCATCATAATCCAAATTATCGCGAATCCACTCTTGTCTACCTACAATTACAGTTTTATATTCTTTTCCATCTCTTTGATCCTGAACAAACCCATACTTCGCTTTACTAGGCATTCTAATCCAGCTTTTTGTAGTTTTATCGCAATAATATTGATCTTTTTCATAGACTTGCTTTGTAATTCTATAATTAGCCTCATAACACAATTCACGCGTTTCCTTTTCAATCAAAGTCAGGCGACGCCAATTAGTATCGCATACAAACTCTCCTATAAATTCACCACGATTTTCGTCTCTGCATAATTTCTTTGTAGAACTTTCATAATTAGATGGTCTGCGCCACATAGAATTTTCACACACATATTCACCAATAAATTCGCCCTGATTGTCTTTTTCACACAATTTTCCCGTAACAGATTCTTCTTGCGTAAAAGTTCTCCAGTTTCTATTATCACAAACAAACGGATAATGAGCAGAAGTCGCAGAATAGAAATAATTCCACACAAATGTCGTATCATTTTCTGTACAAATTCTATTTATCTTTTTAAAGTCCTTTAGAATATTACAATTATACATTTCAACTCCAGTTTGCTGTTTCAATTCTTTTTCTAACCCTGGGAATCGTTTACAACAGAAGGAAACTTTCCAATAATCAACAAACCCTTGCTTTGCATAATTGGAAACGATAATTTTCATAATATCTTTTTTTTGAGCCCCTAAAGAATTGGCATAAGCAAATTTAGAGCAATCAAAAAAATGAGAATTAAAACCACTCCTGCTCGCAAAATTCAACCATTTGTCAAAAGCCTCTACATATTGGTTTTCTTCAACACTTATAGAGCTGTACATTCCCTTTTGAAGGATAGAATTGTAGTTACTTTCATTAAAATAGTGCTTAATATTCGGGAAAACATGACAAGCCAAGCCCAAATTGCTCATAACAATTTCTTTATTATTCTTAAAGATTTCATTTATAGCCAAAAAAATATTTGACGATGACGTATCAGGAAATCCTTCAGCAAATTTATCATACAAAGAAAGATCTACTTTTGAAGTATCAAATACATTTCCTATTTTCAACGTGATGTAGAGTCCAAATTTTTCAGCTTCATACCAAAATGAATTTGCAACAACATTTTCCTCAACTTCAACAGCCTTTAAAACCATCGATTTTTTTTCACACAAATCTTTAAGCTTTTTAAAAGAAAGATCAAGGGAATCAATTTCCATTTTTACTGTGGAACACAATAGAAACGAATATTCATCTTTCGGGTTACATGATGTTTTCAAAAGCTCTTCTTTAAAAGCTTCTAAGAACAGTTCAGCTTCTCTATAATTGGCTCGGCATTCTTTTTTTGAAACTTTAACAGGAACCTCCTTCTTGACTTTTAGTTTTCTTTTTTTACGATTCAACTTATTCTTTACAATCTGCTCAACAAAAGGCGTCCATTCTGATTCATCATGTCTTTTTAAGATTTCCTTACACAAACCAACGTTTCTTTTACAAGCTTCTTTTTCCACATTTTCAATAAACCCAGTTTCACAACGTTCCCATATCCTTGATGATCTTTTTTCAAAATCATCTCCATAGATTTCCACAGCATCATCAAAAGACAATCCTGAAGGGCAATAAATGTCCTTTACCCCAACTTTTTCTACCAGATTTTTCGCCATTTTGTAGTCACCATTGTCTATAGCATTTTTCAGTCCTGGATGAATTTTTTCAGCCACTGCGAACGAAAATGCGATAAGCATAACAGACAACGAAATTAAGCATCGATTCTTTTTTTCAGCCATATCAGCCTCCGTGTTTAAACCTCCGGAATTTCCCCTTGCCCAGCATATTCACCGCGTCAAAACTTTGTCAGGATACAAAAAAGGACGAGGGTCGTTGCATTTATCCATACGGGGCTCTCGACTGCCTCAAAGCGATAAACGCAAACAACCCACGTCCCGGAATGGGCAACAAAACGCGACCATGAATCCGCCTTGTGGCACCTATCCCCTATCGCTTCGCTCCAGGATCCAGGGTGACAGTGACGGATTAATCCACGTTTGTCGAAATACGCCTAAAAAGAACCGCGACGGGCGGCTCGTTAAACGCATCTACGTGAGTGTTCGCCTCGTTCCCGCTTTGTGAAATGGTCGAGATTTCGTATGGAGAACAAGAGCTAAAACTCTCTTAATATGTCAAAATAAATATAGTCTAAAAACGATTAACGTACACAAAAAATTTACAAAAGTATGTAATTTTGCAAATACAGCGTTTTCAAATCAACAATTTGCAAATCGAACTGCGCACCGCAACCGCTCTTGACGCAGCAGGCGTAGCGGAATTCATCGTGCAAGTCGAATTCGCGGAAAACGTATTCCGGGCGGAAGCCTTTGTGTTCCAGCGAAATGTTTTCAGCATCGTCCACATGCAACGTGAATGCGTCAGGCGGGAGCAAAAGTCCAAGCCCAGTCACCTTCATGTAGCATTCCTTCAGCGTCCACAATCTGTAAAAAGCGCGGCTCCGATGTTCCTCGGTCGCAAAATGCTGAATCCACGCTGTCTCCGACGGCTTGAAGAAGCGTTCCGCCAAACGCCCGCGGTCGCCTTTAATTTGTTCTACATCGCAGCCGACTTCGCTTGTCGAGATGCAGCACATGACGCGCTCCGCAGAATGCGACAAGTTGAAATGCACATCGGGAAATTCCGCGAAAAGAGGCTTCTCGTTTTCGCCATAAGCGATGTGCGCATCCGCACCAGCGATGCCAAAATCCGCGCACGCCTTTTTCAGCAAAAGCCCAACACCCAGCGACTGCACCTGTCCCTTCAAGAACTTGAAGCGCAAGGCCTTTTCCTGGCGGTACTCCGGCACAAGCGAAAGCGCACGTTCAAACGCAGAAGCATCATTCAGCGTCGAAACATCAGCGACATAAACTTGAACTTTGATAGGCATCATCGAATCAAAAATTTTCCTTTAAAAAAGACTTCCGCGAAAACCACGGAAGTCCAATTTTTCGGCTCAGCCGCGTCACACAGCGGCGCAAAACTTATGCCCAGTTCTCGGCCTTGAGTTCACGACTTACGAGGTCGTTCAAAACATCCTTTACAGGCTTGTTGTTGAAGAGGGCATCGTAAACGGCGTTCACAATCGGCATTTCCACACCGAGCTTTTCGGCCAAGGCCTTCGTGCTGCGGCAAGTCGGAACGCCTTCGGCAATCATCTTCATGCCGGCAAGCACCTGGTCCAAGGTTTCACCCTTACCAATGTGTTCGCCCACATAGCGGTTGCGGCTGTGTTCAGAAAGGCAAGTCACGATGAGGTCGCCCATGCCGGCGAGGCCAGCGAATGTTTCGGGCTTTGCACCGAGAGCGCGACCCAGGCGACACATTTCTGCCTGACCACGAGTGAGGAGAGCGGCGCGGGTATTGTCACCAGCACCGATGCCGTACAGGATGCCGCTAGCGATAGCAATCACGTTCTTCACGGAACCGCAGAGTTCAGCACCGATGATGTCGGTGGAAGTATAAACGCGGAGATAGGAGCAGCTCATCATCTTCTGCACGAACTTGGCGGATTCCTCGTTCACGCAGGCGGCGACGATGGCGGTAAATACGTGGCGGCTCACTTCTTCGGCATGCGACGGGCCGCTGAAGGCGACCATCTTGTCTTCGGTCAGCCAAGGCACGTTTTCGAGAATGACTTCGCTCATCAGCTGGTCGGTCCCCTCGAGGATACCCTTCGTGGCGCAAACTACGATCGGTTCCTTGCCCTTCTTCGGAGTCCAGGAGCCGAGATTCTTGGCGACACCGCCCATGAACTGGCTCGGCACCACGATAAGCACCATGTCGCAATCTTCAAGAGCGGCATGCATATCCGTCGTGTACTTGAAATCGGCCGGGAAAATTACGCCCGGGAGCTTGTCCTTGTACTGGTGTTCCGTAGAAAGCAGGTCCACTTCGGCCTGGGAATTTGTCCAAAAAGTGAGTTCATTCTTGTTTTCGTAAACAACCTGGCCAAGCGTAAGACCCCAGCCACCCGTACCTAGAACTGTAACTTTCATAATAAAACTTCCTTTTGATTCCTAATATACAACTTTTTAAGCGATGAGTTATGAACAACGAGCAATGAACTTTTAGAATCGCTGGCTCCGCCGACACAATACCATTGTTAATTCTTAATTGTTAATTCTTAATTGTTCATTGTTAATTGTTCATTGTTAATTACTAACTCGCCTCTTACTCCCGAATCCATTCTCCGTGCCGTTCATCAAGCGCTTGATGTTGGACTTGTGCTTAATAATGATAAACACGCCCACAACGACGCACAGAATCATCTGCCCGAGATTGACAGGTTCAAAGTAGTAGGTGCCAAGAACGTTCCCGGCAAGGTAGCCATAAACGCCAAGAATCGCAAGCACGGTGCAACCGCCGATGCTCCCGACCGAGACATACTTTGTCGTAAACGTGAGGAGAATCCACACGCCAAACGCAATCAAGACCGTAATCGGGTTGATGGCGAGGAACATGCCCAAAGCAGCCAAGACGCCCTTACCGCCGCGGAAACCGGCAAAGCAAGTAAAGCTGTGGCCAAGAATCACGAGGAGGCCAGCGACAAGCGGAACCCAGGCGCTGTAATCGGCACCACCGGCAGCCACCTGGGCGGCACACATCTGCTGTGCGATGAACGGGCCAAAGAAGCCCTTCAGCAAATCCATGAACACGACAGGGAGCGCGGGCTTCCAGCCCAGAACGCGGAAGGTATTCGTAAGGCCCGCATTCTTGGAACCGTAGTCCCTAATGTCGAAGTCCTTACCCTTCGCGAGTTTTGCGACCCATATGGCGCTGGGGATCGACCCCAGCAAGTACGCTATTGGAAGACTCAGTAAACTGTTCAAGTTCTTCGTCCTTTCTGAGAGTTAACTTTTGGTCGAAATTCAAGCGCAAGGGTGCACCCTGCAGCTGGAATTCCTCATAAAACTTTTTAAGCAAATAACGCTTGTACGATTCGTCCACGAGCTCCGGCGTGCGAGTCTCGATGGCGATGACAGGCGGTTCCACCATAATCTGGCATGCGCGGGTGAGCGCCACGACGCGGGCATTGTGACTCGGAGGAGCCTTCTCCTGCAAGAAGTTCGCGAAGCTTTCGGCGACGCGGTCGCGGCCAAGCACTCGGCGGCAGTTCGCATACACCGTCTGAATCGCTTGAACCACACGGGCCACGCGCTGGCCTTCCTTTGCGCTGATGGAAAGAATCGGCACAAACTCAAGCATCGGTTCGCGTTCCAGGAATTCCTTCACCATGTGGTCGAAGGACTTTTCCGTCTTGTTCTGGAGGATGTCCCACTTGTTCAAGACGACGACGAGGCCCTTGCCTGCCTTGCGAATTTCGGTGATGATGCGGTAGTCCTGAATTTCCATGCCGCGGGTGCAATCGACCATGAGCACGGAAACATCGGAACGGCGGATACTTTCGAGCGTACGCATGTTGCTGAAGACTTCCACTTCGTCCTCGACCTTAGCCTTCTTGCGAAGGCCTGCCGTATCCGTCACCACGAACTTCTGACCATCAACGATGAAGTCGCAGTCGATGGAATCGCGAGTCGTTCCCGGAATATCCGAAACCACGGCGCGGTCTTCGTTCAACAGGCGATTGAGGAGCGTGCTCTTGCCAGCGTTCGGGCGTCCAAGAATGGCAAAGCGAATCGGGCGTTCCTCGCGACGTTCGCCAAGCACAGGTGTCGGCAGCACGGAAACCACTTCGTCCAAAAGGCTCAAGCAGGCGTAGCCCGTCTTTGCGCTGATGGTACGCGGCTGTCCAAAGCCAAGCTTCAGGAATTCATAGCTTTCCTGGCGGTCGCCCTGCAGTTCGCTCTTGTTCGCCACAAGAATCACCTTCTTGTCTTCCTTGCGAATGAGGCGTGCAAACTGCTGGTCGAGCTTCGTAATGCCCACGCGCACGTCCACCATGAAGAGCACCAAGTCGGCTTCCTTCACGGCATTGAAAATCTGGGCGCGGACGCTATCTGCGAGCACGTCAATGGAATCATCCGGCAAGAATCCGCCGGTATCCACAACGGTAAATTCATGTCCCTTGTAATTCGCATTCTGATAATGGCGGTCACGCGTCACACCGTCGCGGTCACTCACGACAGCAGCTCGACGTCCAAGAATACGGTTAAAGAGCGAGGACTTCCCGACGTTCGGGCGTCCGATAATACATACGATAGGTAATTTCATCAGCCTCCAATATAGCAATTCACGTCCATGGAGAAATTTTCTTTTACATTATTTGGGCGCCATACCACACAATCCCGATGGTAAATAACAGCATTTCAAATACAATGCGACAAGAAATTTTCCATTTTCAAAAGCATTCCTCATTTCGCGGCTTAAGCCATCCCATCACTCCAGCATACAAAAAAAGCTCCGGCACATGAGGCCGAAGCTTTTAGACTAAGATTTTTTCTGCAACAACTATTTATTGCCCAAGCGTCCGCTCTCTAAGCCCTTCACCGGAACGTAGGTCACATCGTCCTTGTCATCGACAATGATTGCAGCACCAGCAAGATAGTTAGGCCAGTAATACAGGGTTCCTTTTCTATAGAAATCGAAGCCGATGTTACCATCTGTCACCGCAACCAAGAAAGGAGCGATAAACTTGTCATGCGATACAGCAAATGTTATATCGTGCATTTTTTCATACGTGAAATGCTTTTTGACAAGTTCTTCAGATCTCTCCTTGACATTATAATACACCTGTTTGCAATCGTAGTTATCTGTTTCGTAAGCCATTTTTGAGATATTTTCCCAACTGTTATTCGAGCAGCCGTTATTTATTTCAGAATTCTTTACATACCAAGAATCATACAAGTCCTCGTTCAATTCATGCGTTTCAAAGTCGCTATTGTCTTCGGTAAACTTCTCAACGATTTGTCCCTTACCTTCTGCAATATAATTCGCCGTTTCCATAGAGCGAACAACATCTGTATGCATATAGTAGAAATCAGGGAAACCTGCCAATTTTTGTCCTAGTTCTTTTGACTGAGCAATACCGTTTCCATTCAAGCCGTCTTCTTTTCCATATTTATCCTCAGGACGTTCCGCATGACGCACAACAAAGGCGACCTTTTCATTTTCCTTGACACACGGGATAACATTCTCTATAGGAACAAAGTCATCCTTCGTCTTTCTAATGGCATCACATTCTCCGTTGATGTAGCCAACATAAATCGAAGACTTTGTCGAGCCACACTCGAAAACAACATTTTCATTTTCGACGCTTACCTTGCAACCAGTACCATCGACCCCCTTTTCGCCATCAGTTCCATTCTGGAGTACCCCAACAAGGGTGTCTCCGCAAAAGACATCAAAACCTTTACTGTCCGCATTTTCCTTCACCGTGCAGGAAGAGCCATCCTTACCATCCTTGCCATTGAGAAGTTCGCCCACTAGCGAATCACTGCAAACAACAAAGAAACCCGTCGATGTCGGATTTTCACGAACTGTACAAGAAGAGCCATCGACGCCATCCTTACCATCTTTTCCATTGTGAAGTTCGCCAACGACAGAATCTCCGCAAACAACTTCAAAGCCACTCATGGTTGCATTTTCACGAACAGTGCAAGCGGTGCCATCCTTGCCATCGACGCCATCCTTGCCATTGTGAAGTTCGCCAACGACAGAATCTCCACATACGACTTCAAAACCATTCATGGTTGCATTTTCACGAACGGTGCAAGCGGTGCCGTCCTTGCCATCCGTTCCATCAATGCCATCTTTGCCATTGTGAAGTTCGCCAACAACAGAATCTCCGCAAACGACTTCAAAGCCACTCATTGTCGCATTTTCACGAACGGTGCAAGCGACGCCGTCCTTGCCATCCTTTCCGTCAATGCCATCTTTTCCATCCTTGCCATTTGCGCCATCCTTACCATTCCAGACAACAACAGGATCTTCACCATCACAGATAAAAGAAACGCCCGACTTTCCAGATTCAGCGTCTAACGTATCGCGGGCGATGCAGCTCTTGCCATCCTTGCCATCAACACCTTTTTCGCCGTCTTTGCCATCCTTGCCGTCTTTACCGTCAACGCCATCCACACCATCTTTACCATCCTGGCCATCAACACCTCTTTCGCCATCCTTGCCATCGACGCCATTGCGAAGCTCACCGACAACCACATCATTACACACAACATCGTAGCCCGTATTGGTTTCATTCGCACGAACGACACAGGAATTTCCATCCTTGCCATTCCAAAGAACAAACGGTTCGTCATCACCACATGTAATGGCGACACCCGACTTTTGGAAAATTCTATTTACAGTGTCTCGGGCAACACAGCTTTTGCCAACAATACCATCCTCGCCATCAGCACCATCCTTGCCATCAGCGCCATCCTTGCCGTCTTTACCATCGGCGCCATTTTTCACGACACCGACAGAATCACCGTCACAAACGATTTTGAAGCCGTCCTCGTCTTCCAAAGGCTGCATTAAGCAAGAGGAGCCATCATCACCATTGACACCATCTTTACCATCGGTGCCATTCATGACCACACCGATAGAATCTCCGTTGCAAATAATCTTGACTCCGCTATCATCGTCAAGTGCTTCTGTGGCACAACTGAGAATAACGGGATCAGGATTTTCAACTGAATCAAGACATGCTGTCAAGACAATTGCGGATGCGACTGCGACGAGTAACTTCTTTTTCATTTTTCCCTACTTATACCGTTATAAAAAAAACGCAGACGCCACGGCAAAACGCCCACTCAATCCCTTAAGCACCCCTAAAGCACTCATTAGGCGCCAAATATAGAAACTTTTGATATTCTTACAAACTGTTAAAGTGGGAAACAGAGCCACAACAATTTCCATCTCACACAACTTTTTTATTTGTTTACATTTCACTTTTTCGCTTTTTATATATCTTTATATCCGTAAAAATTAAGAGTTCGGCCCCAGGTGGGCAGGACAAGACGAGGTTATTTTGGCTTCCATCAACGGAAAGACGGAAACGCTCTGCATCTATGGGCATCCTGTTGCGCATAGCAAGTCGCCCCTAATGCACAACGCGCTGTTCAAGGCGCTAGACATCAACGCGGCATACGTGCCTTACGCACCGGAGCCAGAGAATTTTGCGGACGCCATCCGCGGATTCAGGGCGATGAAATTTCGCGGTGCAAACGTCACCATCCCCTACAAGACCGAATTTATCGATTCAGCGACCCAGGAGCCGCGTCTCCTCGATGAGCTCAGCGCCATCAGCCGCTTTACAGGCAGCGTCAACACGCTCTACTGGAAAGACGGAATCGCTGGCGGCACCCTCTGCGGAACGACGACAGACCCCTACGGCTGCATCAGGAATCTCGAGGAACACGGCATCGACGCAAGCGGCAAGAAAGTCGCCCTGCTCGGTAACGGCGGAGCAGCCAAGGCCATCGCCTACACGCTGGTGGAACAAGGCAACAAGCTCACCATCGTCTGCCGCAGCAGAGAGAAAGGCGAAGCTCTTGCAGATAGTTTGAACCGCATACCACCAAATTTTGGCGGAGGAATGGCTGCCGGAGCTGGTTTTGAAGACGGCTCTGGTTTTGGATGTGGAAAAGCACCTGTTGAAGTAACCACGTTCGACGAATTCAGCGCAATTTCCGCAGACTTCGACATCATCATCAACGCGACATCCGTCGGCATGAGCCCGAACGTCGATGAAAGCCCGCTTACGGCAGATTCGCTCCATCAGAGACAGGTCGTCTGCGACATCGTCTACACGCCACCGCGCACAAAGCTTTTGCAAATGGCAAAAGAAAAAGGCTGCACAACCATCACCGGCGAAGGCATGCTCGTGCACCAGGGCCTCGAAAGTTTCAAGAAGTGGTTCCCCGAGGAAACACGCAACAAGTCAAACGAAGAACTTACCGCCATCATGCGCGAAGGAATGCAGGGCTAATATGGACTCCTCCAGAATGAAAAAGCATCTCTACTTTACAGGATTCATGGCGAGCGGCAAGAGCCGCACCGGACGCGCATTGGCAGACCGCCTCGCCCGCCCCTTCATCGATACTGACGCAGTCATCGTCGAACGCGCAGGCAAGTCCATCAGTGAAATTTTCGAGCAGGATGGCGAAGCCGCGTTCCGCGACATGGAACACGCCGTCATCGCAGAAATTGCAAAGAGCGACAAGCCGCTCGTCGTATCCCTCGGCGGTGGCGCCCTCACGCAGGAACGCAACCTGCAACTGATTAGCGGAAACGGAACCATCATCAGACTGTGGGCAAAGCCCGAAGTCTTGAGCGAAAGAATCGGACGCAAGAACACGCGACCGCTGCTTGCAAACTTGAGCGACGAAGAGCGTCTCGCCAAAATCAAGCAGATGCTCAAGGAACGCGAAAAGAACTACGCCCACGCCGACTTCAGCGTGGAAAGTTCCAACGAGTACACGGAGAACCACGTCATCGAGCGCATTCTGCACTTGCTCAAGTTCTGGGAAAGTCATGCGCTGGACGTCCTCCCGAGTAGCGGCGGACGCTACCCGATTTTCATCGGCAAGAACATCATCCCCGATGCGGCAGTGATGCTCGAGGGATTGCAGCTCTCGCCGAATTATGAATTCTTGATTTGCACGGACACGACGATTGCAAAGGAGCAGAACCAGAAGCTCTCCGAATTGCGCGGCCAGGCCGGACGCTGCCCCGTGTTCAAGTTCCAGGCGGGCGAAGGGCACAAGACGCTTCACAACTTGAACCAGCTTTACAGCTTCATGCTGCATCGTGGCTACACCCGCAAGAGCTGCCTGTTGCAATTCAGCGGCGGCGTCGTGGGCGACATGGCGGGCTTTGGCGCAGCGACCTACCAGCGCGGCATTCCGTTTGTGCAGTTCCCGACGACGCTTCTTTCGATGGTCGACAGTTCCGTCGGCGGCAAAGTGGCAGTGAACCACCCCGAAGGCAAGAACATGATTGGAGCCTTCTACCAGCCAAGCGCCGTCGTCTGCGACATCTCCGTGCTCAGTACCTTGCCCGAAAACGAATACCTCGCCGGCCTTGCCGAAATCGTCAAGTACGGCGTCATCTACGACAAGGAATTCTTCAGCTACCTCGAAGAGAATGTAGACAAAATAAAGGCGCATGACTTTGGCGCCTTGAAGCACATGATTTTCCGCAGTTGCCAAATCAAGGCGGAAGTCGTCGGAATCGACGAAAAGGAAGCGGGCCTCCGCGCCATTCTGAATTACGGTCACACCTTCGGCCACGCCATCGAAAAGCTTACGCATTACGAGCTGTTCAGCCACGGCATCGCGGTTTCGCTTGGTATGCGCGTCGCCGCAAGAGCCGCGGTCCTCCTCGGAAAACTCACACGCGAAGAAGAGACAAGGCAGAACAACTTGCTTGACACGCTCGGATTCCCGAAAACGTTCAACGTTGAAGCCAATGCTGCATGGAACGCCATGGCAGTAGATAAGAAAGCGGAAAAAGGAACACGTGTCTACATTCTTCCGACAGCAATCGGACACGTTGAAAAAGTTTGCAACATCGATAAGAATATTGTGGAACAATCCTGGAACTCTATCCGGGCATAAAAGGATTTTTATAAATGAGTGTTTTGGTTACAGGTGGAACAGGAACTTTAGGATTTTACATTCTTTCAAATCTCAGCGGAACAAATCACGAACTGTACAGTTTCAGTGACGAACAGCCACAGCCATGGCAAAAAGTAGAAGGCGTCAACTATTTGACAGGCGACCTGCTTGATTTCAAAAGTGTACAGGAGATGCTCCAAAAAGTGGCGCCGACGCACATCTACCATTTGGCAAGCCAGTCCTCCGTTGGACTCAGCTACAAGAAGCCCCACGAGACCTTGAACATCAACCTGCTCGGTACACAGACGCTTCTTGAAGCAGTGCGCCATGCCTGTCCCAAAGCAAAAATCATGCTCCTGAGCAGCAGCGAAATCTACGGTCGCACAGATCAGCACCTCACTTACCTGCACAAGGAAACGGATCTGCCGAATCCGCTCACACCGTACGCCACATCAAAAGCCTGCATGGAGCTTCTCGGAAACCAGTTCCGCAACGCAAACGGACTCCACATCGTCTTTGCGCGCCCCTTCCACTTTACAGGTCCGCATCACAGCCGCCGATTCGTTCTCCCCTCTATCACTTACCAGCTTGTCAAGATAAAGTATTACGGTGCTGAACCGGTTATCTACTCGGGAAGTCTCGATGTGAGCCGAGACGTAGTCGATGTGCGCGATGTCGCGAGAGCCTGCATCCAAATTCTGAACACCGCCGAATCTGGCGAGGTATTCAACATTTGCAGCGGCAAGTCCTATACCTTCCGAGAACTTGTAGAAGCCATGGTCGATATCGCAGACGTAAGCGTCGATTTCCGCTTCGACCCCGGTTACGAACGTAGCAACGACATTCCGCTATTGATTGGCGATCCAACGAAGATTACGGCTCTCGGCTGGAAACCCATGATTTGCATGGATGACTGCCTCACCGACCTGTTCAATGAAATGGTGGTGCGGCGCCGCGTGGAACTCAAGATGGGCATGGGCCAGGATTTGCGCCTATAGACTTTCAATAGACAAAGTCATTTCAGCGGCAAAGCAAGTCACTTCACCGCTTTTATATGCTCAAGCAGCCCTTATCAGGTTGCTTTTTTTTATCTTTAAAAACATGATAATCAAGAACCTTACATTGGCAGTAGCCACTACGCTAGCCTTCATCGGCACAGCAAGCGCCGATGATGTAACACCTCCAAGAAGTAATCCGCGAAACCTCACCGTCGAGGATTTCATGCCGCACAGGGCGACAACCAAGGATTACAACGAAACCTGGAGTTACCAATTCGTCTTCGATAACGGCACAAGAGCTTTTGTCAACTATTCCATTCTCCATGTTCCCGGTTCGGGGCGCAAAATCGGATGCGATCTCGGCTTTTGGAATTTTAACGGAAAAACTTATACAGTGGGTCGCCAGTACCCCCCCGAACGTCTTGTCGCAAACAAGGAAAAAGCAAACATCGATATCAAAGGTGAATACGCCATGGAAAATAAACCCGGCAAGGGACATCGCGTATTCTTCAGCGCAGACAAGGGCGGTAAATTCCTGCTGGATGTGACCTTCGAAAGCGCTGTCCAGGGAATCGTCCCCACAGGTGGCGTATGGAACGTCGGAAGTGAAAAATTCGCACAGTACATTCACATTCCCTACGGCAGAGTCACAGGAAAAATTGCTCATGACAATGACACCTTGACAGTCAAGGGATACGCCTACATGGACCAAACCTGGCAAACCGTAGCGGCGACAGACCTTGCAATACGTTCCATCAACTTCAGCACGAACTCCCGTGAAAACATGTTCGCCGGCAGAATTTCAATTACAGAAAAAGGCAATTACATGGGATATGCCATCTACAATTCCCCTGAAGGTTTAAAAATTGCCATGCCGAGCCAGATTAAGGACGGCGATAATAAATACAGCGGCAAGAATTTTCCAAAATCATCTCTCACAATCGATTTCAAGGACAACCTGCCATCGCTGACTTTCGCAGCCAACAAGCCGTTTCAAAAAGCATCACTTCTGGACAAGGTTGATGGCTGGTTTGCAAAGAAGGCGATGAAAATCGCTGCAGGAGGCGAAATTCTATTTTACCGCGGACGAAGCGAAGGAAGCAACGGCAAGAAAGTGGACTGGGCTGTTACAGGAGCGAAGGACTAATGACCAAATTCCGCCCATGCATAGACTTGCACGACGGCAAGGTGAAGCAAATCGTCGGAAGTTCTCTTTCGGATAACGGAGAAGGACTCAAGACCAATTTTGAAACGGACCGTTCTTCCGCATGGTTCGCCGAACTTTATAAAAAAGACGGCATCAAGGGCGGGCACGTCATCATGCTCGGCAAGGGAAACGAGGCCGCAGCGAAGGCGGCCCTTGCGGCATACCCCGGCGGACTCCAGGTCGGCGGTGGCATCAATGCACAGAACGCGCGCGAATACATCGATGCAGGCGCAAGCCACGTCATCGTGACAAGCTGGATTTTCCCGGACGGAAAACTCGACCGTGACCGTTTAGCGGAACTAGTCAACAGCATTGGCAAGGAAAAGCTGGTGCTTGACTTGAGCTGCAAGAGAACTTCAAAAGCATCCGAAGCGCCGAAGTGGAACATCGCCACAAACCGCTGGCAGACCTTAATAGACATTCAAATCAACGAAGCCACTCTGGAAGACTTGGCACAAAGCTGCGACGAATTTCTGATTCACGCAGCCGACGTCGAGGGAAAGCAACAGGGCATGGACGACGAATTGATTCAATTCTTGGCAAAGCACAGCCCCATTCCGGTAACGTACGCCGGAGGCGCAAAATCTTACGAAGACCTGGTGCACTGCAAAGAAATTTCAAACGGGAAAATTGACCTCACCATCGGAAGCGCACTTGACCTTTTCGGTGGCAAAGGAGTGAAATATGACGACTGTGTCAAATTCAACAAAGCTTAAGGCGACAGACAAGTTGGATACTCGCCCACCCATTTTCGGACGCAAAGTCACAAGTACTTTCCGCAAGTATTTTTCCATCAAGCACAAGCCGCCAGGAAACATCCGTACCTGCTGGATTCCTCCCATTGTATTCCTGACGGTACTTCTCAATGCGCCACGTCTACTGAAATTGCGCTTTTACCTGAACAAGGAACGCAAGAACCATGATCCGAATGATGTGCGTATTCTGTTCTACTCGGACAATTTGGACGAGACAAACGGCATCGCAAACAACCTCAGGAACGTAATTCCCTACATGAGAGCGCATGGCATGAAGGCTTTCCTCGCCGGAAGCGCCTTCAATACGCGTCCCTGCGGCGTCGTAGAAAACGGCTACTGCATGTTGCTTCCGCGCATGTTCAGCATGGAACAGCTCGGTTATGCCAACAGCGAACTTGCCATCCCACGCATTTCTCCGGTACTGCGCTTGCTGAAGCGCTATCCTATCGACTTGATTGAACTTGAAACTCCGAGCCCAGGTGCATGGGTCGTCTGCATTTGCGGATGGATCGCGGGTATCAAGGTCTTTAGCCACTACCGCACGGACGTTCCGACATACACAAAGACGCTGGTAAAAGCCAAGTGGATGCACGTCTACGTGCTTCGCCTCATGCAGATTTTTCACTGGATGGCACGTCCGGCCATCACACCCTGCGAAGATTACGCCAAAATTCTCCATACACAGCTCAAGGTTCCTGTAGACCAGATACAGATGCTTCCACGAGGTCTCCCCCTCGAAAAATTTTCTCCGACGCTTCGCAACAGAGGTGTCTGGGAAAAATTCGGATGCAACAGAAGCCAGCGCAAAGTCCGCTTCGCCTACATCGGTCGAATTTCCAAGGAAAAGAATTTGGAATTCTTAAACGATGTTTGGAAGAAATTTTCCGCAAGACATGACGATGTCGAGCTGATGTACGTCGGATACGGATGGTTCCTCGATGAAATCAAGCAGTTCTTTGCAAACGACCCGAGTGTCCACTTTGCAGGAGAACAGGGCGGAGAGATTCTTGCAAGCCTTTATGCTGATACGGACTTTTTCCTGTTCCCAAGCACTACGGATACGTTCGGCAACGTCGTCGTAGAAGCCATGTCCACAGGGACTCCAGCTATCGTAAGCGACTACGGCGGACCAAGAAACATCGTAGAAGACAACCGATGCGGTCGTATTCTCCCCATCAATCCGGCTATGTGGCTCGACGCCATGGAAGAATGCCGCAACATTTTCTTGACACAACCTCGAATCTACGAACAAATGAGAATGGATTGTCACGAACGCAGCCAGCGCTACACGCTGGAAAGTTCTACAAAAGTCCAATTTGAATTTTTCCGCAGATTGAAACGCGCCTGTTACAAGATCTAGGTTGCAAATCATCAAGACTAAATTCAGTGCGGCATTTCTGTCGCACTTTTTTTAACTCAAGTGCATGGAGTCTCTTAAAATGAATTCTGAAGCATTGAAAAAACTTCGCAACTGGTTTTGCAAGAATGCAGCAAGCCTCCCTTGGCGTCCTGCCGATTTGGACACGCCAAGAGATCCATATAAAGTATGGATTAGCGAAACGATGCTTCAGCAGACGCAGGTAGCAACGGTGCGAGATTACTTTATCCGGTGGATAGAGCGGTTTCCAGATATTGAGACACTTGCACAGGCCGACGAAACGGAAGTTTTCAAATACTGGCAGGGACTTGGCTACTATAACCGCGCCCGCAACATTTTAAAGACAGCAAAAGCGGTTTGCAACATGCAGGCAAAGTCGCTTCCTGATACGCGCAAGGAACTAGAAGCTCTGCCGGGAATCGGCGCCTATACGGCGGGCGCAATTCTGAGTTTGGCGTTTCATAAGCGGGAGGCAATTCTGGACGGGAACCTCGTGAGAATTTTCAGCAGATTCTACGAGCTTGATTTTTTACCGACAGACAAGAGCGGTTCTGAAATCTACTGGGGACATGCGCAGGAAATCGTCCAAAGTCCAAAGGCGTACATGCACAACGAGGCGCTGATGGAACTTGGAAGGACGATTTGCAAAATCAAGAATCCGCGATGCAGCGAGTGTCCGCTCGCCGCGGAATGCCGTGCCTTTGCAAATGGCCGCACCGAGGAATTTCCACCGGCGAAAAAGCGGCTCCAGGTGGAATGGCACGGCATGGTGCTTTCGATAGAAAGCACCGACGGCAAGATACTTGCCGTCCGCGGCGGACAGAAATTCTTCGGAAACCAGCTTGCACTTCCGCATTTTGAAGCTTCAAGGGGCGCAACAATAGGCATCCCCGCCCAAGCGGAACGCTACATCCCGACAGACGCCATAGCGACTGTAGAATGCGCAGGCTCCTTCCGCCACAACATCACGACGCACAAGATTGAATGCGACGTTCTGCACATCACGCTGAATTTACCTGCAAAAAAAATCGCCATGCCCATTCCAGCAGACGCATTTTCGTGGATAGAAAAAGCGAAGACCGCGGAGGTCTTCGCCAACAGTTTCAGTTTGAAGGCGCTGAAGTTGATTAACCGCTGACACAAGCGGAGCCATTCTCAGCTCGGCATGCGCCAAAAATTTAGAACGTCTTGCGAACTTCACAGAAGAAGCGAACTCGACTATAGCCTCCATTAGGTACTTCTATGTTTTCATCAGCCAATACATGAATCAAAGTACCCGACAAGGACAAGCCCCATTTCGGGAACAACTGCTCAAAAGTAGCATCCCAGAACCAATCGCCCTTAACGACAAGCGGATTCTTTGAACGCAAATTCCACTTCGCATCGCTTCTATAATGAATAGAATGGGAAATTCTGAAGGACTTGCGCAAAAGCCAATCGCCAGAAAAAGCCACAAAATACTCCGCAGGATTCACCTCAAAGCGACGCTCAGGACCGTCAATTTTTTCAAAGCCTCCCATTGCAGAAAACGACAGCCATTCCTGGTAATGCAAAGTCAGCCACAATTCCGCAGAGATTCCCTTAATCCAGGAATTGATGCGACTGACATCTCCATGGCGATATACAAAAAAGGAACTATCCTTTACAAACTCATCAACATCAAAAGTTTCAGCACCATGTTCAGCCCAGAAGCTAGCCCTTGCACGAACATCCCAAATTCCGAGCGTATCGGCAAAGCGAACATATCCCTGCACCAAATTCATTTGACCATCAGCAGTCAAGGAAATCGTATCGCCATCAAAGAACTCTTTTGTATCGGCGATTGGATTCAAGCGCGTACCGGAGATGTTCTTTACACCCGCGATAAGCCCCATCTGCTTTGGAACCGGAAAATGGAATTCGAGACTGTCCTCAACAAGCCAGTCGCGGTTATTGATGCCAAAAGTAGCGTCAAGCGTCAAGTTTTTCAGCGGCTGTACATGCAGTTCCACAAACGGCCAAACGAGTTTATCATCTTCCAATTCCGTATAAACGGTACCAGAATCATCAAGTGCTCTGAAAGAAAGTCCTAACGAAACATCAAAAAATGAATTGCACAAGGATCCGCACTTGTATACGGCGGAACCACTCAATTCAATTCGGTTTCCCTTTTCGGACTTTCTTTTTTCCTGATATTCAGCCTTTTCAAAATTCAAGTTCAAAAATAAATTTTCAAAAGACGCATTTGCCTCGACTCGCGGCGCGTAATGCACAGGAATCCAGCGCATGCTTTCGCCTGCAATCCACAAGTATTCGGCCCCTGCTAAAATGGAGGCATCTACAAAATCCGAAGTATAACCAAGGCCACCATACATAGAACTTTGATATGGCCAGTTTCCACCAAAATAGGTAAAGTCATCATCTACAAATTTTTGACGATGAGCATAAGACCTAGCCGCATAAAAATCATCCTGAAAATATCTGAAAGTCGCCCAAAAGCCCTTGTAAGAAGGCGTTCTAAGACCGCCACCCATAATCGGAGTTCTGTTCTTAGGTCGATCATTATATTCTGTAATAAATTCCTGATAAATTAAATCACCAAGTTCGTTACCCGTTTTCATCCAGACTGAAGGTGTTTCTATCGGTTTCCAACTCGGATACGAAGATAAACGATTGACAAGAAGACGTCTATGCAATTTATGAGGCGACCAAACATCACTTTCAGAATGAATTCCTCCGGCACCGAGAATTCGATCGTAGATAAAAGTGGGTGAGCCAACAAGGAACGTTCCATCCGCACGCGTAATAGATTCAAGACCATCCATTTCGGGATTAACGGCAGCAAAGGCATTAACGGAGGCAAAAGCAGAACCCACAAAAGCAAGCAACAATATGCGTAATTTTTTTAGGGAACCTCTAAAAATTGCTTTGGTTAAGAAAATTTGAGTGAGACCGAGCGATGGCAGGAATGAAAAGTGGAGAATACTGGCGGTATTTGCCACTTTGAATGACGAACCAACGCGAAGTGTCGCAACCAAATTTTTTAAAATTGAATTTCTAGAGGTGACCTTTAAGGAGTTCATTACCAAATTCTCCTTTCAAAGTAAAGACCCGCCGAGAGCAAGTCGGAACGTTTTGGAAGAGTCCAAAGTTCTTCCCACATGACGTTGAAACCTATACGGTAATTTTCCAGCTTAATTACGGGCACATTGATACGCGCAAACCAGCCAAATTCGGTTTCGTTATCAACCAATGTTCCACCCAATTCCGTATACCGAATATCCTTATCGTCATCCGCGCGTGTCCAGTCGCATGTAAAGCCGAAGCCGACAATTACAGGATTGATAAAGTTCAGGCGCAAATCAATACCGAGTTTTCCAGAGAATTGATGGACACCCGACACACGCACCTTGGACGGACGCGGTTCAAAATAGGAATAATGGAACATGATGATTTCATCGATATTTCCCCAATAGGAGAAGCGAATATTGAAGCCGCCATAGAGCGTATTTTCAACAGCATCCACGAGGTCTCCGAAAGGATAAATTTCGCCACCTTCAACGCCGATGTAAAAGTGGGAGAATGCGATATCGGCGGGAGAATCAGAGGAAAGATTTGCGGAATCGAGATGCTCTTTTTTTGCAGAAAAAAACTGCGCGGGTTCATTTTGCCCTGAGACAGATTCACCTTGAGGAGTGGAGGACGCCGAAACTGCGTTTACGGAGTCCGCGAACGTAACGCTAGCAAACATCAGAACGCAGGCTGCAAAAAACTTGTACAAATTCATTTTTTGTATTCCAATGCCTGAGCAAAAAATCCATCCAAGCGAGAATCCTTCTTGCCGGGGAGAACGGCGTCGCCAGCTTTCACGAATTCCGGATGTGCCTTGATGAAGCGGTTGATAACCTGCGTCGTTTCCATCGGGTCCGGGCTGCAAGTGGCGTAAACGAGGCGGCCACCTTCGGCGAGGAACTTGGATGCGTTTTCAAGAATGCAGTACTGCAACTCGGAAAGTTCCTTCACGGATTCCGGCGTAATGCGGTACACCGATTCCGGGCGGCGGGCAATCACGCCCATGTTGCTGCACGGCACATCGAGAAGGATGCGGTCGTATTTAGACGATAGACGATAGACGATAGACGAAAGAGGGGGTGGATTAGACGACCTTTGACCACTTAGCGCTTTAGCACTTACGTGGGCATGGCCACCTTCAGGTGGGAGACGAGAGACGAGAGACGAGAGATTTGCATTGTTAGGTGCGAGGACGTCGATGCATTCGGTTTTCACGTTCGTGAGTCCGAGGCGAGTCATGAGGTCCTGCATCTTTTCGAGGCGCGCAGCAGACGAATCGCTCGCCGTAATTTCCAGCGAAGAATCCATCTCGGCCATGAGCGCGGACTTTCCGCCAGGAGCAGCGCACGCATCCCACACCTTGAGGCCAGGCTTCAAGTCCAGAAGCTTCACCACCTCGAAGGCGGACGGATTCTGGAAGCTGAATTCGCCATTCACGAACTCCGGAAGCGCAAGGAGCAGCTTCACGCCCACGTCGCGCGGGAGTTCAATATAACGGTCATAAAGAATCGATGCACCGTGAAGCCCGATTTTCTGCGCCACCACAGGGGCGCTCGACTTCTGCGTATTCACGCGAATCCATTCCACCGGACGTTCCAACGTCGATTTCGCAATCGCCTCGGCAGCATCCGCACCGTAAATATCAAACCAGCGGCGCACAATCCATTCCGGCACGGAATTTTCAATGCTCACGCGACGCACACGCTGCGGCGGGAGTTCCGGTTCGCCCGTACGGCGGGCACTGCGCAACACCGCATTCACCAAGCGGGCAGCGCCATCGCCCAAGTTCGCGGACTTCGTAAGTTCCACACTCGTGTTGATGGCGGCATGGTCCGGCACATCCATGAAGAACATCTGGAAGAGCCCCATCTCAAGGACGGTCTTCACTTCCAAGGAGGGCATCTTCTTCGTGAGCGTCTTGATGAAATATTCCAGGTACAAGTGCCTGCGGCACACGCCCAGCGCAAGTTCCATCGCAAACGGCGAAAGCCCGCTCTCCTTGATAAAGGCGCCATCCTTCTGCCAAAGCAGAAGCACCCGGTAGGATTCTTCACGTTCCGTTAACAAAATTCAAGTCCCTCGTGTTTCTGGATTCCACGCATAAAGTCCGCCACAGGCATCGGCTTCTTGCCTTCCGCCTGGATTTCGACCACTTCCAAAATTCCATCACCCGTCCCGACAAAGAAACGATTTTCCTTGAAGGCGACAGCCCCCGCAGAAAGATTCCCGACGCCAGCGGCAAGGCGACAATCGCCAACGCCCACCACGTCCGTCTTGCGCAAGTAAACCGTACGCCCGGCAAGTTTCGAATAACCGCCCGGCCACGGATTGAACGCGCGGATGCGATCATGAATCACCTGCGCAGGCAAATTGAAATCAATCAGGCCTTCCTCTTTCTTGAGCTTCGCTGCCCCGGAAGCCTGCGCGTGGTCCTGCGTCAAGTCCTTTTCGCAACCATTCTTCAACTGGTCGATAGCATCATCCAGCGCATCGATACCCGGAGCGACCATCTTGTCGAGCAAACTCGCCGTCGTATCCTGATGGTCAATCGCCACCACACGCTGAGCCAAAATCGGACCGTGGTCCATCTTTTCGTCGAGGCGGAAAACCGTCACGCCAGTTTCCTTCAAGCCATCGGCAATCGCGCGCTGCACAGGAGCCGCACCGCGATACTTCGGGAGCATGCTGCCATGAACGTTCACGGCACCGAACTTCGCGACACCGAGAATGTTCTTCGGCAAAATGGAATAAGCGACAACCACGAACAAATCCGCATCGAACTGGCGGAGATCCGCCTCGAACTCGGGAGCCTTCAAATCGAGCGGCTGCAACACCGGCAAATTGTGCGCCAAGGCGGCCACCTTCACAGGCGGCGGCGTCAAGACGCGCCCACGGCCCGCAGGCCTATCAGGCTGCGTCACCACAGCCAAAACTTCGTTGTCAGAAGCAACAAGATGCTCCAGGAAATGTGCCGCGAACTCCGGCGTACCCATAAATACTATTCTCATGTTGGGGAATATAGTAATTAGTGGTTAGTGGCTAGAGGTTAGGGGTTAGGTTTTCATCGGGAGATGCTCTGAACATCTCACATGAAAATTCTGCTCTTATGTGAACATGGCCACCTTCAGGTGGGAGACGTGAGTGAATCAAAGATTTGTGGCTAGTGGTTAAGGGATACTGCGGGAAAACACTTTTGAATAAGGAGTTTCATCCTGATTTTCCGCATCACAACGCAAGAATTTCTTCCTTGGAAAGTCCGGACGACTTTGCAACTACATCCAAAGGAATGCCACTATCGCGAAGGCTTTTCGCCATCTCCTTACGGCCTTCCTCGCGACCTTCTGCACGACCTTCTGCACGGCCTTCCTCACGACCTTCCTCACGACCTTCCGCTTTCCCTTGCAGGTAGGAACCCTGCTTTTCGTAAAGCATGTCTGTCATGTTGTCTACCTCCAGGAGTAAAAGTTCATCGGTGTACCCCTTAAAATTTACATCTTTTGCGAAGTCACCGTCAAGAAGACGCTCCGCTTTTTTCTCGTCGATTGTCTTATCTTCAAGAACATCCCGGAAAAGCCGCAGCATTTCCGCGCGGGGCGACATATCCCGCGCAATACTACGCACGTTCTGCACACCCTCTTGAATGCTCTGGGCGGCTTTGCGATTTTCCTCCAGCAAACGATCATCCATACGAAAGAATTTCGTCATTTCCACAAGGTACACGTCAATCTTCTCGAAAGCGTATTTGCGATTTCGCATTACCTGACACTGATGAAAATAGGTGTCAGGTTCCAGCGGGAACTGGTCATCCACCAGCAGCGAAAGCACGTAAATGTGCGGCAAGTCGTAACTCTGGCTCTTTTTTACCTGGTTGCTCACGATGCGCGACGTGTAATAGACCAGACGATCGACAAAAAGCGCGTTGGAATTCTGCTGCACTTCAATGACCACCGGCTCCTTCGCCTGATTGTAACCGTAGATGTCAAAGATTGACGTCTTGTTATCTAGAACACCGGGCTGTTCCTGAACGCCCAAAGTGAACTCCGTAATCGCCTTGCGGCCGGCAAGCCCAAGCATCGCATTCAAGAATTTAATCGTCCGCTCGGGCTTCCCCTCGTTCGCCATAAGCATTTTGAAGATGCCATCGCTAAATGGATAGACATTCCTGTAAATTGCGCGGTACTTGGGAAGGTTTTCAGGATGTTCCTTCAAATCGCAGGCCATGGCCCAGAACTGGCTCTTATTCATTTTTCCTCCTGTCGCTACATGCGCAAAAAAGCGACGGTTCAATATACAAACTCGCGCGGCACTCACCGCGAAGAAATCGAGGGATCACTAAGAGCAATGCTCTAAGTGGTTGCAGCCCTAATCAAATGATGGATTGAACAGCCTCTACAGCGCCTGAATTTGTTCGAGTGTGAGGCCAGTCTTTTCTGAAATGATATCAATAGGGAACCCCGCATCACGAAAAGCCTTTGCAAGTTCACGCTTCGCGGCATCGGCCCCTTCTTCACGACCAGCCTTCAGCCCTTTCTTGTACCGAATGTTGAGTTCCTGTTCCAGGGTCATGTAAGCCTTCCTTGTGACGGGGTCCTTGCGGTACTGCTCCACAAGATCATGAATGCGCTTCATCTTTGCGGATTCGTGCTCCTGCGTGGCAAAGTACTGCATGTACTCGCGGATGGAATCGTCCTTGATTTCGCGGTACTTCTTAAAGATATAAAAATTCTTGAAGCAGAGGTCCCCCATCAGGATGTCCGGGTCGCTTTCTTCGCGGTTCTGGAACCTATAAACGGGCTTGCCCTTGCCGAAGATGTCGTCCGGGCAGATGAACAGGATATACTGTTCCCTGAGTTCGTCGTAGGTTACGCCCTTGGCGAGAACGTCCAAATCGCACATACCCTGATAGTAGCGGGCGCGCTTGGACAGTTCGCCAGTGTCTTCCATCTGCAACTCGATGTCAAAATAGCGGCCAAGCCTCGCGTCATTCCGTTCCCCGACGGTATCGGAAACGTCCGGCTCCCTGGGCAACTCCTCCTTCACGAGCACGTCGAAACGGACGCTCTTGTGGAAGGGATCCTCCTGGGTCGTGGCCTCGGCGACCACAGAAATCTTCTCGATGGTGATTTTCAGGATGTCCTGCAAGAAGTCCTTTGCCACATCCACATTGCTGAACACTTTCGCGAACATGAAATTGTCGCAGATGTTCAAATCTTCGTATCTCTTCATTTTTCCTCCTGTCGCTACATGCTGAAAAGCGACGGTTCAATATATAAACTCGCGCGGCACTCACCGCTAAAAAGAACAAAGCTTCAAGGAAATGAACGTTTGTTCACTACATAATATACAAACAAAGATTGCCGTTGTCAAGCGGTAGTGAGAAAAATTAAAAAACAAAAAAAGGAGAGAGAACCACAAATATTTTTAAGCTATGGTATAATTAAATCAATAAAATCGTTTACTTGCTTGCTTTCGTAGACATTTGTTTTGCACCATATGGCAAAATCTTCGCAGTTATTCATAATCAAATGATATCCAGAATTGTTAAGACCTTTTTGACCGAGCAAAGACCGAGCCCTTCGAACAGTATCTTCAGGGGACTGAAGTTTGTAATCGCTAGACATGGCAATTTTTCTCAACAGACTATTACTTTCGTAATGTTCTGAAAATTCAAACACACTGACTATATCCCCATCAGCAAATTCATCAAGAGAAACTTCATGGACGTAGGCATCGCCACCCATATCACCACCATCCGAAGGCGCAAAATGGATAACACGTCCGTTACCGACATATACACCAAAGTGACGATATACTCCACAATGCCGAACACAAAAAACAACATCCCCAAATCTAGGTTCTCTTTCTTTAATTATTCCAAATTTATTAAGAGCTATGGACAAAATAGACGACTTAGCACGGTCTCTAACGACTCTCGAGAACAACGATGATTTTACACATTTTTTGACAGCTCTCGATCCAGGAACAAAAAAACAAAGTAAATCCGAAAAATCCATTTTTTAGAATTCCTCACTAGCGTCCACTAAAAATTTCAATTTTTCACATTGTTCACGATTTAGCCGATAGAATTCTTCCAAAGAATAAATCTTATGGAAATACCATATTTTATCATCTTGTTACAAGTCTAATTTCAACACGCCTGTTTTCTGCAGCATCGGGATCAGCCTGATTTTTTAACTGATCAGGCCCATAGCCCACCACAGAAATTCGACGGCTGATATTAGCATCGCCCTGCACCATACTCAACACCGCTTTTCGAGCCTCTCGAGCACGTCCCGCGGATAGACTATAGTTATCATCAAATACAGCACATTTCTTTGCTACATTCGCCGAAACACCATGAACATCGACTGCATCGGTATGGCCTTCAAATTGAACCCAAATGTTATCATGATCCTTCATGGCGTCCGACAAAATCGGTGCAATTTGCTGTTTCAAAACAGAATCAACTTTAGGGCTCAAGCAAGCGCTACCACGTTCAAACGCCTGGTCATTTAAAGTAATAACACTATCCTGAACGACCACGCTTTCAATACTTGACGCTTGTAGTTTTTGATCTATCATACTGATTGTTTCGCGAACTCCTTGTCTTTTTTCTTCTTCGGCAGCTTGTTTCATCACAGACATCTTGACAACCATGACAACGAGCAGCAACATTACAACTGCAGTCACGCCAGCCATCAAGTCAGATATGGAAACAAAAGGATTTGGTTTTTCTTTCATTTACCGCTTTCCTTTAGTTACGACTGGGCTGCTTTTCTCGGATAAATGACTTGAAACGTCAGCAAATCCTTTTTCAATGGAAACAGTAATGTCATTTGCAGAATGAGATACAGATAATTCAATTGCTGACTTGACATCCTGCAATGTTGTAGCGATTGCTGTGGACAAATCGTTCGGCATTTCCTTCATTGCAGACTTGATTGTTAAGTTCGCGCGGCTTATAGAGCCAAGTTTGTCGATGATGTCTGAGCGCAGTTCTTTCATTTCGGCAAGATTTGCTGAACCCTGTGTTTCCATGGCGAGTGTCGTTTGTTTGATGTCAGTAAGAGTACCCTTGATTTTTTGATTGAAATCAGTAAGGGTTGCATCAAGTCTTTGTTGTCCTTCAATTGATGCTTTAGACATCTTGTTAACTGCGTCAAGAATTGCCGTTCCGGCATTTTCCATAACTTTACTACAGTCTGTAATCGAAGTAATGAATTGTTCTCGAATGCTTTCTAATGTACTTGTAACCGCAGGCTTGAATTCATCAACAGATTTAGCGAGGGCGTCTGCAGCCTTGCCCATGCTCTTGGCTGATGACGCCACATAGGTAAACTGCTCTTTCATAGTAGAACTAAGGGTATCCATTGTTTCGGTTTGCGCAACGGACTGGGTTACTAAACCCTCAAGTTGAGTCACAATAGATTTTGTTTCCTTGACTTGGCTCTTCATGTCTTTTTGAAGATTTTTGAAACCTTCAACAACAGTATTCTCTAGCGTTAAGCAAAGAGCTGAATTCATGTCAGTCAGGTTTTTATTTACGCTTTCAAAACCTTTGATAAGGGCGTTTTGGAGTGACTTTTGAATGCAATCAGCAATGCTTGTTCCAATACTTTCGTTGACCTTGTTTAGAGCCTTGATTATAGTTTGTGTGTTTTCTTCCTGAAATTTTTTGAATTTATCTAATTCACTTTCTTTGGATGCTATTTCCTTGTTGCACTGGATCACGCACCATTTAAAGCGCTTTTCATCGGTACCCCATTTGTTTCTCCACAAAGTAAATAAGAAAAATCCGATGATACCGTAAATGGAAGATTTGAACAAAGCTCCCAAACCATCCAACATGCTGACCATTTCTTGGAGCATTTCCATAGGTGGACGTTCAGAGTTCTTTAGTACTCCAGCGGCGTCATTGAGGGCAACGCCTACGCCAAGGAATGTACCCATAAGACCAACAACCAGAAGCATACTGGGAAGAACTTCGGCCAATTTTTCTGACGGTAACGCAACCGCATCACTCAGTTCTTGAACAGAACCATGTTCAGCGTTCAAATCATCGGCCGTATTTGTTGGAGTATTATTCGTCCAACGGATTTCCCAACAGCATGGTTTGCCCTTACACGATCTAGTACTGAATTTAACCCAAATGGCAGTTCCTACGCTTAATATGACAATGATTGCTAAAAAAGTGGTTTGAATTCCATCTGTGGGCTTTAGATATGTTAAGTAGGGGAAAAGACCATTCATATTAACCTGCAATTACAACGTCAACTTTCTTTACTATGGTGTCCACGACTTCCTTTGCTCGTATCTTAGCTGCCTTACGGAAAATATTGGAGAAGTCCATGATAAGGCCTTTTTCTTCTTCAGCCAGTTCTTCCCATTGTTTTCCGCGATTCATGCAATCAATAATTACCATGCCTACTTCATCTACGTTGTCTTTAATGACATCGACGTCATCATCAACAATTTCTGCAAGGGATTCATCGCCTTCATAAACACGGAGCATACCTTCTGCGGCTTCAATGTAATCCTGTCGGTGGCCAATCGCTTTAACGTATTTGTTGTGAGTGTCCTCAAGACCAGGGATTTTATCACGAAGTTGTTTCATTTCGGCAAGGTCTTCAGCGGATGCTTCGCCAAGTTTTTCAAGTCGTTCGCAACGATTCAGAATGGTTCTTGCCTTGTTCAGTTCATCAAATGCGTCTGCCTTCTTAGCGCGATCCATTTCCAAGTCCGCAGACCACTGCTTTACCATTTCATCAAAAACAAGCGCCATCATGGGCTTGCCAAACATTTTTTCAACAAGTGCTGCGAATCGGTCTGCTTCTGCTTCAGAAACATCCTTCTGATTTGTAATCCTGTCTGTAAACTCAAGGATAAACAAGTCGTCTGCAGTAACATCATCCATAGACTGGATTCCGTTCAGCTTTTCCTTCATCTTTTCAAGGATGCGTGCATCGGCTCGAATGCGGAGATAACTTTCCAAATCAGAGACTGTATCTTCTTCAATGAGCTTTGTAATGGTGGAGTTGACGATAATGAACTTGTTGATGAACTCTGTCAGGCGAAGGGCGCTTCTCTGTTCGTCATTTTCCATTTCAGCTTCGGCTTCTTCCATTTCTTCTTGTTCTTGACGGGCTTTTTGAATGTCCGCCCACTTGGTGAGAGCTTCTCCGATAGCCTTAGCCTTTGGCAAAACACGTTCAGCAATTTCGCCAATCTTTTTAAGAATTGGAGACTTATCAAGGGCAAGCAATACCTTTGCGGCCTTGGACAAATAAGGACCAACTACGGGGATTGCATTTAGAGCAACACTTAATTTTGCAACCCAGGGCTTAACAACGGGCCATACGGCTTTGACGCCCTTAATGACCTTTTCACCAACTGTCGCAACAGTTGTAAGAACCTTTCCTGCAAAACCGGCAACTTTTGTTGCGACTTTGGCGACACCTTTTATGGCTCCACCTACAAAAGAAGCGGCCTTACTTACGCAACTTCCGATAAAAGAAAAAATTCCCATTTTATTTACTCCTGATTTTTTGTTTCTTCACTATTAATTTTTACACCCAAAGCCCTGAGCGCTGCTCGACTAGATTCCCTGTCCTTGCTAACTTCGGTACCCACTTTTTGATGACCGCGAACATCTTCTACGGCGGCCTCTAGGTGCTCAAGTTTAAGAACGGAGCTCTCGTTGCCGTTTTCAACAATCGCCTTGGGCAGGGCTAAGCGCATGCAGTTTCTGATGTCTCTGCCGGCCAGTCCCAGGGAGATGTCTGCAAGCTTTGATAAAATGCTTTCTCGGTCACCATCCAAAGGAATCTGCGGTACAAGGAATTTGTCCCAGATCTTGCGCAGGCCATCCTGGTCGGGCAGCTCAAACTGGACATGGTGGGTGATTCGGCTTACGAAAGCCTTGTCGTAATTCTTTTCGAAGTTCGTTGCGAAAATCACGATACCTTCAAATTTTTCTAACTCAATGAGCAAGGTGGAGCGAAGAGAGTTGACTTCGTTATCGATACCCTGCGTAACGTTGGAGAGACGAGCTCCCAAAAGGGTGTCGGCCTCGTCAAAGAACAATACGGCATCGACCTTTTTTGCACATTCGAATGCCGCACGGATATTCTTGGCGGTTTCGCCCATGTACTTGCTTTCTACATCGGACATTCCAAGGCTAATGAACTTTTTCCCGAGTGTGCCTGCCAGTGCTTCGGCAGTCATGGTCTTGCCAGTTCCCGGCTTACCAAAAAAGTTCAAGACAGTACCTGCACCGCAGGGGTCTACTGCTTTAAAGCCCCATTCGATATAGATTTTATGGAAATTCTTGATCTTTGCCAGGGCCTCGTCTACCTGAAGCTTGGATTTTGCTGGCAGGAACACATCCTCGAGGGTATATCGAGGGGCTTGAAGCATGTAGGGCAGGTTTTCTTTTTCGATATTCTCTTTAGCGATTTCGCTTTCCATCTCTTTTTCCTTGCAGAAGGGGCATTCCATGGATGCCTTGGCCTCTTTAAAATGTTGAATGTCCTCAAGTGTTTCCATTTTCTTTGGATTAAAACCACCGGTAACACCAATCCAGCTTTTTCCGCAAACATTACAATAACGGGTAATTTTACTCTGTTTTGAAACACTCATAAAAAACGTTCTTTTCACCTCATTTTTTTTAAATAAATTCATTCAACCAACAAAACAGTTTTGTCCCCATTCACAGCCCCTCCTCCACAGACTTTTCAAAAAAAAAAGCGTGGTATCGAATGCACCCATGCCTTGGAGGTTCCGCTAAAAACCCGAACGCCACAAGCGCAAACGACCCACGCACAGAGTGCGTGAGCGTCTGCTTATTCCATGGCGATCTCAAAAATTTAGCGGATTTCCAAGGCCGGAATAGAGCAAATACCCTAAAATCAACACTCCACACGGATTGAACGCATGGAATTATGTCCTTTTGAAATATAACATCTTTTTGTAAACAAAAGATATCTTTTTTATTTTTTTTCAACGACATTCAAATATGTTGACAAAATATGGGCGTTCTTTATTTTTTCACCTCCCGCAGGCAGCCTTCTTTTCTCTCGGGTTTTTGATGATGGACTGCACGAAACCTGGCATAGCGTCCACGTTTTCAGCATCCGCAGCATCGTCACCTAGTTTTTCGTATTCCTCCTCGCTTAGGCCGGATTCCAACAGGAGTGCCTTGTGTTCCAGCACGTCCATGGCTTCGTTCGCGGACTCCACGACATGCAGGGCACCTTCCAGCGCTCCAAGCGCGCCTGCACCAATTGTATTTTCGAAGATGTCCCAAAGTTCTTCGCCAGTCTTCTTCTTGAAACGCCCCTGTTTCAATCCTTCGGACGCATCCATCACGCCGTCGCAAACCTTGTGTACGCCATTGATGATTTCGTCAAATGCTTTCATGAATTCAATAGCCATATTCAACTCCTTGTTCGCAACAAAAATAATTTACGGAATCATGGCTTCAAATAGTGCATTTCAAGGTATCTAAAAACTGGAACTTATATTTTCAAAATCTGCAACATCCACAGAGGCAATTAAATGTTATATTTACACACATGACAGGTTCCATCAAAATCAAGGTCGCCGTACCGACAACCATAAGAAACCAGCTTGAATTGGATATATCCGATTACAACTTGAAGGGCATTGGCGACTTGTGCAATTACATCATCGAGCATCGAGAACATCTGCCGAAGTCTAGCGAAAATAAATGCTTCAAGAAGGAACGCAACGAACTTTTCAAGAATTGTCAACCGTTGCAATTTACCTTGCATAAATCCAACAATCAATTTGCAGACTTCGCAAACGGCAAAGGGGCAAAACTCGCTTCTATTTGCAGGCATTACATCGAGCAGTATATTTCGATGCCCAGGGGGAAGCGCGAATTATTCATCAAAAAAGTGGAACTTATAAAAATTGAAGACGCCATAAAAAATAGGCGTAACATAACTCTTTTTTACCGCGGAAAATACAATACAGTCTCCCCTTGTTTCGTCGCCCACCCCCCCGCACAGGTAAGGTCCTATCTTGTCGTCTATGAAGAGCTCCCCCAAATGAGCCGGTTCGAGAAAGAATGCCATGCGGAAAACCCATTCAAGGCTTACAGAATCTGCCATATCAAGGACGTCACTGTCGACGTTTCCGAGGCTTTTCACACCAAGACAAATTCGCTCTTCAAAAAATCCGAGGATTTCCGCGAGCATTTCGACCCTTTCCTCTGTTACGGGCAGGAACTCCGTGTATCACTGACCAAGGAAGGTGTCCAACTCTACAAAAAGGCGACGACAAACAGGCCGAAGATTCTCAAAGCGCCAAAATGCGGCGCCACAGTCCACTCCAAAAGTGCAATCGAGAGCATCGCCTTCGCGTTGGAGAACGAGATTCCCGGGGAATACACGATGGAATGCTCCCCGGAACTCGCCAAGGTTTACTTTCCGCAATTTCTGGATACTGCAGAAATTATAACGCCGACTGTGCTGAGGAACTACTTCAGGCAGCGCTTTCTGAACGCCGCCAAGAAATACGGGATAATGGACGCTCCAGCGCATTGATCCCCAAAGTGGCAAACTAGCCCCCCCCCCCTTTCCAAAGGATGTCGTCGATATTCTTGCATTGCAAAAGCAGAGTACATTGCTGATTACAAAATCCGCGTCGAATTCAACGATGGTTTTTCAGCCAACACGATTTTATTGTGAACTTCCCAAATTTTTACACCTAAAACAAGTTGCATAACGGCAAATCCGCAAAAAAATGAAAATTTTCGAGAAACGGCCCTTTACGGGGCTGTTTTTCTTTACTAAATTTTTAGGCAGATTTCTTCCTAA
>JAZLIJ010000096.1:0-1108 GCA_045617325.1 Fibrobacter sp.
TGCAGTCAACTACAATACGGATCCACAGTCAGCCTTGACAGTCATGGTTTCGAACAACTACAATGGCAATGTGGCATCAGCATCATGGACTTCATTGACCTTGTCGGCATGGCCCGATGGCGAAAGCTGGACTTTTGTCACCGCTACAGCAAGCCTCAACCAATATGCAGGTCAGAAAATTACGATTGCGTTCAAGTACACCAGCACTTCTTCAACCGCTTCGACATGGGAAATCAGAAACCTCGTCGTTGAATAAATTGCTGAAGCGTTATTGAATTAGAAAGCCGTCCTTCGGGGCGGCTTTTTTTGGTTAAAAAATACTTCTTCTTTTGTGAGTTGATTTTATCTGGTTAGAATGTCAGTGAATCAGATTTGCCTCGATTATTCCAGATCTTATCTCGTATTAATTAATTAAGGTGTAAAGCTATATTATGTCGATATGTTTTTTCAACATTTTTTTCAAAATATCCCCCAAAACCCTATGATAAGTCAAGAAAAATGTGTAAACTTGCAGCCGCAATCAAAATTTATTGTCTAACCAAATAAAAAATCAAAGATCATGGCAGTAACCTATGTATTGACCCAGAAGGGTAACCCGGGCGACGCATCAGCCCCGAAGAAGTTCTACGCACAAGCAAAGGCACGCGAAGAATTCACATTCCGCAAACTGAGCAAGGAAATCGCTGAAGGTTCCACTACGGTGAGCGACAGCGATGTGCTTGCAGTACTCAACGACCTTACCAAGGTGCTCAAGCGCCACTTGGAAAACGGTGAGATTGTCCGTTTCGGTGATTTCGGCTCGTTCCAAATCTCACTCACGAGCGAAGGAGCAGAAACAGAAAGCCGTTTCAACGCCTCGATGATTAAGGGTGCAAAGGTGGCTTTCCGTCCGGGCATCGACCTGAAGGAAATGCTTGCCACGCTTAAGTACGAGAAGGTGAAGTAAGCCCCTCGGAAGCGCAAACCGAAAAGGCCGCCAGCTTTTGAAAAAAGCACGAGCGGCAAATTTTAAAAGCCCGCCTGCTTTTTCAAAAAGCAGGCGGGCTTTTGGGTAAAAGGCGGCGTGCTTTTCACCAAAAGGCCGCCGCCTTTTGGTGGGAAGGCTGAA
>JAZLIJ010000097.1:0-28356 GCA_045617325.1 Fibrobacter sp.
CCCCATCTCCATCATTCATCTTTTTCAATTCACCATTCCCTAACCCCCATTTCCCGCAACAAAACCCATAACCAACTACCTACAACTTACCACCTATTTTCTATATTTTCGCGCGGAATTTTTATTCAAGGACGTAAAAAATGAAACGTACTCATAACTGCGGCCAGCTTCGCAAAGAAGACGTTGGCCAGATCGTAACTCTCGCCGGTTGGGTTGACCGTCGCCGTGACCACGGTGGCGTGATTTTCGTTGACCTTCGCGACAAGTATGGCAAGACTCAAATTGTTTTCAACCCGGACTACAACGCTGACGTTATCAAGACGGCAGAACAGCTTCGTAACGAATACGTCGTTTACGTGACCGGTAAGGTTTACGCCCGCGAAGACGGCAACACGAACGACAAGCTTGCTACAGGCGAAGTCGAAGTCAAAATTGACAAGATTGAAATTTTGAACGCAGCCCTCACCTCTCCGTTGGCCATTAACGACCCGAACGAAGAGTGCAAGGAAAACGACGACCTCCGTCTTCAGTATCGCTACTTGGACCTCCGCCGTCCGTGGATTCAGAAGAAGCTCCTCCTCAAGAGCAAGTTCCTCCGCGCCGTGTACGACTTCTTCTACGACAACGGCTTTGAAAACATCGAAACGCCGGTGCTCTGCAAGTCCACTCCGGAAGGCGCTCGTGACTACCTCGTTCCTTCCCGCGTGAACCCGGGCAAGTTCTACGCCCTCCCGCAGTCTCCGCAGCAGTACAAGCAGCTCTTGATGATTGCCGGCATGGACCGCTACTTCCAGGTGGCAAAGTGCTTCCGCGACGAAGACCTCCGTGCCGACCGTCAGCCGGAATTCACCCAGATCGACGTCGAAATGTCCTTCGTCAACCAGGACGAAGTCATGGAAATGTTCGACAAGTTCGTGACCGAAGTCCTGGGCAAGGTCTGGAACTTCGAACCGCCGCGCCACATCCGCCGCATGAAGTGGGCGGAAGCCATGCTCAAGTACGGGAGCGACAAGCCGGACCTCCGCTTCGACCTCGAAATCCACGACGTTTCCGAAATCGGCGCCAAGAGTAACTTCGGCGTGGTCAAGAACTGCGTCGCCGCCGGTGGCAAGATTCGCGGTACCGCAGCCAAGGGCTGCCTGGACTTCACCCGCAAGCAGATTGACGATCTCACCGCGTTCGTCCCAAACTACGGTTCCAAGGGCCTTGTGTGGATGCGCGTCAAGGAAAATGACGTCGTCGAAACCCAGGTCGGCAAGTTCTTTACAACCGAACAGCTGAACGAACTCCGTGACGCAGTCGGCGCAAAGTGCGGCGACATGATGTTCTTCATCGCAGGCCCTGAAAAGGTTGCTGCAACCGCCATGGGTCAGCTCCGTTTGGAAGTCGCCCGCATCAAGGGCCTCCGCGACCCGAAGAAGCGCGAATTTGTGTGGATTACCGAATTCCCGATGTTCGAATACAGCGACACCGAAGGCCGCTACATGGCCATGCACCATCCGTTCACGAACCCGCTTCCGGAACATTTGGACATGATGCTCAGTGGCAACCTCAAGGATTGCAACGCCGAAGCCTACGACCTCGTGCTGAACGGTGTCGAAGTGGGTGGCGGTTCCATCCGTATCCACAACCCGGAAGTCCAGGAAAAGGTGTTCCGCCTGCTGGGCCTCACCGAAGAACAGGTGAAAGAAAAGTTCGGCTTCTTCGTCGACGCCTTCAAGTACGGCGCTCCTCCGCACGGTGGCCTCGCCTTCGGCCTCGACCGCGTTGTCGCCACCATGGAAGGTGAAGAATCCATCCGTGACTTCATCGCATTCCCGAAGAACACGAGTGCTTCTAGCCCGATGGACCAGAGCCCGAGCGAAGTGGACCTCCAGCAGTTGCAGGACATCCACATCGCCGTGCAGATGCCGAAGCAGAAATAAGCTTATAAGTCAAACGTAGTGCGAATGTCGCATTCGCATTGCCTAGACAAAGCAACAAGCTTTGAATAGCAAAAGAGACCGCGAGAAATCGCGGTCTTTTTTTACTTCATCATTTTCGAATTGACTGGGAATTTTTCCTCTGCCTCGAGAACTTCACGAACAAGCGCAGACGCAAAGGAATGTAGCAAATAAACTTTCCCCAGTATTGAAGCAAGTACCAGCCGACTCCGCAAAAATCAAAGGGAAGCAATCGCACAAGGCGCAAACGGTTCTTGAGCCACCACATGAAAACGGAGCCTTTTTTTCGCTTGGCGTGACTTCCAAAATTGCCGCCTTCCATAATTTCTTCGTAGAGCATTTTGCCACAAGAGGCATTGGGCTTGCAAAGCATTTTTTCTGGAGAGAGGCCAAAATATTCTCCGAGAATCCACATGACTGCGCCTGCAATATGCAGCAAGCCGAAGGATTTAATTTGTCCAGAAACGGAATTTCGTTCTTGATCCGTCGCATGCTGTAATAGAACAAAGTAATCCATCAGCTGACGGAGACCTATTCCAAGACCCAGGAAATGCCTGTAAATATGGGCAAGCTGCATGCACAAGGCGAATTCCATCGGAGGCACAAAGAAGCCCTCCTCCACCTTTTGCGACCTGAGAACTTGCGCATCCAGGAATGCGCGCAAACGGCGATTGGCAAAAGGATCGTACACTCCCCCGCCGGTTATAAAATGGACCTCGACAGGGACGCCGAACATTTCCTCGGGCACATGCGCATGGATTTCCGAAACATCAGGATCCTTTGGGAAATTTAAATCGGCAAGAAGTTTAAGCACCGACGTTCTGCCACCGCTGACCCAGATGTCGATATCGCCCGGTTGCCTTAAAGCAGGATCCGGATACAACCGGGCATTCGCCTGTCCTTTGAAAATCGCGGTACTGCGACCTTGCGCGGCAAAAAGTTCCGTCAACTTGACAGCGGCATCATTCATCCGAGCATTTAGGCCGCGAATAGCCTCGACACGCATGGACCAGCCAAGATAAATTTTCCGGGGCAGTTCTATTTTCAAATTGCAAACGCCAGCGAATGCAATTCCCAAAAGGGACTGTTTTTGTGCAAAAATGAAGAACTCTTTCCAAATCTCAGGAGAAACATTGCTAAAATCAGCATTTTCATCAATGGCAAAGGGCAGCCCTAAAGCCGCCCTGAGAATTTTAAAGAACAAGTCGCTCTGCATAGCTACATAATAGTAAAATTATGCGCGACAGAAATTGACTTTACAAATATTAGTCAAACTGATCATCATAAATGCCGTCATTCCCACACATCCTACATTTATTTAACTCAGGCGATCCTTGTAACAAAAATTCAACATTACCTTTATATTCAAAAATTTCCATTTTAGGGGCAATATATTCTTTCTTTTCCATATCAAATACCCTTACCTTGCCAAAACTTTATTGCCTTTGTTGAAGAAGGCTCCCTTTGTCGTAGGCTTCTGGTTCATTTTGCGTCCCTTAGTATCAAACCATTTACTCTCGACAAATACACCAGTTCTAGGATTCATCGTAGAAATACCCGTAAGTTCTCCATTTTCATCCATGAACTGCACCTCTACATTTTCGGGAAGATTCACATTATCAAGAGATGCTATACCATTCGAAACATCCATAGCTCGAACACCTTGAGGCTTTTGAGGTTCATAAGCAAAATAGGCTCGAAGAGGCAAAATATACGCACCAGCAGCGGCTTTCACAAACTGTCCCCTAACAATATTTTTTTCTTCCTTAGGATATTTTGCAAAACCATAGACACGTCCTAAATCAGGGTCATCCTTTTTCCATTCTTTATATTCAAATGTTCCTCTAAAAACCCAGTCCGTAAAATTTTTATTTTCATCTTCTATGCGCAACACACCGGCATCACCAACCGATTGAGGAACAAGTGTAAAAGGAGCACAATCATTGTCACTACGTATAGTTAAGTACTTATTTTCCTCCCCCATATACGTTTGTTTAACAAAATAAGGTCTATTCGCTACAATCGCACCCTGATTGTTATCAGCAGCCACTACAGTATACTTTAACGAGCCATCGTCCTTTGTCGCGGTTTCAATATTCGTTATTTCATAAATTTGCCCTTGAACACAATCCTTTTTCGGCATCGCAAAAGGGAACATTATTGTAGAAGGAACCCCCCATGAACCTGCAAAAGTTCTATTGACAACAACAGCTTGAACTTCGCAGCTTTCATTTTCCTTTATATCAACTTTAATTTCATCTTCATAACCACTTTTCGGTTTAACAGTACTATCGATAACAGCAGTCAACTTACCATCACGCATTTCAATGCTTATCGCACCGAATTTCGAACCCTCTTCGCATTTTTCCGCACTCCATGCAGCAGTTCCGCAAGCAAGAGCACTGAGCAACACAATCTTTGAAAAAATTTTCATTTTGAACTCCCAAAAAGATTTGTCCATATTTAGCAATTAAACATTTTTCGGGAAAGTCCAATTTCACTTATTTTCTTACTATTTTAACATGAAAAGAAGCACACAGAAATTGCGTTTTTTTATGTTTTCAATTTTTTTAAACTTTCAAAAACGTTGCAATTTGTAGCCGCGATTTTCAAGCAACTCAATGACATTGCCCGTATTTAGTGCCAAGTGCGCAACCCCGACAACAATAAAAATATTACGATTTTCTTTCAGGAACATCGCGATGGCATCAGCCATTTTTTCATTTCTTTTCGTATAGAGATTTTCCTCAAGCCGACGTTCCACCTCGGAATTTTCAGACGGATTCTGCGTTTCCAAAACGAGATTCAAAAGCGAATCGTTTCCGGATTTCCAGGCGGTAATCATCGTGGAAACCATGGAATCCAACTTCGAAATTTCGCGCAATGTATTATGCAGATAGTAGATTCCATCTTCATCGTTAACGGGCGCAGTCGTATCCGCAGAAGTTTTCGATTCTGATGTATCAGCGGCATTTCCTGCCAAGGCCCCAATCTGTTCGCTCGCCGTTTCGATTTCAACGATACGCTTTCCTTCTGATTCAGCGCGTTCCAGCAGCACCGCATCCACACCCATGCTCGCATCGATTCCCGTGCGCTGAATGGCGACAGAGCTTAGCATCGTTGCCGCATTCCACGGACGGAGCTTCATCAAATTCGCAATCGGGTAGTTCCAATCGTCGCAAATGCTGTCCAACGTTTTCCACATTTCTTCGGGAAGCACTTGCTGCAGCGTAACGCCATCAGGCAAAGTTCCCAAATCTTGTCGCTGTTCAGTCAATTGCTGACTCACGGTATCATTGTTCACATTGATTTCAACAGCCAATTCTTCAGCATCGTAAAAGGCATTTTCGATAACGGTATCCATCGGATAAAACGTGGTATCGCCAAAATGCATACTGCCGAGAACCCAGACAAACGAATCCTCGTCAGAGACCTTCCACAAAAAATGTCTATCCGACTGCTGCGATAAATTTTCCTGCGGCATCAAGTTTTCAGCGCTTTCATTTTTACTTCCAGCACAGGACAAAAGCAAAGCGCAAGTGCTCAAAGCAAGGGGCGAACAAATTAATTTAGTACAATTCATGAATCCATTCCAGGTTGCGTCCAGTCCAAAAGCCCCATCGCAAGCGCTTCAGTCGCAGGTGCAACTCTCACCGTCCGCTTATCAATCACCATGATGCGGTCACAATATTTTTGTGCATATTCCATCGAATGCGTCGAAACGATGATTCCAATACGGCGCTCTGCCGCAACTTTTCGCAGGGTGCGGAAAAGCGCATGACTACGCGGAATGTCCAAAAAAGCATTCGGTTCATCCAACAGCAGAACCTTCACCTGCTGCGCCATCGCACATGCCAAATAGACGCGGCTTCGTTCGCCATCGCTCAATTCAGAAACAAGTCGTTCAGCAAACTGCGACACATCCAAAAGTTCCATGGCTTCATTGACAATGCGGACATCCTCGGCAGAACGACTGTCAAGCATCGCAGAATACGGCGAGCGGCCAAGATTCACAAATTCTCTCACACTCATGCGACTCGGAAGAGCGAGTCCCATGCGCACAAGCGCCACACGACGCGCCCTTTCGCGACTAGCCCAATCCAATAACGGGCGACCATCCAAAATCACGCTTCCGTCCAGTGGCGCAATCATTCCAGAAAGCGTCTTTAAAAGCGTACTTTTGCCGCATCCGTTTTCGCCCATCAAGGCAACCACTTCGCCCACATTGAGAACAAAGTCAAAAGCACCTGCAAAGGATTTTTTTCGACCTTTAAGCGAATAGCCGAACAGAAGTTTCTCCGTCAAAAGCAAAGCTTCATTTTCACCAAAGCAACTCATTCCAAATCTCCCGCCTTGGCACTACGCAAAAGGACCCACAAAATAACAGGCACACCGACAATCGACAAGATGGCATTCAGCGGAACACTCACCGGGAAAAGCGCCGCCAAAAGAGCAAGATTCACGCCGCAAAGCAATGTTCCCGGCAGCAAGATTCGGCAATTCGTCGTTTTGAACAACATAAAGGAAAGATGCGGAACGGCAATACCGATGAAGGACACCGGTCCGCAAAAAGCAGTCGTCACCCCGGCAAGGACACTCGCACCAAGCAGCACAAGCAACCTGGAGCGTTTCACGTTTACGCCAAGACTTTGCGCAAAATCGTCACTCACCAAGGACGTATTCAAATACCTCATCGCGCTCAAAATCAAGCCGACTCCAACTACGACGGGAACGGCAAAAGTCCAAACTTGTTCCAAGGTCAATCTTCCAAAACTTCCCATGCCCCACGACACATAAACGCGAAGCGATTCCGCAGAGCATCCAGCAATTAGGAGACTCACCGCCGAGTCAATAAAATAGCCAAGCAAAAGTCCAACAATCAACAGCACAGAAACACGCGAAAAGCGACTCGCCACCCCCATGATAAGCATCGCGACAAGAAACGCACCAACAGATGCACCTCCGAGAACGCCTAGCCCACCGAAGCTAAGCCCCGCCAAAAGCGCAAGCGCCACACCGAGACTCGCCCCGCTGCTAATGCCAAGCACAAAGGGGCCCGCCAGCGGATTGCGAAAAATATTCTGCAGCGCAAGCCCCGAAACCGAGAGCGAAGCCCCCGCAAGGATAGCCGCCACTAAATGCGGAATACGCAAATTCCAGAGAATGTTTGCGGCCATGGAATCCGAATTGGATTCAAAAAACGCCTTTATCAATTCGCCAGGCGCAATGTTTACGGCACCGCAAAAAAGATTGCAAGCGCCAAGTGCAACCGCCATCAAGCCAAGAACAGCAAATCCAATTTTCTTCCGCGACACAAAACCTCTTGTGAATGCGTCTTTAAATTTAAAAAAGTGATAGCTGGATTGTTTAGGCGAAACGAGGGAATAGTGAATAGGGAATAGTGAAAAGTGAAGAGTGAAATCTCTTTGAGCTTTGAAACAATGAATTGGGGCCAGACACCTACAACCTTATTACTTTTTCTATCTTTTACGTATGCTCGATTATACACAAGTTCCAAGTCCCTGTTTCGTTTTAGACGAAACCCGTCTCCGCCGCAATATGGAAATCCTCGCAGATATCCAGAACAGAACCGGCGTCAAAATCATCTGCGCACTCAAAGGATACAGTTTCTGGCGTTCCTTCCCGCTGATTGGAGAATACCTCCCAGGAGCAACCGCAAGCAGTCTGAACGAAGCTCTTTTAGCCAAGCAGGAAATGGGCAAGGAAGTCCACGTATTCGCGCCTGTCTACGACGACGATGAAATTGACCAGATTCTCGACGCAGCGGACCACATCACCTTCAACAGTTTTTCTCAGTGGCAGCGATTCAAGAGCAAGGTGCAAAGCCATGGCGTCAGCGCAGGCATCCGCGTCAATCCGCAATTTTCTACTGTAGAAACAGATCTCTACAACCCCTGCGGAAAATTTTCCCGACTGGGTGTCACTGAAGCGGAATTCAAGCCGGAACTTTTGGACGGCATCGACGGTCTACATTTTCACGCCCTCTGTGAACAGGATGCAGACGCCCTTGAAGGCGTTCTCGCCGCATTCGAAAAGCACTTCGGCAAGTACCTTCCGCAAATGAAGTGGGTCAACTTCGGCGGTGGCCACCACATCACCCGCAAAGACTACCATCGCGATGAACTCGTCCGCATTCTCAAGGATTTCATGGGCCGCTACCCGCATCTGCAAGTCGTCATGGAACCAGGCGAAGCCATTGGCTGGCAGACAGGCGAACTCGTCGCAAGTGTCGGCGACATCGTCCACAACGAAATGGACATCGCCATCTTGAACGTATCCGTAAGCGCACACATGCCGGACTGCCTCGAAATGCCGTACCGTCCAAGCGTCATCGGAGCCGCTTTCCCCGGCGAAAAGAAATACACATACAAGTTAACAGGCAACACCTGTCTCGCCGGTGACCAACTCGGAGACTTTTCCTTCGACAAGCCGCTTCAAGTCGGTGACAAGATTATCTTTGAGGACATGATTCACTACACCATGGTGAAAACGACATTCTTCAATGGAGTGCGTCACCCGAGCATTGGCAAGTTCGATGAATCGGGCAAGTTCCATCTGCTCCACAAATTCACCTACGAGCAGTACAAGGAAAAGCTTTAGTAATTCACTATTCACTTTATAAGCTATCTTTGCGTCATGCTTTTTTCATCTGAAGACGAGACATACAACTGGGCGGTCGAATTCGCCAGGACACTGAAAGTCGGCGACAAAGTCGCCCTGTACGGGAACCTCGGCGCAGGCAAGACCGTTATCAGCAGGGGCATCTGCAAGGGACTCGGGTACGAGGGAACCGTCTGCTCCCCCACCTACACCATCCTTCACGAATACCCGAACAATCCGCCGATTTTCCACTTCGACCTGTACCGACTCGAAGGCGGCTCCGATCTCTACGAAGTCGGCATGGACCCGGATTACCTCGAAAGCGGCATAAGTCTCATTGAGTGGCCTGAACGCCTGAATGAAAACGACGCAGGCATCACCCACGTCGTCAAAATTGAAATTGTCTCGGAAAACGAACGCGACATTACGCTGACAAAAATCTGAGCCGTATTTACGACTCCGACCTAAAATTCATCATCTAATTCATATACAAAAAACGGATTCAGCTCTCACTGAAATCCGTTTTTCATTTTTTTGCGATTTTTACTTGCGCTTGCGCTTCGTCTTCTTCGCAGCCTTCGCGATGGAATCGGCAGCGATGGAATCAGCCTTCACCTTCGCAAGCGAATCCGCAGTCGCCTTTGCAGCGGCGGCAACAGCCTTCGCAATGGAATCAGCGACAATCGCCTCGTGAGCATTCACGGCCACCTTGTCCCAATCCTTGCGGTCCCCCTGATTCAAAAGCATCGGACCATTATATTCATCCACAATCTTGTACGCCTTGAGAGAATCATTATCCGCCATGGCATCCATCGCTTCGGTATAGAGATCCTTCAGGTGATTGCGCATATCCTCAATAACGCCCAGGCGGTTCTGGCGAAGCACTTCCATGGAATCGCTCACAAAGCCCAGATCCCAAGTTTCATTGTAACAGGCCTCGGCATCTGCATACTTCACAGGTTCAGTCTCAGCCGCAACATAGAGACCGTCGCATTTCGCAAACAAGTCGGCGCTTTTCTGCTTGGCATACTGATAGTAATAGTAGCCACCGACAATCAAACCGGCAAGTACCAACAAGAACACGCCATCCTGCCAGCCCATCACCGGAGCCTTCGGAAGTTTCGGCTTGCCGTTAACGACCTCGCCCGCTTCCAGTTTTTCCTCAGCCTCGTCAAAGGGGCTCTTTCCGCTCAAGAAACTAAATGCCATTTTTCACCTTACTTTTTTGAAATTGCGTCAAAGACGCGTGCATACAAATAAATCTGTTTTACAAGGCTCGCAAAGCCATTGGAACGCGTCGGAGACAGTCCTACATTCAAACCAATCTGCTGGAAAAATGCAGGATCCACCGAAAGAATTTCCGCAGGAGCCATGTCGTTGTAAATTTTCAGAGCCAGGGCGCCGAGACCGCGGCTAATCAGCGGGTTCGTCGTCCCACCTTCCACGTCCATTTCAAAATGGATTTTGCCACCTACAAAGTTCGGCACGAGGTACATCGTCGAGGCACACCCCTGGATGATGAACTTTTCAGCCTTCAGCGAGGCATCCATGCCCTTATGCTCACGGGCCAGGTCCAACAGGAACTTCCACTTATCATCCGGATCCGCAAAGGAGGCGAACTTCTGACGCACTTGCTCTTGACGCTCTAAAATCGTATCAGCCATAATCATCACTAATGCAAAAAGGAACGCATCTTCCAAATCAGCGACGGACAAGACCACAATACGCTGAAGAAGATTCTGAATAAAGTCTGTTTTTCGCGAGGCAATTTGGAAAGTCGCTCGGCAGCCTTGTCGAACTGCCTGTCGGAAACACTTGCAAAACTCTTCTTGGCGCGAGCAATCTGCTCATGCGTCTTGCCCAAGGATTTCATCCAACGGTCGAGTACAGCAGATTCCACTTGTTTACGCGACACGTCATCAGCTGCATCCAGCCAATCGCGCACAGATTCCGCAACAATCTTTCCGCAGAGAATCGCTTCCACAATTCCAGAGCGACTCATCGGATTGACGCAACTCGCGGCATCTCCCGCCTTGAAAAGTCCGCATTTCGCCAACGGCTTGTTTGACTGTCCGCAGGCAATCATGCCGCCATAAACAGCCTTGACCTGCGCGGAAGGATAGCGCTTATCGATAAACGACATCAGTTTGCTTCGAAGAGAAACACCCGTCTTGGAGTCCTTTCCAAGCACGAATCCCACATTCACTTCTTTTCCATCACGCGGGAAAATCCAGCCATAACCATTCGGAAACTCGCTACCATAGAAAAGTTCGATATGTTCACGGCTATGTTCAATCCCTTCGACAACAGCAAAAACGGCAGGCTCCAAATCCGTATCGCCAGATTCAATTCCCTCAAGGCACTCAACGCCATGCGTCAAGCGAGCTCCCGGTCCAGAAGCATCCACGACAGCCTTCACACTCACGCTCTTATTTTCGCCACCTTGTACAAAATCAATATTCCACGAACCATCTTCACAACGGAAAAGTTTTTGGACAAGGGCGTCAAAACGGCATTCAACACCCGCACTAACGCATCCATCCGCAAGTGCATGGTGGAACTTGGAGCGGTCCAACAGGCGACCGCAGTCCTTGCTGTAAAATTCAGCCCGATACCCCTTGGGTGACGTAAAGTAAATTCCGGAAATATTTCCACGAATCCAGGATTCATCCAAAGGCCAAAGCTCATTCAAGCGATGCGCAGAAACTGCTTCCGCACAAAAAATGGGCTCCTTCCAAGGTTCCTTTTTATCCAAAAGCAAGATTCGTCTGGCACCGGCCGTCAATCTTCCAAGAGTACAAGCGGCCATAAGACCGGCAGGACCGGCCCCACAGACCACTACATCGTAATCTTCAGCTAGGCTTTTTTGCATTTCGTACGTAAAATTAGCATTTATTTAGTGAGTTTTTTCTTTTATTTGTTAGTTTTCCATTTTTTTTAGTTATTTTAGGGCTATCCGTTATTTGAATTTTTCCACAGAGGAAATTTTACATATGAATATGAAGAATGTCTATAAGTTTGGTCTCTGCCTGCTCAGCGCACTTTCGCTGAATGCTTTTGCCCAGGAATATTCCGGAAAGGACTTAAACACGTCTTTCCGCGACAAGCGTATCGATGGATACAATTTTAGCAAGGCAAGAGCCATCAAGAATGTCACCGACTTCCAGCGCGCAACAGGTGAATCCCCGAACTTTTCCGGAGCAAGTCTCCCTGAGGTATCGTTCCAAAACGCGGTTATCAACAACGCCAACTTTGAAAACGCAAACCTGGTCAAGGCAATCATTAGCGGTGCAGACATTCGTTCATCCTCTTTTGAAGGAGCCAACATGGAAGGTGCAAACCTCTACCGTGCAACGCTCCTCGACAGCCAGTTCCCGGAAGCAAACTTGAAGACAGCACGTCTTGACGCCATGAAGGTCTCCGAAAACACGGACTTCAGCAAGGCAGACCTCACCCAGGCATCCGTCATCGATGTTGACCTCACCGGTGCTGACTTCGGCAAGGCAAACCTCACGAACACAAACTTCTCTCGTTCCTTGATGGCAAACAGCAACCTCAAGAAGGCAGTCCTCAACAAGACTGACTTCACCGCTTGCAACTTGATTGCCGCAAACTTCAAGGGCGCAAACTTGAACAATGTCAACTTCGCCAAGGCAGGTCTTTCCCAGGCAGAATTCGGTGGTGCAGAATTCAACAACGTGAACCTCCAGGAAGCAGACCTTTCCCTCACCACCTTCAACGACGTGGACCTCTCCAAGACCCAGCTCCAGAAGGCCAAGTTCGCACAGTCAACCGTCAAGAACATGAAGTTCGCGGGTCAGGACTTGACCGGAGTGATTTTCGATAAGGGTTCCGTTGCAAACACCCACTTCGAAAAGACGAAGCTCAACAAAGCATCCTTCTATGATACCGAAGTTTCCAAGAATGTGTTCCAGAACGCAGAACTCATGAAGGCCGTTTTTGACGGAGCATACGTGTTCAAGAACATTTTCGATAACGCCGACCTTACCAAGGCAAACTTCGCCAACTCCACCATTGAACGTTCCTCCTTCAACGGAGCCCAACTTCCGGGTGCAACGTTCAACGGAGCTAAGCTCGTCAAGGTCACATTCATCAACGCCAACATGGAAGACGTGAAGATCAACGCCGACACCAAGATGGAAGACGTTGACTTCTCTGGCGCAAACCTCAGCAACGCAAAGATTGAAAAGTTCACAGCTAGAAGAGTTCTCTTCGACACAAGAACCCGTTTCCCGAACGGTTTCGATCCGCGTGCTTACGGCTTCACCGGCAAGAAGTAATCCCTACTTTAACGAATTTGAAAAAGGCGCTCGTAAGAGCGTCTTTTTTTTATTTATCCAAATTTGCAATTCATTTTCAAAACAGAAAGCATCAGCGGCTATTTCTTATCCATCAACCAGCTTATAGCCTCCGCAAGGTTGTGGACACAAATAATTTTCATACAGCCAAGCGACTCAGGCACCTTATGGTACGCAGGAACAATCGCCTCGTTCATACCGAGACGGCTCGCTTCTTTAAGGCGCTGATCTAAAAGACTCACGCTGCGAACTTCCCCAGAAAGCCCCAACTCCCCGATAGCAATCGTCTGCCTCGACAGTGGTATGCCCAGGTGGTTACTTGCGACCGCCAAAGCCAAAGCCAAGTCCGAAGAAGCCTCATTCACCTTCATGCCTCCAGCAATGCTCACAAACACGTCAGAAGAGCCAATCGTAAGTCCACCGAACTTTTCCAAAAGCGCAAGAATAATCGTCAAACGCTTCTGGTCAATGCCAGCGGCCACTCGTTGCGGCACAGCGAAATTGGACTGTCCGACCAAGGCCTGCGTCTCGAACAATAGCGCTCGCGAACCTTCCATGGTGCAGCAGACAACACTCCCCGGTGTCGGAGGCATTCCCTCCTGCAAAAAGACCTTGCTCGGGTTCAGGACCGGATTCAATCCGTGGCTAGTCATTTCGAAGACTCCGATTTCATCCGTTGCACCAAAGCGGTTCTTGATGGTTCGCAACAGGCGGTATTGGTGATTGCGGTCCCCTTCAAAATAGACAACAGTATCCACCATGTGTTCCAAAATGCGCGGTCCGGCAATCTGACCATCCTTGGTCACATGGCCAATCAGAATCGTGATACATCCTGAATTTTTCGCAAATACCATCAAGTCCAAGGTGCATTCACGCAGCTGAGTCGCACACCCAGGTGTCCCCGCCAAATCGCCCTTGTACACAGTCTGGATAGAATCGATAACCAGCACCTGCGGCTTGATTTCCTTTGCCTGTTCGATAATTTTTTCAAGACTCGTTTCACAGAGAAGCAGCATATCGCTTCCAGAAACATTCAGACGTTCACTGCGAAGCTTTACCTGACAAGCACTTTCTTCGCCACTCACATAGAGCGCCTTCACACCAGCAGCATTCATCGTTGCAAGCGTCGTAAGCACAAGCGTAGACTTGCCGATGCCAGGGTCGCCACCGATTAAAATCAGGGAACCAGGCGCAAATCCACCACCGAGAACACGGTCAAACTCCACATTGGCAGAACTCAGCCGCAGCGTATCCTCGGTCGCAACATCCTTCAATGAAACAACCTTGTGAACCGGACCACCCAGTCCTCGTGACGCAACAACATGCTCTACAGCATGTTCCTTGAGCGTGCTCCACGCACCGCAGAACGGGCACTTTCCCGCCCACTTCGGCGTTGTATTGCCGCATTCTGTACACAAATATTCGATTTCTTTTTTGCCTTTCGTTGCCATGACTATCAATATAACAAAACCACACTGTCACTTTGTGACACTTAGCGTTGTTTAGTGAACAAAAAAGCAGTTTTCGAAAATTTACCAACCAATCTCAAAAGATTTTCAATACAAAATGTTATCGTCAAAATCACACATATTTGTATTTTGTATTATAAGGGTAGAAAAGAGAAATTATTTTTTGTATAATATAATGCGAAATAAATACCTTGGAGAAAATAATGAAAAAAATAATTTTTCCATCCTTAATCGCATTAGGTATGATAGCCTGTTCCGAAAATTCGGAATCCGTTGTCAGCCAAGACAACTATACCAAGCGAAACGACGATTCAAAAGCCCTTTGGGCCTGTCTGCGTGATGAAGGCGTCGCCAATTACTTCGAAAAAAATGGCATCCTGGACACCGACGTTGAATCTTCCAAGGCCAACTCCAAGTGCGACAACGGCCTCCGCATGGACAGCAATACCATTTACATGGATGAAATGGAAGAAATTTACAGGGAAGGCAAGCTTGTCGAAGGTGTCTGCGGCAACGCAGTTTCCTTGGAATCCGGTGAAGTGGCTCCACTCTCCATCAATTTGCTCGACACCATTCCCGCAGGAACCGTTGAATTTTGGTTCAAGCCTGGCAGCGACTTCTTCGAAGAAAAAGCAAGAACCCTTCTTGGAAACGACGAATCTCGCATACACTTCTTTGTCAAGAACAAGCAAATTGTATTCCAGAAAAACCATGCAGACATTCATTACTACGTCATGGGTGATGTAAAATTCAATGATGGTTGGAACAAAATTGCCGGTCAATGGGGAGACGGGTTCATCAGCGTCTGGGTAAACGACACTCTCATCGCAAAGAAAGCGCATGCAGAAGGTTATCAGCCTTCAATCCGCCCTGTAAAATATGGCAACCTTCTTGTCGCAGGCTACAAGAGCAGCTGCTGCATGGAAGGTCCGGGCCAGTACAGCGCCATGACCACCAGCGGCGCATTTGACCAAGTTCGCATATCCAATATTCCTCGCTATAAAAACGAGGGCCTTGCAGTTTCCAGTTCCAGCGCAGACACCGTCAAAACATTCTCAAGTTCTTCCGAGGAAATTATCGAAAGCTCCAGCTCTAGCGTAGACTCCGTTAAAAGTTCTGCAAGTTTCAAGTTGGACACTCTGATTACAGCATCCAGCTCTTCCGAAGAAATTATCGAAAGTTCCTCCAGTCTTGCAGAAGACACCTTGTCCATAGCTCCAGACATCGTGGACAGCAACTTCACCTACTTTGAAGATTTCGAAAAAGACATCGACTACGGCGTAGAATTGACCGATGGCGAAATCGGCAAGGCAGCATCATTAAAATGGGAAGACATGGTTCAACTTGCAGCCTTGAACGACTCCATTCCTCAAGGAACTTTTGAATTTTCCTTCAAGCCCGATGAAAATTTCGCTACTTTGAAGAATGCCGCTCTAGTCGGTTCCGATGAAGGACGCCTGACCATCTTGAAAATTAACGAAGAACTGGTCTTTTTCAAGAACCTTGAAGACAAGGTTATCAGCGTCCGCGGTAAATTTGAACTGAAAGACGGATGGAACAAAATTGCAGGCCAATGGGACGGTGAATCAATCTCGCTCTACGTCAACGGGGAAATGATTAACAAAACCGAAACGAATACCGGATACAGCCCATCAATCCGCGACACGACCAAGGCACCATTCGGCAATTCCATTCTCGTCGGGTACAAATCCAGCTGCTGCACAGATGATACGCAAGGAAACACATACACCTTTGGTAACATCGACAACATTTTGATAACGACTAAATTATTATACTAAAATTTCTTCCTAGGTAAAAAAAACGTTTATGTCAATAATTCAGCATAAACGTTTTTTATATTTGAAGATAACGGAAATAATACATGAAAAAGTTTCTTACCTCCTCAATAGCCCTATTAGGACTTGTCGCTTGCTCAGATACCTCAACAAGTTCAGAAATTCTCCCCATAGACGAATTCACCATTCTTTACGAAGACTTTGACAAAGGGTTTGACTACGAAGTTCCCCTAATTGAAGGAGAAAACGGCAATGCAGCCATGCTTTCGCAAGGTTCAATGCTCCAGTTGGCCACTTTGAACGACTCCATTCCGCAGGGCACATTTGAATTTTCATTTAAACCTGACGAAAACTTTTTTAACATGAACAAAGCCGCCTTAATCGGTTCTGACGAAGGACGCTTGACATTCATAAAATACGATGATAAGCTGATTTTCTACAAAAATATCGCCAACAAAACTATTAAAGCCAGCGGGACATTATCATTAAACAGCGGCTGGAACAAAATTGCAGGTCAATGGGATGGCCAAGTCATTTCGCTTTATGTCAACGGCACAATGATAGGCTCAACGCAAACAGACACCGGATACAGCCCCTCTACAAGAGGAAAAGGCTATACAGACTATGGCAACACCATCCTCGTAGGCTACAAGTCCGCATGCTGTACCGATGATTCCAAAGGGAACGCTTACACTTCCGGGAGTTTCGACAATATCGTCATTACCTCAAAATTACTGTACTAAATATTTTCATAAGCCTATTCAAAATGCGTTTATGCCAGACAAACTGACATAAACGTTATTTTTTTTATGATAAAGCTCAAGCAAAATGAAAAGTATCCATCTTTCGAAAAATTGAGCTATATTATCAATGAAATTATCCAAACGGGTACATTATGGATTTTCTTGAATTTTTAAAGCCCATGCCGGTCATCGGCATCCTCCGCGATATTCCGCGAAACTCTGAAGAAATTTGCGCAAAGACGGCAAGCGACTGTGGTCTCAAGGCAATCGAAGTCACCATGAACACAGAAGGTGCAGCAGAAATCATCTCTGCCTTAAAAGCGGCATGCAAGCCTTACAACATCAAGGTCGGTGCAGGAACAGTCCGCCACGACAACGACCTCAACAAAGCGCTATTCGCAGGAGCAAGCTTCATTGTGACGCCTAATACGCGTTCAAACATCATCCGCGCGGCCGCTTCCGAAAGAGTCCCCATCATCCCAGGGGCACTCACACCGACCGAAGTGCAGAAGGCATACGACCTGGGCGCCACCGCCGTAAAGATTTTCCCCGTCAACTGCGCCGGAGGCCCCGAATACATCAAGGCATTGCGGGGGCCCTTCCGCGACATACCGCTTCTCGCCTGCGGCGGCGTCTCCGCAGAAAACGCAGCAGACTTCATCAAGGCAGGCGCAGACCTCCTCGCCTTCGGTGGCAGCATCTTCAACGCCAAACTGATGCAGGATGGCAACTGGGATGAAATCAAGAACCGCCTAAACAAGCTACTGAACGCCGTCAGAAACGCGAAGTAGATTAGCTCATTATTTTGTATAAAAACAAAAACGGCGACGCACTTAATTCTGCATCGCCATTTTTTACATCAACAAGCTACTGAAAAAAAACTAGCGGTTCTTGTACATGTTCTCGTAATACTTTTCGTAATCGCCGCTGGTGATGTTGTCGAGCCATTCCTGGTTGTCCAAGTACCAGCGCACAGTCTTTTCAATTCCTTCCTCGAACTGCAACGACGGTTCCCAGCCAAGTTCCTTCTGGAGCTTGGAGGAGTCAATCGCGTAGCGGGCGTCATGGCCCAAGCGGTCGGTCACGTAAGTGATGAGATTCAAGTCTTCGCCTTCTGCGCGGCCCAAGAGTTTATCCACAGTCTTGATGACGACCTTGATGATGTCGATGTTCTTCCATTCGTTGAAGCCGCCGATGTTGTACGTTTCGGCAATCTTTCCGTTATGGAAAATCACGTCGATGGCACGGGCGTGGTCTTCTACGAAGAGCCAGTCGCGCACGTTTTCGCCCTTGCCGTAAACCGGCAGCGGCTTCTTGTGTCGGATGTTGTTGATGAAGAGCGGAATCAACTTTTCCGGGAACTGGTACGGACCGTAGTTGTTGCTGCAGTTCGTCACAATCGTCGGCATGCCGTAAGTATCGTGGAATGCACGCACAAAGTGGTCGGAGCCAGCCTTCGAAGCAGAGTACGGGCTATGCGGCGTGTACTTCGTCGTCTCGTAGAAGAAGTCTTCGCCGTAAGCCAAATGGTGTTCGGAACTGGAAGCAGTCGTCGTGAACGGTGGCGTGATGCCTTCCGGATGGTTCATCTTCAAGGCGCCGTAGACTTCGTCGGTCGAGATGTGGTAGAAGCGCTTGCCCTCGTACTTTTCCGGGAGGCTTTCCCAGTAGAGCTTTGCGGCCTGGAGCAAAGTCAGCGTGCCCATCACGTTCGTGCGGGCGAAGGTGAACGGGTCCTTGATGGAGCGATCCACGTGGCTTTCTGCGGCCAGGTGAATGATGCCATCTACATGTTCGTCCTGCATCAACTTGTAGAATGCATCAAAGTCGCAGATGTCCATCTTCACGAACTTGTAATTGGGCTTATCCTCGATGTCCTTGAGGTTCGCGAGGTTCCCCGCGTAGGTCAACTTGTCCAAGTTAATGATATTGTATTCCGGATACTTGTTCACAAACAGGCGAACCACATGGCTCCCGATAAAACCAGCACCGCCGGTAATGACTATGTTCTTCATGATTTTTCCTCGCGCATTCGGCGCTGTCGCATATTAAAGTTCAAAAGCGAATCCGAGATCCTTCAACAGCGGATTCTTCGTATCCTTTTCGCTCAGGAGCGGTTCGAAACCATCGCCCACCGGCCACTCGATGCCGATGGCGGGGTCATTCCACATAAGGCCGCCCTCGTCCTTCGGATCATAGAGACGCGTGCACTTGTACACGAACGTCGCAGTCTCGCTGAGCACCACAAAGCCATGCGCAAATCCTTCCGGAATGTAGAACTGGTTCTTCTTCTCGGCGGAGAGCACGACGCCCTCCCACTTGCCAAACGTCGGACTCCCCTTGCGAAGATCCACTGCAACGTCAAACACTTCGCCCTCAATAACGCGCACCAGCTTCCCCTGCGGGTTCTTCTTCTGGAAGTGCAGCCCGCGGAGCACGCCCTTCTTGCTGCGGGACTCGTTGTCCTGCACAAAGACCATGTTGAGGCCAGCGGCGTTGAACTCGCCCTGGTTGTAGGTTTCCATGAAATAGCCGCGATGGTCGCCATAGACTGTCGGTTCAATAACCATCACGCCTTCAATACTTGTCTTGATAAAATTGAATTTACCCATTTTAGTCTCCAATCTCCTTTAAATACCTTGCCAAAGCGTCCTGCCACGTAGGGAGCGGATTGAACCCGGCAGCCACAAGTTTACTCTTATCCAATCGACTGTTGAACGGACGCGCCGCCTTGCTCAAGCCATATTCCGCAGTCGTCACAGGCAGCACCTTTGTCGAAAGCCCCGCCTGGCGATAGATTTCGCACGTGAAATCGAACCAACTGATGTAGCCGCCCTCGTTCGTCGCATGGTAGTAGCCGTACTTCTCGGTCTCGTTCATGTCCACCAACAAACGAGAAAGGTCGAGCGTATAGGTCGGAGTGCCAATCTGGTCGTTCACCACGCGAACCGTGTCATGGGTCTTACCCACATTGAGCATCGTCTTGATGAAGTTCTTGCCATTCAGGCCGAACACCCACGCGATGCGTACGATGAAAAACTTCTCGAGCGTTCCGCTTACCGCAAGTTCGCCTTCCAGTTTCGTCTGGCCGTACACGTTCAGAGGTTTGTAGTCCTTGCAGTCTGGCTGCCACGGCTCCGTGCCCTGGCCATTAAAAACGTAGTCCGTGCTGATGTAGGTCATCTTACAGTCGAGTTTCTTGCAGACCTCAGCGATGTTCTTCGTGCCGCCCGCGTTGATGGCGCGCACCTTCGCGACCTTGTCGTCGTCCTCGGCCAAGTCCACGGCAGTCCAGGCGGCGCAGTGAATCACCGCATCAGGCTTTACCTCGCCGAGCACGCGTTCCACGGCGGCAGCATCCGTAATGTCCAGTTGACGGTATTCCGCCTTCGTCACGGCAGAACCGTCCGCAATACCCGCATACTCGGGAGCAATATCGGAGCCCACGGCAACATGGCCGCGCCCCGTCAATTCGTTCACCACGTCGTGGCCCAGCTGGCCACCCACACCTGTTACAAAAAACTTCATATTCCAATCCTCTAGTATTTAATTTTTCCTTCAGCGACTTTGCGCAGGTGCTGGCCATACGGGCTCTTACCGTACTTCGCAGCAGATTCCAGTAGTTTTTCCTTGTCAATCCAGCCGTTCTTGTATGCGATTTCCTCGACGGCGGAAATCTGGATGCCCTGGCGGCACTCCACCATTTTCACGAACTCGCCCGCCTCGATGAGGCTGTCCATCGTCCCCGTATCGAGCCACGCAAAACCGCGACCCAGGAGTTTCACGTCCAGTTCGCCCTTGTCCAGGTAGGTCCTGTTCAGGTCAGTGATTTCCAGTTCGCCGCGGGCGCTCGGCTTCTGCGCCTTCGCAAACTTGGAAACGCGGTTGTCGTAGAAGTAAAGCCCCGTAATGGCATAGTTGCTCTTCGGCTCCTTCGGTTTCTCCTCGACGGAAATCACCTTGCCCGCCTCGTCAAATTCAACAACTCCGAAGCGTTCCGGGTCTTCGACATAGTAGCCGAACACGCTTGCGCGGCCATTTTTTTCAGCATTTTCCACAGCGGCCTTCAGAAGCGGGCTGAAACCGTTGCCGTAAAAGATATTGTCGCCAAGCACCATCGCGCAGCAGTCATCGCCAATAAACTCCTCGCCCAGAATAAACGCCTGTGCAAGCCCGTCGGGACTCGGTTGCACCTTGTAGCTCAGGTGGAGTCCCATCGCGGAGCCATCGCCAAGCAGTCGTTCAAAGTTCGGCAAATCCGTCGGAGTCGAGATGATAAGGATGTCACGGATGCCTGCGAGCATCAACGTGGAAAGCGGATAATAAATCATCGGCTTGTCGTAAACAGGCAAAAGCTGCTTCGAAGTCACCATCGTCAGCGGATATAAGCGAGTGCCGGATCCACCGGCAAGAACGATACCTTTCATATAAACTCCTGTATTTGGAGTAAATATAAAAACAAATGATTCCTAACACTTTAGCGTCAAATCAAAAACAAACTTAAATTGCCTAATTAGGGATGTCAAGAGAACAAGTCTTAGTCGGTGAACTTTGCGAACAACTGTTTGCACGATTTCACAACCAATCAACACCCTTGCCCGGCAGATGCGTTTCTATCCTGCGACAACAACCATCCGGCACAACAGTGCCGTCGCGCTCTATGTTGTGAGACGGGAACACTGCAAAAGTGTTTTTAGATGGTGTAAACTTTATCTCGTATCAACTTTTGCAAGACTTCTACTAGCAACAAATAGGCCGTTTCCTGCATTGTAGATTTAGAAGAGTCTTCATCATCATAAATGTCATCACTTTCGGTAGTGAATGCGATTGGGACATTTTCCTTTCCATGGATAATAGAATTGCGGATGTCATACACACAGCGATTAAACTGATCCTTATCTAATTTTTTCCCAAGGAACGAATTTATCGCCTTGCACAAATCATCTCCATTTCGTTTGCCAAATAAAGAATCCAAAGCGAGCACAGGTAATTTCGCCGCCCTCCAAATCTAACGCTTCTGGCCACGTAAGGTTGATTTCCTTGCCGTTTTCAGGCAAGTTTACCACATTTTCATCAACCCAAAGCAATCACAGTTCCCCTATTTGAGGTAGTTCGTCCATGCCTATTTTACTTCGCATCTTATTTTCTTCCTTGCGTAAGGTATTGATCCTCTCAACACAAAAATCAAGGATTTTCTTTATACACAAATGCAGCGACAATGAAGGGTTTTCGTTGAACCATGCATACGATTTATAGCGTTCTTGCTCTGCGGAATCCAATCGTTGCTGATGAATTCGCTCAGCTCTTACAACAGCGGAATAAACATCAGTCAGTTCGATTTTACTCAGCAATTGTTTAAACCCATGTTCTGATTTAAGTTCGCCCAAATTTCGAAAATTCAAGCCAAAAGATTGATTTAGTCTCGGCAAATAAGCATTCACGTTAGGAACGTTTCCAAAACAATCCTGTTTGTGGAGCAAAAGCCAAAGTTCAAGCGAGATATTCGTATAGCCAAGTCTGTAGACCGCATCTTTTTGCTTGGCGAGGGTCATTTCATCCAGAGTCTTTTTAAAGCGAACAACGTCCCCTTCATGGTCAAATACGTGAATCAGTTCTTGTCCCTTCTTTACGAAAGATCTTGATTTAATATACTTTGCAGGTCTAGATTTCTTTGCGTCCAAAGAAACCGTAAAATCCGCCCCCAACCGTTCAAGCTGATCATTAATCAGCTTGTTAAGATGTTCAAAGTACCATACTTCGGTTTCGCCTTCCACCGAAAAGAAATACTTCTCATTTTCCTTTCTCATCAATCGCTCCCAAAAAATCATCAATCACATCCGTCAAATCCACCTCACAGATAGCGCCATACTTATCCACAAAGTAATTTTCCATATAATCCTTACCTTTTCGGGCACTGGTTCCATGAGTTCCAAAATCAGCTAAGGAATAAAGCGTGCTTGAATTTGTTTCAGAGTCACGATCTACGAACTTTATTTCGTCTCGGCGAAAAACGTTGTTATTCAAATAAATAGGATTCTGACTGTTGAAAATCAGTTGAGCCCCATTCTTGTTTATTTCGTCATTATGAAATACATTTATCAAATTCATCACAGCCATGGGGTGCAATGAATTGTCGAATTCATCAACAATCAAAGTGCATCCATTCAACAATGAAGACACTATGGCGGGAAACATATTTACGAAGCGAAGCGTTCCTAACGACTCGACAAGCTTTGATGGAATAACCTTGCCGGTATGAGTTCTTGAACTCATGATTGGTTCAACATCTTCATTATTCTTTACGAAGACAAGATCGCTCAAATCACTACCAAATGCTTTCGCCGCTTTGGTCAAGGCGCTGTCGCTAAAGATTCCCTTACCCATGAGATTAGGAGTAAAGCGCGCATCCTGAACATTACAGAAAGTCAATAATTTTTTTGAAAAAAAACTAAAAATCTGGGGGTACAGAATTTTCCCATAAACGCTCTTAAAACCGTTTGTCAAAAACAGGTCTTCAGATGTCAGGCTACTCATTGCAAAATTCTTTGCTATAGCAGAGTTTCCCATAATTTCTACAGGAAAAAGATCGGATTGCTTATCCACCTCACCAACAACAACATCTTCGCCATTTCTGGCAAAAATTTCAAAGTCATTCACTAGCAATCTTTCGGAAACAATCCGTCTAGGAGCATCCAGTTCCCAGAACAAGCCCAGATCCACAGAAAGATCATATTCAAATAAACGACCTTCCACTTCGAATTTAATGGAAAATTCTACGGGTTCAGCCTTTTCCAGTCTGTTATTCGGAACCAAACCAAGCAAAGATGCGCAAGGGTTGCCGCTGTTCAAGGATGGATTGTCATGAATGTTGCCGGAAATAACGATGTTTCTCAACAAATCAAGAGCGTAAATTACCGAAGTCTTTCCGGAGGCATTCGGACCATAGATGATAGACGAGCAAAGAACTCTTGTTTTTTTCGCCCCCTTTCCGAACTCCCGAATGCTATAATCAAGCCCCTTTTGCTTAGGGGCTGCCACCATGGACAACGTAAAACGTTCGGAAAACGACTTGAAATTTTTTGCGGAAAAAGACAAAAGCATAAAATGTTCCTTCCTCAACGCCAAATATAACAAAAAAAACGTCTGAAAAACAATTGATTTTGCACGTTTCGTGCAAAATCAATAGCAAATAAGTTTTTCTTTTTACTATCTTTTTCAAAAGAAAAGGGCTTCGCCCGGCAAGGCGAAGTCCTGTACAAGGACCGAATGGTTCGGCCAACTTGTTGTTTTCAAAGTACGACAAATATAGCCGAATTCCTGAAAATAAGCGTGAGCCTCGTGGAGGCGCACTTGCCATTCTCGCAGACATCTTGACGGACAAATTCAATGGGCATATCTCTCCATATCATAGGAAAATATTTCACAATCGGATTGCAAAAAAAATTTTTCTACCCCAAAACGCTTTCGCAACTTTATTCTTAACTTCCCGAATTTTAACACTAAAAAAGGTCGGCGATTGCCGGCCTAATTTTACGCCCTGATGAAGTTCAGGATTTCCTCGTAGCTCCTTCTGCTTTTGCAGATTGCATCCATCAGCTCACGCTTGCGGATTTCGTCTCGTCGGTCCATCAATGTTTTCAAATCCTTGGCGGCCCTGTCACGGCACGCCTCGGCCTTTTCCAGCTTGATTCGGGCCTGCTCAATTTTTGATTCGATTGTCTTCGTCCTTCGCTGTCGCCTAGTCTTCATGGCGTTCCTCCTTTTCTGCGGCAGCGATTTCGTCGCTCAGCTTCAGCGCGTTCTCCTTGACGAAGTCTTCATCCAGCCCGAATGCCGAAAGAATTTCCTTCTGCGTCGCAGTCACGGCGTGGTCCAGCATGTACCTGCCATCGGGCCTGCGAATCATCTCGATCTTTTCGAGTTCGCGGATCGCCGCGGGGACGTTCATGAAGTTTTTCTTCCTCGGGTTTTTCAGGTTCGCGTTTTTCAGGTAGAAGTGGAACTTGTTTCGAACGACAAGGGCGACGAACTCGACAAACACCTTTGCCGACAGGGACTCGTCGGAATATACTCGCATGCTTTGGTTTCCCAGAAACGACTTGTCCGCACGGAAAAGTTTTTCAGTGCTGTCGCGTCCCTTGTAAATCCTGAGCGCCCCGGATGCGGTCATCTTTTCGGAGGTGACGATGGCGAAGTAGCCGCACATTTCAAGTTCCCTACGGACGACGTCCTCCTTTTCCCTTGCGTAAAGGAATACGCCCGTCTTCCTGTCGTAAACGATTTCGAAAAACTTGTGGTACCATCCGCTGAACTCCACGACGGAGTTTTCCTGCCGTTCCAGGAATCGTTTCGCTGTCCCCAGCAGCTCTTCCAGCCTGTCCTGGTCGCGATGCGCACGTCCGATGCTGTAGAATACGTGAAAATATTTTTCACGCCTGTCTTCGGCGTAGAGCCTGTGTTTGACGGTCTTGCCGTAAGAAAGGAATTCGTCAACGAAGCACTTGCGGTCCTGTTCAAACGACCCGCGAATCCTTTTCACGATATCGTATACAAGCGAATGCACGCCCTTTACGACCATGACGTACGGCAGGCCGAGATCGTCCATCATCATGATGTTCGCCCTGCTGAAGTATCCCCGGTCAAGCACGAATCCGACATTCTTGTAGCCATAGGAAACCGCCTTTGAGATTACGAACTGCAACTGCGACACGTCGACGACACTGCCCGAATACTCCTCGTAGAATAGCGGCTCGCAGTTGTTCTGGTCGAATGCGATTGCGTAGTTGAAAATCGGCTCGCCGGAGTCGTCCTTTGCATGCCCGAATTCGGCAACGCTGATATCCCCACCCTGGCAATTCTTGTTTGTCGCGTCATACGAGATGTAAATCCGTTCCCTCCTGTCGCGCCTCTTGTTCCATGTCTCGAGGAATCCGGCAATTTGTTCAAAAGTTACGGATTTGAAAAATGCGGAAACCTTCGTGTCGGAATAGCGCCGCATCCCCTGCGCAAATACGGGGTGGTTGTACGCGTAGTCGGGATAATGTTGCGCCGCGTTGTCCTCGCTGACGAGCGAATAAGCGACAAGGTCCATGAAAAGCGTCAGTTCCGCGTAATTGAATTCACGGCCCAGCTTTTCGAAGAGGCCGTAATCCTCGGCCACCTTGCGGACAACGAAGAAGCTGCCTACGCGCAGGCAGCCGCTCACTTTCGAGGCGGCCTTCGACGTCGGCAGGAATTCCGGGAGATACTTCGCGAAGTTGTCGTTCGGCGTCATCGTTCCGTCGGGATTGAGGACGCCAATTCCGACGCGCCTCGGAATTGCGTATTTCCGCTCGGGAAGATAGTCCTTCCCGATTTCGTAGTAGATGTAGGTGCCGCCCCTGACAACCTTCCTGGTGATTCGTCCGGGGACTTGCGGAATTTCAACGCAGATGTTCAGTTTCGCCATTTCGTTTACGATCATTCGTTTAATGTTAATTAACACTAAAAATATACACAAAAAACAAGGAGAATGCAATAGCAAAAAGCGGAAAAATTTAAAAATTTTCCGCTTTAGACCGACGTTTTTGATTTTGATCAGATTCGAGTGTTAAAAATTGGGAAGTTAAGAATATTCGCATTCAACAACAAAAAATAAACAAGACAAACAATCAACAATCGTTTTTAAAGATTTCATTTCCTTTTATTTTTTAACGAAGCCACAATTGCTTTCAACTTATTTGTTTTTTTTTCAGTTTCCAAATAAGAACTAAATCACCGCTAATAGCAATGCCCGCTCGAGTAAACTCGGCGGTCGCTGCGCTCGCCTTTTGTTATATGGCGTGCTGTGCACGCATATAGTGCGGCTCGGCAATGAAAATACACAGGTGTATTTTCGCTGCGCTCGCCTTTTGTTATATTATGTTCATGGCTTTGAAAAGATTTCCAATCGGTGTGCAGGACTTTGCGACCATTTGCAACAGAGGCTATTTCTATGTGGACAAGACCTACCTTGTCTATAATTTGACTCATACAAACCAATACTATTTCCTCAGCCGACCGCGCCGTTTCGGGAAGTCGCTCCTCATCAGCACTTTGCAGTACTACTTCGAAGGTCGCAAGGAACTATTCGAAGGCCTCGCCATAGAAAAGCTAGAGACCGAGTGGAAAAAACACCCTGTCATTCGGCTGGACATGAGCCGTCTGAAAGACCTGGACGAGGAAATTTTTGCAGCCAACATGGATTCGATTCTCGGAGTCATCGAACAGGAATACGGCATCCAAAACGACAAATCCAATCGAGCCTGGGGTACGCGTCTCACGAACCTTATTTATGCGGCAAACAAACAGTCTGGCGAACAGGTTGTAGTTCTTGTCGACGAATACGATGCGCCTATGCTCGAGGCCATGGGCAACAGCGAACAACTGGACAAAGTGCGCACTCGCATGCGTGACTTTTACGCACCGCTCAAGGCTCTCGGCGACATTCTCCGCTTCGTTTTCCTCACAGGCATCAGCAAGTTCAGCCAATTAAGCATCTTCAGCGAACTGAACAACCTGAACGTCATCACGATGGACGACGAATACGCAGCCATCTGTGGCATCACCAAGGAAGAATTGTTGACGCAGATGCAACCGGAAATCCAGGCGCTTGCGGACAAACAAGACCTGACTTACGATGAAGCCTGCGCCGCATTGCAAAAACAATACGACGGCTACCACTTTAGCAAGAATTCGCCGGACGTTTACAACCCGTTCAGCCTCATCAATGCTTTGAGCAAAAGTGAACTCTACAATTACTGGTTCGCAACGGGCACGCCGACGATTCTGACAAAACTTGTCAAGAAATTCAACATGGACCCGGAAGCATTCCACACAGGTTTTGAAGCAACTCAGGAAATGTTCGACGCACCGACGGAGACTGCGACAAATCCGATTCCCATGCTGTACCAGAGCGGCTACTTGACCATCAAAAAATTTGACGGTTACGAATACACGCTCGCGTTCCCGAACGATGAAGTTAGAGTCGGATTTTGCAAGTGCCTAATTCCGCATTACGCCTTTAACGACATTGTCGCAAACGACACCTTTATTTTGGCCTTCACCCGAGCCATGCGAAAAGGCGACCTTGAAAACGCACTGACGCAAATCAAGGCGTTCCTCAGCAGCATCCCCTACAACGCTGAGCACAAGGACGAAAACCATTACAAGACGCTGTTCTTCCTGATATTTAAACTCTGCACGCCGTACGTGACACGCGTCGAGGAATGTAGTGCCGCAGGCCGCGCCGATGCCGTCGTAGAAACAGCGAACTCCGTCTACGTCTTCGAATTCAAGCTGGACGCAAGCGCCACTGCCGAGGATGCGCTGAAGCAAATTGATGACAAAGGCTACTTGCTTCCGTACTCCGCAACGCTCGCCGCCGATGGCACGCCGAAGAAGTTGTTCAAAATCGGCGTCAGCTTCGATGCGGAAAAGAGAACTAT
>JAZLIJ010000098.1:0-5939 GCA_045617325.1 Fibrobacter sp.
TTAAGAAAATTTGAGTGAGACCGAGCGATGGCAGGAATGAAAAGTGGCGAATACTGGTGGTATTTGCCACTTTGAACGACGAACCAGCGCGAAGAGTCGCAACCAAATTTTTGAAAATTGAATTTTTAGAGGTGACCATAACTAATAACTTAGCCTCAGCCGCCTCTTCCTTAGTCTACTGTCTTCCAGACATCCAATTGGCGAAAATCTTAATGCTCTTTGTAAGCTTCACTTCCACTTCCGCCCCTGGTAAAATCAAAAATTCAGAAAGCCCATATTCGTTTCCGTTGCCACCCCAGTCATACGTGTAACCAAGGCGCGTCCAGGCGCGTCCATTCGGATTATAGCTTTTCGCCTTTTCCGCCTCGAACCAGTTTCTGAACCAGGTCATCTTCGCAGCATCGATACTGTCGGAACTCATTTCACCATCAAAAGAAGTCCTCATGATGGATTCCGTAATACTGGGAACATAAGCCGTTCGCATCAAATCCTTTGGACTGACCCAAATTAAGCTAACATGCGTAAAGTCCACATTCCTAGAATAACCAAACAGTTGCTTCAAACGAAGCGACCAGTCTCGCACGCCATTCTTATTGTCCCTGAACCACAGGAAAAACTCGCGTTCGCTCACCGCGATCATTTCCTTTTCAGTCTTTACAGTCGTCTCGTCCTTGAAAAGCTCCGATTCCGATGTCAAAACAGCCATGAGCATTTTTGTCTTGAAAGCATCCCACATAACCTTGTCTGTGGACTGATCTACAGGAAACAACGTAAAACGTTCTTCATCCTCGACATTAGCCACATCTTCCAATGCGGCAGCAAAACGGGCGTCCAATGCCGAATCACGGTTCAACATGGATACTTTTCCACCCTTATTGTCGAGAACTTCACAAAAAGGAATGCTATCGTAATTCAAGGCGACCTTTTCCTTGTCGAAAACATCCTTCAGCAGCGAACCATCATGGGAGAACAGCTTATCCCCCTCCAAAAACGACACGACCACCTTGCAAAATCCCTTTCCAGGCACAACCAGGGAAATCGGGAAACGTTCATTAGCAGAGCCCGTCGTATCCAAAGTCAAGTTGTTATCACGACCTCCACACGTGTACTGGTAACTTGTCAACGTGGCAGGCCCCGGCTTGATTTCCCCAACAAAAAGATTGTCCTGCTCGTGACTAAAACCAGGCTTCACCACCACAGAAGTTCCCCCAAGCGTCATGTAATGAGGAATGTTTTCGTCGCAATAAAAAACCGGCTGACGAAATACGCCTATAACCCCCGTCTTTCCCTTGAAAGATTCCGGATTGGACCAATGGCCGCCAGCAACAAGAGCACAACCAAACAACATCAGCGCAGCAGAGGCGACACCTGTAAAAACAAAAAACTTTTTCATTCGATTCCTAAACTAATGAGAATGACCATTTATAGAAACATTCCCGCCCTAACAACTAAAATAATATAGCTAAGCGCGGGAAATATGCAAAGGTTTTTTAGCGAACAGCAACGCGCTTTGCAGCAACAAAACGTCCGTTGACTTCAAGACGAGCAATTAATGTACCTAAAGTTCCCAATTTTGCATTGTCGATAAAGATTTCCGATTCATCAAACGAGACGCCAACAATGAAATTTCCAAGCACATCGAAGAACTTCAGGTGCTTCGTGCCAGGTGCAGGAACTTCTACAGACAAGCCGCCATTCAGATTCAACATCCGAATTTTCCGTGCAAATCCGACCTCGGCAATACGCGTCAAATCGTCACTCGACGAGGACCCCACATCCGATGAACTGCTTGAAACTTTTGCACTCGAAGAACTTTCCGCGACAAGGGAGCTGCTTAGCGGCAAGCTGCTCGAAGAGACTTCCACGGCACTCGATGAAGACACAGCCTCAGAAGAACTGCTCGCAACTTCTGCACTCGAAGAACTTTCCGCATCAGGGCACGAAACAACTTCCACATTCTTGTTCACCGTAAAGCAAACACGATCGTTTCCATCGAAAACCGTATTGTAAAATCCTTGAACTCCAGCGACACCTCCTTTGTTTACAAAAGAGAAATCGGCATAGTACCCCTGATTTTCCTTAATCGCGGACTTCACCACCACACGATAATGGTCCAATTTTTTATTCACCCTGTTGTAATAAAACTCGGTTTTATCATAATCAATGTACCATACCAAAATTCCATTCACGCCTTTTTGCCCGCTATAAGTGGACGAGCCAATCTTCGAATCGAATCCCACTGCCGGGCGATACTCAATCAAATAGTATTCATCGGGAGCATTCGGATTTGTCACGGCGAAAGCCTGCATCTTGGAAATTTCCTTCAATTCATAAATTTCATCTCCCTGGGAAATTTCGGTCGGAGTAAGCCAGCCGAGCGTTTCTCGTTCAAACGCCGATAACGTCGCCGGATAGCGGCCACTACCATTTTGAAGACCGAGAGCCATCACATCATAAGGGAGCGGTCCATACACAGCATAGCCCTGCTCATTATTCGCATAAGTATCTTTCAAGCCAAGAATATGGCAGAACTCATGTATAAACGTTCCCATCATGTTGACTTTGCTTTCGTAGTTTTCCAGCTTTTGAGAAATAAACGCATAATTATCAAACTTGTAGCCGTTCTTCGAGAATGCTCCGCCACTGTAATATTTCAGGAAATGGTGATGATTCGTGTAATTGGAATTAAACGCTTTTGCCTTCGCCCTCGTAGTCGGATGTAAAAGTAGAACGCAATCTGTTTCGTACTTATTGGCGCGAGCCTGGAAATCCTTGCGCTCGATAAGCAAATCCAACGCGGCATGCATAAAAACGCCAACATCTTTTGTGTATTCCTCGAATTTTCCAGGAAGCGTTATCGGATAAATGTCAAATACCGGCGAGAACTGCCCCGCAGAACTCACATCGAAATAATCGCGTATACTGCCGTAGTGATTTTCTTCTTTAAAGCCTTCTTCATTAAAGAATCTCGACATGAAAGCAGAATCCAGGGCGTCATAATCCGCCGTAGTTACCAGAAGCACAGGAAAATAGTGTTCCCCCATAGCAAAGGGCTGTCCGTCCTTGTTGCTTGGGCTGTACATGGCGCCCGATTTTTTTACCATCGGGGCAGGCTCTTCCGAAAACGAATTTCCATTCAGCGATTCATACTTTGTACGTACCGTCTTTTGATTAAGAGATTTCAGAAACGCATTTTCCGCTTCGGACCTTTCACCAGCATTCCGTGCCACAAACTGGGAGGGTTTTCCATCGGCACCGGCATACACGTAATTTCCCCTTCCGTCGCCCACAACCAGGTTGCCATCTAGCGTCTCCGCATAATGGAAGTGTTCATCGCCATACTCCTGAATGACAACCGACGTTCCGTCATTTTGCGTAAATGCGATTGGATTGGAATCAGCCGGATCGGCTACAGCCACAGAAAACAGGGACAAAAAAGCGGCACAAACAAGCCGCAACTTTTCGGACATAATCATAAACACCTCACTCGCCACAAAAATAGATTTTTATGATGAAAAAGAGATGCTTTTTACGATACATTTAAACGAATTTAAACAAAGCCTGCTTTAAAAAAGCGAATTCAAGGTCTTTATCAGCTAAATTTCATCCGAAATAGACTCCAAATAAGGTCATTTTTAACGTTTGGAGTCTATTTTTACAAACAAATTAAGTTGTAAAATGTGTTTTGACAGAAAAAATTTCGCATCATGGACTCCATTTTACATTTTTGCACATTTTGGAGTCCATTTAAAATCCAACTCCGCCGAAAATTTTACACATAAAGTAAAATCATAGACTCCAAAAAAGCTTTTTTCTACGTTTGGAGCCCATTTTTTGCAAAAACCACACGTTTTGCCGCAACAAACCCGCCATTGATTTCAAGTCGAGCAATCAAAGCGCCTGACGCACCCAATTTTGCAATATCGATAAAAGCTTCTGTTCCGTCAAACGAGACGCTCTCGACGAAATTTCCAAGCGCATCGAAAAACTTGAGGCGTTTCGTGCCAGGCGCAGGAACCGCAACGGACAAGATACCGCCTTGCAAACGCATCGAAAACTTTGCAGCAAGAGTTACAGGGATTCCATCAGTACCGTTCAACGAGCTGCTAGAAGCAACGCTTGACGACGAAACAATCGCGGAACAGCTTACCGCCGCATCGCTAGACGATGCCGCGACGGAACCGCTCGATGCGACTTCTTCGGGGCAGGCATCCAGCGTTTTCGACTTGTCCGCCGTAAAGCATACGCGACTGTCGCCATCAAAGACGAAGTTGAACACGCCAGGAACTTTGGCGGTTCCGCTCTTGTTCACAAAAGAGAAATCGGCATAGTATTCCCGATTCTTCGTAAGGGCGGACTTTACCGCGACACGCTGATGGTTCAAGTCCCTGTTCGGGTCGTTTGTAGCAAAGGCCGCCGCATTGTAGTCGATGTACCAAACCAATGCGCCGTTGCTTCCGCTCTTTTGGCTGTACTTCGATTTTCCGAGCATGGAATCGAAACCTACAGCGGGTCGGTATTCGATGAGGTAGTATTCATCGGGCGCATTCGGATTGATGACAGCAAAGGCTTGCATCTTCGAAATATCCTTCAGCGTATAGACGGAGTCGCCCTTCGTGATTTCGGTCGGAGTGAGCCACCCCATAGTCTCGCGTTCAAATGCGGAATACGTCGGCGGATACTTCCCGTCCCCGTTGCGAAGGCCAAGCGCCATCACATCGTAGGCAAGCGGGCCGACAGTTGCATAGCCGTTCGCATCGGTGCTGTAGGTGTCGTAAAGGCCAAGCACGTGGCTGAACTCGTGCGCAAAAGTCCCGAGCATGTTGACCTTGTCGCTGTATTCGAACTTCTGCGCGACAAAGGCGTAGTTGTCAAATTGATAGCCGTTCTTCGAGTAGCTTTTCCCGGCGCTATACTTCAATTGATACTGGTGGCTGAAATATCCGGAATTGTAGGTTTTCGCTTTGTCATTCGAAAGTGGATGCATGAAGATGAAGGGGCTCACCTTCTCGTACTTATCCGCGCGCGCCTTGAAATCGCTGCGTTCAACGAGCAAGTCCAGGGCTGCGGTAATAAGGGAGCCTTCGCTCTTGTAGCTACCAAAATTCTGCGGAAGCTTAATCGGATAAACGTCAAAAGTAGGCTGGAACTGCCCGCCGGAACTTGAGATAAAGTAATCACGCAAGCTGCCGTAGTGGCCGTCTTCCTTGTAGCCTTCCTCGTTGAACATTCTTGCAAACAAAGTAGAATCAAAACCAGCGAAGTCAGCGGTACTAATCAAAAGGACCGGAAAGAACCGCTCGCCCTTCACATAAGACGCAGCGTCCTTGTTGCTCGGGCTGTACATGACCGGGGATTTTTTTACCGCCTGAGGTTTGGTCTCGGGAAATCGATCCCCGTTCAAAGCCTTGTGCCTTGAGCGAACCTCGCTTTGATTCAGAGTCTTTAAAAAAGCATTTTCCTCTTCGGTTCTTTCGTCTGCATTTTTCGCAAAAAACTTCGACGGTTTACCTTCGGCGTCTGCATACACATAGCTTCCGTTTCCATCCCCCACAATCAGGTAGCCGTCAATCGTCTGCGTGAAATTATAGTATTCATCACCAAACTCTTGTATCGAGACGACCGTTCCATCTTCCTGGGTAAACGAGAAAGGAGTTGGGTCGGCAGGCGCAGCCACCGCCGTAGAAATTACACTTGCCGCAAAGAGCAGCGACCACTTATTAAACGCCTGCATAATACACCTCTACTTTTTCAATCAAAAACTAGAATTTCAAAAGTAAACACGCCAGTAAAATTTCTTATGGTCACCTCTAAAAATTCAATTTTCAAAAATTTGGTTGCGACTCTTCGCGCTGGTTCGTCGTTCAAAGTGGCAAATACCACCAGTATTCGCCACTTTTCATTCCTGCCATCGCTCGGTCTCACTCAAATTTTCTTAA
>JAZLIJ010000099.1:0-38224 GCA_045617325.1 Fibrobacter sp.
TAAATTGGGCGAACAAATGTCAATGTTTGGTAAGTAGTGCCCGTTTACGGGCGGCTTAGTAAGGACCCCTGCAGGTGGCAGATTGTCGTGCGTGCCCTTGCACGCCGCTAGTATCCTAGGGCTACGCCCGTATATGAAGAATCACCGGCTTCGCCGGTGGGTCGCTTTTTTTGCATAAAATACAGTAACGCAAGGGATTGTGATGGAATTGTCGATGCTGCGAGAAAGCTGTTAAGGACTGCTTGGCGAAAAATGTGCGACAGAAATTTGCGCAAAAATTTGCGTCACGGAATCAAGATGACGTTCTAGGCTGATTTATGGAAGAATGGGCTCTGCGATAAGAGCAAAGGGCTCTGCAGTTGTAATACGAACCTGCAATTTTTCGCCAATGGGGTAGGTGCCTTGGAGTGCTACTGGGCGATAGGCTGAGTTTCGGGCTATCATTGTGCCTGGGCGATAGCCGCACTTTTCGATAACGATGGTTTCTTTCTTACCTATGAATTCGCTATTGTTTTCCAAGGCTATTTTTTGGAAGGCTTCTGCGAGTCTTGCGGAGCGTTCGTGCTTGACTGTGTCGGGGACTGCTGTAGCGGTTTGCTCCAGCTGGAATGCGACTGTCCCCGGGCGGGCGACGAACCGCGTGATGTTGCAGACTGTAGGTCGCGTGTCTTTCAGCAGTTCGAGGGTATTCTGAAAGTCGCTTTCAGATTCTCCGGGATGCCCTACGATGAGGTCGGTGCTGAGCGTAAAGTGGGGATAGCGCTTGGCGAGTTCATGTGCAAGGTTGGTGTAGTCTTGTACGGAATGGCGCCTGTTCATGGCTCGGAGGACGTTTTCGCTGCCGCTTTGGACGGGCAGGTGGAGGAACTTGTAGACTCTTTCGTCGGTGAATGTGTCGAGAAGCGCTTCCTTGTAGCTCTGTACATGGCGAGGATTCCCCATTCCGAGTCGAAGGTGGTAGTTGCCACTTACGCGGAGAAGAATCTTTTGTGTAAGTTCGGCGAGATTTGTGCCGATGTCGAAGCCGTAGCAGGCGCAGTCCTGCCCGGTCAGCTGGATTTCGTAGCAGCCGTCATCGACGAGGGCTTGTACCTGTTCAATGATGAAATCGCTATTGAAGCTTTTGAGGCGGCCTTTGACAAGGTGTGTGCTGCAGAAGGCGCAGGCATCTAAACAGCCTTCCTCGATGTTCACGATGCCTATAAAGGGGGATTCGCGTAGAACGTTTGTCTGCTTTACCGCAGATGCCGATGTTGCGGTTGTGGATGCGGTGATCGTTGTTGCTACTGCGGCGGCGGATGCGGCTACCGTGGAGGTTGTCGATGATATGGCTGCTTCGCTTTCGAGTTCGTGCAGATTTGTGAACTTGACCGAGGGGGAGATTTTTTGCGCTTCGGTGCGGAAGTCCTTGGGGGCGCAGCCTGTGATGTAGATGGGTTTATCGGGATAGGTTTCTGATACTTTTCGTAGAAGCTTGAGGGCGCCTGCGTTTCCCTTGACTGTGCAGACGTTCAGGTAAAAAGCTTCAATCAATTCGCTTTGGGGGCGCCTTTTTTCGATAAAATTGAAGGTGATTTCGGAATTTTTCGAGAGAATCCTCGCAATTTTTTCGCCTTCGCCGAAATTGGCGGCGCATCCTTGGCTGAGTACTGCTATCATCTTTCAAATTTCTCCAGGGTGATGCCTGGATAGTAATGTGTCAGAATGTCAATGTAGCTTTGACCTGCTGCCGCGCGTGCTCTGGCTCCCATCTGGCATAAACCCACTCCATGTCCATATCCTTTGCCGCGCAGTACCCAAAAACCGGCTTCTCGCGTGATTGTGAAGTTGCTGGAAGGGAGGATAACCCCGTCTTGTTTGAATAGCCAGCGGATTTTGTCACCATAGGCTTGGAAACTTCCGTTGTCGGTTGTCACTTGTAATGTGCGGATGCGGCCGCTTGTGAAGTTGTCTATGATGCTGATGTCAAGGATGCTGTTGAAGTCTATCAAATTCACTTTTGCGTCCTTGGCGTTTTCACGGAACGTCTTTTCGAGTTCGTAGTCGTCAAAGCTACGTTCCCAGCTGATGTACTTTGATTCGCTACACCAGGGAGTTCCGTCGGGGCGAAGGTCCGGCTTGCTTTGTAGATAGGGGTGTTCTGTGCGGTTCCATGTCGCTTCTGTCTCGGTCTGACCAGCACATGTGGAATGGTAATAGGCGACGACGAAGCTGCCTTCGTATGTCATGACGATGCCGTCGGTTGCGATAATGGCGTCGTCTGTCAGTGGAGTGGCGTCCTGGAGACCCTTGTAAACTTGATCGCGTGTATCGGCATAGATGTCAAAGCCTATGTTGGAGCGACTGTTGAAATGTCTGTAGGCGTAAGTGCGTGCGGCGACGGCCTGAGCCTTGAGCGCCTCGAATCTCTCTTCGTCGAGAGCGCCTATCTCGTAGGGGATGACTCCTCGAAGGTAGTCTTCAATGTCAACCTGATTCACCGCTGTGATTTTTCCTGCTTTGGAGGTCAGGATGAAACTACCTGGATAGCATGCTTTTTTCAGTTTTTTTTGATCGCTTGCTATGGCGATGCACGATTCGTTTCCGGGGATTTTGTAGCTGGAAAATGTCTTTGTCTTTTTACCCGTGCGGATTTTCAGCTTGTCTTTTTGGGCTGTGATGTGATAAACCGTTCCATCCTGTTCTATAAAAAGTTCACGGACACCGACAAAAACTCCGACATTCAGAGGTTGGTTCAGTTCTTCAGGAATGTTTTTGTGAACGATTTCCGCGTTGTCGGTTGATGGAGCTATTGGCTTGAATTCAGAAAAAGCCGGGGCTGCTGTAACAGCGACCCCGGTCATCAAAGCCGTGACGGATAGAATCCGTTTCAAGTTCATCGGCTCCCCGGCGATTATTTCTTCTTTAGCCTGGCCTGGGTATCCTTGGCCATTTTGCGGAGCTTGGACTGGTTCAGTGCACGGTCTGCTGTAGAAATCTTGTCTACGAAGAGATCTCCATTCAGGTGGTCCGTCTCGTGCTGGATGCAGCGGGCGAACAGGCCTTCACAGTTGTTGATTTCCTGCGGTTCGCCGTTGATGTCAAAGAATCTGACTGTCACCTTGTCGGGGCGCACCACGTTGCAGAAGAGTTCCGGGAGTGAAAGGCAGCCTTCGTCGTAATCGCAGGGCTTTGCATCGGCTTCTGCTTCCCATTCAGGGTTGAACATGACGTAAGGTCTTGGTTCTTCTTCATCGGGAATGGCTGTGTCGATGACTACCAGACGGATGTTTCTGCCAATTTGCGGGGCTGCGAGACCGCATCCCGGTGCGTCGTACATGGTTTTAAGCATGTCCTTTGCCAACTGGCGAAGTTCCGGCGTGATTTCGGTGACGGGTTCGCATTTTTTGCGAAGAACTGGATCACCGTAGATTCGGATGGGGAGAATTGCCATAGGATGCCTTTAAGCGTTACTTCTTTTCTTCGACTTTGACTTCATCCTTGATGACACGGAGGATGGCTGCCTTTTCGAAATCAATGGTGGATGTGCCGGTCTTGATGGTGACGGTGTTGTTTTCGATGTTTGCGACCGTTCCGAGAATGCCTGCTGCAGTCATGACCTTGTCGCCCTTCTTGAGTTCCTTGCGCATGGCGTCCATCTGCTTCATTTCCTTCTGCTTCGGACGGATGAAGAACAGCCACATCACGACGAAGAGGAGAATGAGCGGGAGGAAGCTGGCGAGTGCGCTTGGCTGTTCCGGCTGTGCTGTTGCGTCTTGTGCGAAAACAGATGCTGCGGTTGCAAGGGTAATGAGAAGAGTCTTGATTTGCATAATAAACCTTTCAGTGAGGGTGTAAAAATTACAGTGTAAAGATAGTAAAAGTGGTTGGGATATCTTATGCGGAATGCTGAAATAGGGGTTAGGATTTAGGGGCTAGGGGGAGTTAGGTGCTTTGCGCGGGGCTGAGAGAGTTATTAGTTACGAATTATGAATTATAAGATGAATGTTAGGCGCCTACGGCGCGGGGATTACTTGGAAACGAGATGCTTGAGAGGGGGATGCTGCGTTAAATGTTGCCTCTTGCCAAATGCACGTAAATCGTACCTTGGCTGGTGTCAGGCTGAAAAATGCGATAAAGGACACCAGCCAAATGAAGCGAAATTGAGTTTTGGCTGGTGTAGATGCTTGTGTTTGTTGAAGAATTTGAATCTTGTGGCATGGAAAAGCGTTTGCAGCACCAGCCAAATGCACGTAAATCGCACCTTGGCTGGTGTTTGGCTGAAAAATGCGATAAAGGACACCAGCCAAATGATGCGAAATTGAATTTTGGCTGGTGTAGACGCTTGTGTTTGTTGAAGAATTAGAATCTTGTGGCATGGAAATGCGTTTGCAGCACCAGCCAAATGCACGTAAATCGCACCTTGGCTGGTGTTTGGCTGAAAAATGTGGGTATTTTTGCAGAACCTTATGAGCCGAAGTATGTGTGCAGACTTGTGGATTGATTGTACTTTGGCGATTGTATGTTGCTTTCTTCAGCATTTAAACGTTGAACTTCGCAAGCGATGTCTTTAAGGAGCTTTTTTATTGCTAGATTTCGTTCCATGTTTACTTACCGCTATCGAGAACTTGCTGTCGCTCTCCGCAAAAAAGGGGAGGTCCGCGCGGCCCTTGCAAAAGAGCTTCGTGTAAGTCCAGAAGAAATTTTCAATCTCGAGGTGGAAAGATTTTCGCTCGATAGCCGACGCAAGGGTGACCCGCACTGGTCCTATAATGTGGTTTTCGATCTCAAGCGAATGGTGCGTGCGACTGGAAACAGCGCCCGCGGCTTGATTGAATCCAAACGTGAAATTCAATCTTTGGATGAGGACCCGTTTAAAAATTCGGTTCCGATGTCAGCCCATGTGGATGTGATTGGCGCAGGACCTAGCGGCTTGTGGGCTGCGTTGCATCTGCTTCGCAAGGGATTTTCCGTTGACTTGTACGAGCAGGGCAAATGCGTCGAGGAGCGCTTTCGCGACATTCGCCGGTTCTTTGTCGATAGAAAGTTCAACGCGTTTAGCAACGTGCTGTATGGCGAAGGGGGCGCCGGCGCCTTTAGCGATGGAAAGCTGAATACGCGCAGCCGCAATTTGTTCAGCGAAACCGTTCTCAAGGATATGGTGAGCTTTGGCGTCGATGAAAGCGTCGTTACATTCGCAAAGCCGCATATCGGTACGGATCGCCTGGTGCTCATGTTGCGCAAGGTTCGTGCCGAAATTGCGCGTCTCGGCGGTCGCATTCACTTTAGCACGGCGCTTGAAGATGTTGAAATAAAAGACGGTCGTGTTGCTGCCATCAAACTGCGCGATGTTTCTTTGAAGGGCGAAGTGTCGCCTTCTCTTTGGAAACCTTGTGAAACGCTTGTGCTTGCCGTGGGGCATTCTGCGCGTAACATTTACGAGCTGCTGCATGCTCGCGGTGTCGCTCTCGAAAGCAAGGCGTTTGCGATGGGCGTGCGCGTCGAGCATCCGCAGGCGCTTATCAACGATTGCCAACTGGGGCGTAATGTCGATGTGCGTCTCACCGGAGCTGCTGAATATGCGCTTGCGACTCCGACACTCAACAAAACTTCGAGCGCCTACAGCTTCTGCATGTGTCCGGGGGGCGGCCTTGTGCCGTGCGCATCTGAACCGGGGGTGCTTGCGACAAATGGCATGAGCTACAGCCGCCGTAATGGTCCTTTTGCCAATGGCGCCATCGCTGTCCCCATAACGCCAGGGGCAACTGGATTTCAAGTTGCGTCCGCGGGTTCGCTGTTTGGAGGTCTCGACTTCCAGCGAAAAATCGAGCGCGACGCTTTCGCTGTCGGCGGCAAGAATTATGCGGCTCCCGCACAAACTATTAAGAACTTCCTTGCAAAACGCGAAGACAAAGAACTTCCCAAGACGACTTACCCGTGCGGTATTGTACAAAGTAATCTCTGGGATTGGCTGGACAAGACGATTTGCAAAAGTCTCACCGAAGGGTTCCTGAACTTTGACCGCAAAATTCCGGGATTCATCGAAAAGGGCTTGATTGTAGCTCCTGAAACCCGCACCAGTTCGCCGCTTCGCATGACGCGCAACAACGATACGCTCGAAAGCGCGAATACGCAGGGATTATATGTTCTCGGCGAAGGCGCCGGCTATGCGGGCGGTATTGTCACCAGTGCCGCCGACGGTGTGCGCCTAGCGCATTTTGCAAAAATATGCAAATAAAAAAATCGCCTCTCCGATTCTAGAGGCGACTTCCCATGAAAATTAGGGCAACTTTTTCAAAGGTTCCGGATGATTTTTTTCATGCTTCAACCCCGGAGGTAAAATTTCTTCCCGGTGCTTAATTGCGTTTTCGTTAGCGTTCTTTTCTCTTGCTTCTATAGCCTTGAAATTCGCTGACTTTGTCGGCTGGATTTTCTCCTGTTGCAGTTCCTTCTTTTCTGATTTGAGGTTGTCCTTGATGTTTGCGAGAATTTGTTCGCGGGCGGCTTTGCGTTCTTCGCGTAGTCTTTGCCAATTCTCGCTTTCCGCGTTCCCGATATTTGGAATGCTGCGCTCGTAGTTTGTGCTGATGGGGGTTGCTATATCGGATTCGGGTTGCGCGTGAGTATACGTCGCAAAAAATGCGGCTAATAGAAGTGCGATGATGAGTAAGTGGATGTTGTTCATAGCGCCTTCCTCCAATTTTAAGTTCTCAAAAATTGAAGCAAAAAATGTGCCAAAGAATGTGGTCTTTTGGGACTTTTCATAAAAAAGGCTACGGAGAAATTCCGTAGCCCTTTGGGGTGCGATAAGCAGCGGGTAAACTGCTTAGGGTTTTTAGGAGGATCTTTTTGTTTTGCCTAGACTTATTCTTTTTCAGCTTTAGCGGCTTCTTTTTCTGCCTTTAGGGCTTCCATCTCGGCTTTCTTTGCTTCCATCTCTGCTTTATGAGCTTCGCGTTCAGCCTTCATTTCTGCCTCGCGAGCTTCGCGTTCAGCCTTCAAGGCTGCTTCACGTTCTGCCTTCTGCGCTTCCATTTCTTCGCGCTTGGCCTTCATCTCCGCTTCACGTGCTTCGCGTTCTGCTTTCAAGGCAGCTTCACGTTCCGCCTTCTGTGCTTCCATTTCTTCGCGCTTGGCCTTTTTTTCTGCTTCACGAGCTTCGCGTTCGGCCTTCAAAGCGGCTTCGCGTTCTGCTTTCTGTGCTTCCATTTCGGCCTTGCGAGCTTCGCGCTCTGCTTTTTCTGCTTCGAGCTTTGCTTCACGTTCTGCTTTCTGTGCTTCCATTTCGGCCTTGCGAGCTTCACGTTCAGCTTTCATAGCGGCTTCGCGTTCTTCCCTTTGGGCGTCCATTTCTGCCTTTTTGGCTTCGCGCTCGGCCTTTTCTGCTTCAAGCTTAGCCTCGCGTTCCGCCTTTTCAGCTTCCATTTCAGCTTTCTTTGCTTCTCGTTCCGCTTTCATTGCAGCTTCGCGTTCTGCTCTTTGGGCTTCCATTTCAGCTTTCTTTGCTTCTCGTTCCGCTTTTTCTGCTTCTATCTTGGCTTCGTGTTCTGCTTTTTTTGCTTCAAGATCAGCCTTGATTTCGTCTGTGGCTTGCTTCAAGTCGTTGGCGATTTCAGTGCTCTTTGCGTTTGAGGTGACATCGGATTCCTCGGTGGCTGCAAAAAGCATGCTTGCTGCTGAGAGCACGAGGATTGGAATGATTTTGTTCTTCATTGAAAACTCCTTTGAGTGGTAGTGTTTGCAAGCTTAATAGCAAACATTGTGCCAAATTCTTTTTTTTCTTTGTTTCTATTAGAAAGTTAGGATTTTATCGCATGGATTGATGAAAAAAAAGATGGAATAGAAATTTTCCTATTGAAAAAAGTGGGAATAATTTTCCCATTGGGGTTAAAGTTCTCAATTTTTTTGTGAAAAACTTTTTTGTCAAATCCCTTGTTTTTAAAAATGGGTATTTTGTAGTTTAAATCCATTCCTTAAATTATTTCGTTTATTGTTTCCATAATCCATTTTGATATCCCGGGCAGGGGCCGCTATGCGGGCATGCTTTCGTTGGAGGCGTTTTGCTTCTGCGTTCTTGGATTATTGTCGTTGTCTTTTTCCTTGTTCAGGCTAATTCAAAGGAATCGGCTTCGCTGGATTTTGTGGATGCGAATCTGGAGGATGTTGCGCGGACGCTTTCTGCTGCGTATGGTACGCCTATTTTGGTGGATGACGGGGCGAAATCGCGTGTGACGTTTCATCTCGATGGGCTTGGATTGTTCGAGGGGCTGACTGCGCTTTGCGAGGCGAATGGATTTTCGCTTGTGCAAGTGGGAGGCGTATTCCATATACAAAAAGCGAAGCGGCGTGGCGAAAGTTCCATTTCCGTAGGTGCTTTGGGCGTGAGTCTCTCTTTAAAAAATGCGGACTTGCGGGAGTTTGTTCATGATTTTAGCATGAATACGGGGCTGAATGTCCTTTTGGCGCCTGGCGTCGAGGGAACGTTGAATGGTGACTTGCAAAATTTGCCTCCAGAAACGGCGATTCGCGAATTGATGGCTGCCCATGGTTTTCAAGTGCGTGGCGGGCGTGGCTGCTTGCGGGTGATTCTTATGCCGAAGGAAAATGTGAAGCTTCCGAATGTGTCGCTGAGTTATGCCAACGGGTCTTATTCAGCGGATTTTCGTTCGGCGCCTTTATCGGATGTTTTGCACGCGATTGCGAATTATGCGAATCTCAACTTGGCGGTGTATGGCGAGTTGCAGGAACGTGTGCAGCTTTCGTTTAGGGATGTTTCTTTGGAGGATTTGGTTGCTGCCGTATTTCGCGGAAGTCGCTACACGTATCGGCTGGATTCTCTGAATTTGTATGTATCAGAAGGGGGCGCAAAGAAGGCTCTTTCGAATGTGGAACTTTATCCGTTGAAGTTTATTTCGCCGGAGAAGGCTGCTGCGCAACTTGCAAAGTTCATGGCGAGTTCGAGTTTTGCGATTTCGGAATACCGCGAACAGAATGCCTTGCTGTTGGGTGGCTCTGCGGTGGAACTTGCGGAGGCCCGCTCCATATTGCAGCGGATTGACTTGCCGCTCATGCAGGTGACGCTTTCGTGCGTCGTGGTGGAACTCAAGAAAGGAAAAAATTTTGCGATGGGAATCCGCAGTGGATCTGCGAAAAATGTGGGGGAGTACGATGTGGGGGTGCGTGGATTCTTTGATTTTTTGGGGAAGGATGTTTCCAAGTCGGGGGCGTTTGGAAAAATTGGAATCTTGCCGGATCGCTTTGAGCTGGAGCTTTCTTCGATGGAAGAAAATAACGAGGCCGAGGTGCTTGCTCGCCCGCGGCTCACGACGCTGAACGGGAGCAAGGCGGAGCTGAATGTGACGAATACTGTTTATTATTTGGTGAGCCAGGTTTCGGCGGATGGCTATCCGATTACGGATTACCGCTCGTTTAACGATGGCGTCTCGCTGGAGCTTACGCCGACGGTGACGCAGAATGGCAAAATCACCTTGGAGGTTTCGCCCGAGATAAAGACTGCTGGGAGAAGCAGCGGTGATGGACCTCGCGACATCAGCACGCGGAATTTGAAGACGACGGTGGTGTTGCAGGATGGCGAAACGTTTTGCCTTGGTGGGCTCATTCGTAAGAATAAATCCGAGGTGCGTTCAGCGGTGCCGTTTTTCGGAAGCATTCCGCTTTTGGGGAGGCTTTTCAGCTACACTTCGATTGAAGAAGAAAATAATGAACTGATGATATTCATCACTCCGACGATATTGAAATGAGTTTATTTGAAATGGTGCGACCGGTGACGGCGTCGATTTTTACATGGGAGCAGACGACTGCCTTTGACGGGGACTTGAGCGACAAGGAGCTTCGTCGTCGTTTTCACGAGGAGTTCCCGGATTTTGCGGATGTAGAGCGAGTGATGTTCTGGTCGCTAATTGCGTTCAATACTTCGGATGGGCGGAAACATCGTTTTCTGGTGGTGTTTCCAAGGGAGGACTTGGTTGGGTTTCGGGCATCGTTTGAACGCTGCTTGCCGCGACAGATTATTTTGTATAAAGTAGCGGATGCGATATTGCGTGGAGAATATGGGTGCAATAGCTGTGAAAAATGCAATGGCTGTGAGAAATGTGACTTTGCCGAGAAATGCAATAGCTGCGAGAAATGTGACTTTGCCGAGAAATGCTATAGCTGCGTGAAATGTGGCTGCGCGGATTTAAACGACGGAAATTTGCTTTTGACTGCAATTTTTGAAGGAAAACTGTATCTGCTCGTCTTTGTCGCTGGAAGACTTTGTCATTGGTCCGAGGAATGCGGCTATGATTCTGAGAATAAAGATGCTTTAAAGCGTTTGTGCATGGAGCGTGTGAAGTGTTTTCAAAGTTTTATGGCGAAGGATTGCTTTTTTTTAAATGCAGTTGCGACCGCCGCATCTTCTGCCGCTATGCCCGGCGCAGTACTTGGTGCTGCCGTTGCATCTCCTGCTGCTATGCCCGGCGCAGTTCTTGATGCTGCAGTTGCATCTTCTGCCGCTATCGCGTTTCCTCATTCTTTCAGAACTTGTTGTCTGCCGTCTCTTGAATTTGATGAAAATCTTTTTCGCAAGGCCTCGAAGGATTCTTTCTGGCGCCACCTGGACTTGGACAAGACAACTTCTGCAAAGGCGTGTGTGCAACGAAAAAGGCTGCTGCTTTCTGCAATCCTGTTGCTTTTGACCGCAGCGATTTCGCTTTACCATTCGCTTATCGAACCCCTAGTTTCTTCGTTTCTAGGAAATCGCTTGCTCAATGAAAACGCCTGCGAGGCGCTTTGGACTTCGCAAAATGATTCTGCGACTTCCGAAAAAAACTTTGCACAAACTCAAACTGCGCAGAATACTGTCGATGCGTATTTCCTGCAAAATTCGCTGAATCGTAAAAATTTGCGACAACAACACCCGCTGCAATCGCGTCGGTCACTCTGCGCAAAGCCCGACCTTACGGTGAATGGAATTGTCTCCGGTCGGGCGATTCTCGCCGAAATTGCAACCGAGAAAAAGGTGCTTCGACTCGGCGATTCCGTCGGCAACTATCGCATCGAAAGCATCGGACGTAGCGATGTCCTGCTGAAATGCGGAAGGAGAAAACTGCTGCTTGAACCCGCTGAACGCTAAATCCGCCGCAAAATGTGGCTACGCACTTCCGCTTGCGCTTTCCGCCCTGCTTGCGATTTCCCTGCTGCTTGCGTCGCTTGCGCATTTGCCAGGAGCCGTGCGCTCCACTGTAAAACGCACTTGCCGCGAAGTGCAGCAATCGTACCTGTCGGAGTCTGCCGTCATTGCTCATTTGGAAATGTTTCCCGAAGGATTTTTTACGGGGCTTCCGAATGTGTATGAGGATCATCTGGGCCCCTGGCAGCGTTTCAAGGCGGGTGACTATTCCTTTTTGGCGGGAAAGTCCTTTGCGCATTTTCGGACAAAGGAGTGGCTCTCTTGCGCAAGGTCGCTTGAAGATGATTTGAAAAATCGCATCCTCTCAAGTTCACGATTGCAGCGCTTTTCCGGGAACCGCCGATTCTTTGAAGTGAAAAATTCGATGACTCTAAAAGTGGAATCTGGCGACCTGGAACTTCGCTTGGATTCTGCCTCATGCGGAAGTTTTTCCGCAATCGCTGATGGAAATATCCTCGTGAAGGGAAATGTGCATTTGGATACACTGCGTCTTTATTCGCTTGCCCAGGTGGAAATTCTTGGGAATGTGAATGTGGGTTGGCTGGAAATTTATGGCGCTGAACGAGTCTCGCTGCAAGACGATGTGCGCTTTAGAGGAATTGTCTTGTCGCAGCGACTTGTTGAAATGAAGGATCGTGTCAATGGACTTTTCCCGAGCTTTGCAATGTCCGCCGGTCGCCGTGATAACGCTATCGAAATTACGGATAAAGTGTGTTTTGATGGCGCTGCTCTTGCTCCAGGTGGAAACGCTCATTTGGAAGTGTCGGTGACGCTCATGGATTCTTCGCAGACTCTGCTTCCGTACTGCATGGACTCGAAAAATGTTGTCTTTGAACGGATACGTGGAGGCTTGTCTAAATGAAAACGTTCAATGCAAAATGCGGCTTCTCATTACCCGAAGTCTGCGTCGCTGTGGCTGTGCTGTCTGTCGGAATATCGGCGCTTTTGGTGAACTTCGACATGTTCAATTCGCTGGTGCGTCGGGAGAGCCTGCTTTCGCAACAGTTCCTCGCCGCCTTTGACGCCATGGAAGGCTTTATCCGCGAATTGCCTGTCTGTGCGGATTCCTCGTATACGCTAGCTTCCGAGAACTTGACGGTTGCTGTGGAATCGTCCCTGGTGCCTGGCGGGCATCGCTTGGTGTGGCTTGATGTGCGCTGCTCTGAAATTTCGCTACGTCGCCTGGTGAGGTGTAAATGAAAATTTTGACAAAAGGATTTACGCTGATGGAACTGCTTGTCGCCATTGCTGTCGCGGGAATTGTCGCTGCCGTCTCGCTCGGTATGCTCAGCTTCTTTCTCCGAAATACGACTTCGGTTGCTCAAAATTACAACCGTTTCCTGACAAGTGAAATTCAAAAACTGCAATGTGAAACAGCCGAACTCCGTTGTTTAAAGTCTTGTGAATTTATGGGAAATGAGCGCTTGCCGCAGACAATGGATGAACTCCGCATTCCTCGAATCCGTTCCATACAAAAAAGGTTTTGAATGTTGACTATGAATTATTAATTATGTGTTATGAGATTTTCGCGAAAGCGAGATGCCGTTTTCGAAAGCGAGATGCGCAGACTTGCGGTTTGAGCGGTTTATCGCGGCAGTTATTCCTACCGTCTACTTCCTACTGTCTACTCAAATAAAACGTCATCCTGAACTTGATTTTGGACCACACAGCCGCATCCCGAAAGCATTTCCCCTTCGCGAAAACCGCGGCGCAGCCGCCAAACTTTCATCTTGTAATTCGTAATTCATAATTCGTAATTCATAATTCATACTTCATAACTCATACTTCATAACTCATGATTCATCCTGGACCCTATCGGTCGCATAGCTCCCTCCAGGGTGACGTGTGCTTCGGTCGTCATTCTGGAGCCTGTATTTTTGTTTTCCGACTTTGAATAAAACAGAACACAAAAAAGCCCGACCAGAGGCCGGACTTTGAAATTCGCTTGTTGAAAACTAAATGCGAGCTTGTTCTTCAACGGGCTGGTTTTCCTTGCGAGCCTTGCACATCTCGATGATGTTTCCGATGTAGTGCATGAACGAAAGCACGCCGACAGAGAGGAATCCGACTGCATAAAGGGCGAGGAACGGTCCGATGATGAACTTCTGCTGGCCGATGTATTCGAGCAAACCGAAGATGCAGTAGATGCCGACGACGAGTTCAAGCAATGCCATCCACGGGAACTTCTGTGCGTAGTGGCTCTTCGCCTTCTTCTTGCTTCCACCCTTCTTCGGGGTGCGGACGAAACTGCCCTTCACGCCAGTCACGGCGCCGAGAACTGCGCGGGTGTTGCTTACTGCGATACCGACGCCAAGAGCCATGAGGATGGGGAGGCTCAGCATGCGAATCTTCCAACCGGTGTAGCCGGAGCAGCGCTGTGCGACAAAGTAAAGAACAGACGGAGCGATTGCTGCAAGGAAGATGAATGCGAAACCGACGGTGTAGGCCCAGGACGGGAGGTGTGCGACCGGTTCAAAGAACGCGAGCAGCGGCCAAGCGCAGAGGGCGGTAAACAGCATGCAGGGGTGAATCGAGTAATGCGTCGTGTGGAGGAATGCGCCAAGCTTGATGCGGAAAGGAACCTTCGCCTTCATGACGCGGGGGAGAATCTTGATGGCGGTCTGGATGGAGCCGCGAGCCCAACGGAACTGCTGAGCCTTGTAGGCGTTGATGTCGTTCGGAAGTTCTGCCGGGACGATGACATCGAAGACGAACTTCATGCGCCAGCCGGCGAGCTGACTGCGGTAGGAAAGGTCCATGTCTTCGGTGAGCGTATCGCCTTCCCAGCCGCCACCGCCGTAGATGGCGTCCTTGCGCCAAATGCCTGCGGTACCGTTGAAGTTCATGAACAGCTTGCCCCAGCTACGTGCGGATTGCTCAATCACGAAGTGGCCGTCGATACCGATGGACTGAGCGAGCGTAAGACCGGACTCGGTGCGGTTCAAGTGGCCCCAGCGACCCTGCACAAGGCCAATCTGCGAATCCATGACGAGGTAGGGAACCGTCTTCAGGAGGAAGTCCTTCTCCGGTACGAAGTCGGCGTCGAAGATGGCGAGGAATTCGCCTTTCGCGACAGCCATGCCTTCCTTGAGGGCGCCAGCCTTGAAGTCCTTGCGGTTGGTGCGGTGGATGAGCTTGATGTCGTAGCCGCGGGCCGCGAGCTCTTCGACTTTGCGCTTTGTGACTTCGTAGCACTCGTCGGTGGAGTCGTCGAGCACCTGGATTTCATGTTTGTCCTTCGGGTAGTCGATGGCGCAAACCGCCTCCAGCAGTCTTTCGACGCAGTTAGCTTCGTTGTAGACTGGCAGCTGCGTCGTCACCTGCGGCAAATCGGCAATCGAATGTTCTCTATAGAACTTCAGAATGTTTTTGCGATCGTTGAGACGCGTGTGCCTGCTGTTCCGGAGGAACAGATAGATGCTGTAATAACAGCTGAACCCGTAAATGACCAATCCCACGCCTGCGATAACGTAGACGACGAACATTGCATATAGGAGAATTGTACTCATTCTACTTATACCTTTGCATATTTGAATGCTTGGCGCCAAATATAGAAATAGGTAGAGGAGTTTGCTACAATCTCTGTCTTTTTTATGGTAAAATTACATTTCAGTGAATGTATGAAAAATGTAATAAATAATTTTTTTTTTTACGAAAAAAACGTTACTATAATTTCAAGAATTATGGAAAATAACGCAGAATCGCCGATTTTTCGCTGGATGAAGGCTAACGAGGGAACCCCTGATTTCGCATCTAGGGTTGCCCGCCTGCTCGGTTTCGCCTGTGCCGAGTGGATTCGTCGTGAAACTTTCGTTCCCGTAAATTCGGAGGAAGCGCTCTCGAGGCTCCTTTGCGCTTCTGTCGAGGTGGCTCCCCTCGCAAAATGGCTGGACGCTCCCGAAAAATTTACAGATGAAATCGCCGCTTTCTGTGAAACGTCCAAGTCGCTTCCGCTTCCCGACTGCCTGAAGGGTGAAATTCCCGATGTGCTTGACCTGCGTGGGGTGAAGTGCCCCCTGTGTGCGGCGCGTTCAAGGCTTGTCATGTCCGGCTACCCTGCGGAAAAGACACTATATATATATATAGACGAAGGTTCTCCGATTGAAAATGTGCCGGGTGCCCTGATTGCGGATGGGCAAAATGTGCTTTTCCGTGAAAAAAAAGGCGATTATTGGGTATTGACGGTGGTCAAACCGGTTAGTAATGTGTAGATTGTCTATGTGGAAAACAGAATTTTAATTATAGGCGATGAATTGTTCGGCCAAAAAGGCGAGGCGGCGAACCGTTTTGCCGAAGTAGTCCTTTGTCGCGAACCCAAACGGCCTGTACAGTTTTCCATCAATGCGCCCGCTCCGCAGAGCCTGACGCAGCTCAAAGCCCGCATGTCGTCTGATATCATTGGCAAAAGGGCGGGACAAATCATTTTGGGACTTGGCGTAGGCGAACTTAAGCGTGGGGCGGTTGATGGTTCCGATGTCGCTGAACTTTACATGGCTATGGTGAATGAGCTTGCCTGCAAGACATCTGCTAAGATTTTTATCTTGACTGCTCCTGTGGATTTACTACCGGGTACCGTGGGGCAGGTTCTTGCGCTGAACATGGCTCTTCGCAATCTGTGCGGTATGTCTGGAGGCCGCTTGCGCTTGCTTGATTTTGCCGCAGAAGTTGAGGATTTTAAGGAAAAACAGGCCGAACGCGGAAAATTCGGGCGCAGTCTTTATACGGAGCAGGGAACGCCGACGCCGCTTTGCCACATGCTCCTTGCGCTTTTTCTACAAGAAAATTTAGGCATAGATAATAGAGGTGAAATATGAGCTTATTGGATGATCGTTTTGCAAGCAAGAATGCTGCAATGGGACGTGCTTTCTCGATGGAAACTGGAAAAGACAGACGTGAAAAGAAAGAACGCACGAATCGTGAACCGCAAGCCCCGAAAATGGGAATTTGCGACAAGTGCCACAAGGAAGCCTTGCTGCGTTCCTATCGCTCCAAGGAAATGTCTGTTGCTGATGGTGTCGCCAGTTTCGGTACGGTGGTCAAGCATCTATGTGAAGATTGTGCTCCGAGAGGGCGCTCCGAACGTAATGATAACGTTCCCAAGCTGGACAACAAGCAGTTGAAAAACCTGATGCGTTCTGCCAAGAAGGGACTGCTTTAGCAGTCGTTGTGCTGTTTGCGCAATAGATTTTAAATATAAATCTGTATTTGGAAAATATTTTATAACTTATTTTTTACATTGATGGCTTGAAACCCTTAACAAAAGGGTGGCAACTTTCTAAATTTGGGCGCAATTCTAGATGGAGAGCGCCAATGCCCGATTTACATGCCAAAGAGTCCGTCAAAAATTACTTGACCGGTGTCGCAGCTACAATCACTCCGGAGCTTGTCCGCAGCATAAAGCGCGGATACACGAAGAAGGATTTCACAAGTGACTTGATGAGTGGTCTTATCGTGGGCATCTTGGCCTTGCCGCTTGCGATTGCGTTTGCTATTGCTTCCGGGGTGGGCCCCGAACAGGGACTTTACACGGCGATTATCGCTGGATTCGCCATTTCGCTGTTGGGCGGTTCCCGCTTCCAGATTGGCGGCCCCACAGGCGCCTTCATCGTGATTGTCTACGGCATCGTGAGCCAGTACGGCTACGACGGGCTTGCCTCGGCGACGCTTCTTGCCGGTATCTTCCTTGTGATTTTCGGTCTTGCGAAGTTCGGCGCGATTATCAAGTTCATCCCTTTCCCGGTGACAGTCGGCTTTACCGCAGGTATCGCCATTATCATTGCGCTTGGCCAGATTCCGAACTTTTTCGGGCTCACCCTTGCGGGGAAGGATCCTGCGGATGCCGTCGGTAAAATAAAGCTTTATGTCAGTTCCTTTGATTCCACTAACATTTATTCTGTGATTGTCGGTCTCGTGGCGCTTGCCGTCTGCATTTTCTGGCCGAAGATTACGACGAAGGTTCCGGGCTCCCTCATTGCGATTATCGTTGCGACCATCCTTGTGAAGGTTCTCGGCTGGGATACGGCGCACAACGTGGTGACGATTGGCATGAAAAACCATATTCCGAGCGGTTTCCCGGTTCCGCATCTGCCAAACATAAGCCTCGAAATGATGCAGAAGGTGTTCCAGCCGGCTTTGACGATTGCCATGCTCGGTGCCATCGAGTCGCTGCTTTCGGCGGTTGTCGCTGACGGTATGACTAGCACCAAGCACCGCTCCAATACGGAACTTTTCGGCCAGGGCGTAGCGAACATTCTTTCCCCGATTTTCTGCGGCATTCCTGCGACAGGTGCGATTGCCCGTACGGCGACAAATATCCGTAACGGCGCCGTGAGTCCGATTTCTGGCCTTGTGCATGCGGTTGTCCTTTTGCTCATCATGCTTGTGCTTGGCAAGTATGCCGAGATGATTCCGATGGCGGCTCTTGCTGCGGTACTTTTCCAGGTGGCTTTCAACATGTGCGGCTACCGCAGCTTCATCAAGATGTTCAAGGCGCCTAAGAGCGACATCTCCGTGATGCTTGTCGCGTTCTTCCTCACCGTGGTTATCGACCTTACCGTCGCTATCGAAGTGGGCGTGCTCCTTGCAGCCGTGCTCTTCATCAAGCGCATGAGTGATGTCTCCGAGATGGAAACGGTGACGTCTGCCTTGAAGAAGGACGACGAAGAGGTGACTTTGGGCGAATCGGGTCGCCAGGTGCCGAAGGGCGTTGTCGTTTACGAATTGGCTGGTTCGCTCTTCTTTGGTGCCGTTGACAAGTTCAAGGATACGATGGCCCGCATTTCCGAGAAACCGAAGATTCTCATTCTGCGTATGCGCAGCGTCTCGAGCATCGATGCCGCCGGTATCCAGATGATTGAGGACTTGCTCTGTCGCTGCAAAAGCGAAGGAACGCAACTGCTGCTTTCCGGTGTGCATGCACAGCCTGTGGTGGCGCTCACTCGTGCTGGCGTCCTGAAACTGCTTGGCGAAGAGAATGCCCTTGGCAATATCGATGCCGCCCTGAACCGCGCCCGTGAACTTCTTGGCCTTCCGCTGGTTGAATCTGCTGCTGGTTTGCCTCCTGCTCCGACTGTTTCTTGGGAGAGAAGTCTGGATAAGCCTTGGATGCCTGCCGAATCGAATGCCGCTATTGCTGAGGAAACGCCGGAGGTGATTTCTGAACGTATGATGGACGAACCTATCAAGCGTATCGAGGATGAAAAGAGCAGAAAATAGCTACTTGACGTATCATTTAGTTTTTTTCCTGTAAAAAAAATCGTCCTAAAAAGGACGATTTTTTCGTATGATAAATAAAAATTTTCATATCACTGTGCGCTTTTATAATATATTCTCAATATGTGATGTAAATCGCACGTGAATTTTTATCAATTGTAAATTTCACATTTGGAATCTATATTGTAGGTGTGAATATGTTCTACTCTACACAAACTGATGATTGCCAAATACCTTCCAAGGACGTGGATAGGGCTGATTTTGGTCGCTTCATGGTGAATTTCATGGTGGCCTTTTCTGGTGCCATCCTTGTGATTCTCCTTAGTATCGTTTAAGAACGACTTGTAAAAGACGCTTCTTTGCTGGAGTGTCGGGCAGCTCTCTGAACAATTCCTTTGCAAAAGATTCCATCAGCATTTCCTTTGCTATATCAGACGGAATACCTCGGCTTTCCAGGTAGAACATTTGCTCTGCATTGAGTTCACCACAGGTGTTTCCATGGGTGCACTCCACGTCGTCGTGGTAAATTTTAAGTACAGGTTTTACAGAGACGGAGCTGTCGTCGGAGAGTAGCAGTGTATTGACTAGCTGCGACGAGTTTACCTTGGTGCAGTCCGGATTTACGATGACGCTTCCGTCGTAACTTGCGTAGGAATGGTCGCTTAGCATGTTTCTTGCGAATTGCACGCTGGTGGTGTTTGGCGCCTCGTGGTAGATGTGCAGCGTGTGGTGCGAGCTGGATTCTCCCTTGAGTTTGTTGAGCGTGCGAATTTCGAAACGGGCGCCTTCGCCTTGGAGGTGCTCGTCGATACTTACGCGTACAATTCCGTTGCCGCGTTCGATGCTGGAAAAACGTACCGTGGAATTTGCCGCCTGCGTAATGCGAAAGTGGCGAAAACGTAGCGGGAGGTTGTTTGCCGGGTTCGCAAAGAAAATTTCGACGTCTGCGCCTTCGTCCACTTCGATGTCAAAGCGTTCTGCTGCAATTTCGTGTTCGACCTTATTGTCGAGTATTTCGAGGCTTGCATGGGCGTTCTTGCCGATTTTGAAAATCGTGTGACCGAAGTCGTCGTTGCACTTGATAAGTCCCATTTCCCGTTCGTTGTCCTCGATGGTCCTGTGCATGGTCTTTGCCTTGTTGGCGAATGGGAGGAGCGCAGCGAAGTCTTCTTCTGTGCAAGTGGAGGCTGATTTGGATGCAGCCTTGCCTTCCATGAAGTCTGGGGTGGGAATTTTTGCGACGGGGAAGAATGTCCACAGTTCGTTGTTTCGGCGGGGCATCCCGAGTTCGCGCATGCGGTTGCGGGCGTCTGTCGTATTGGCAGGAATAGCGTGATTTTCGAGCGTTTCCATTAGGCTTCCTCGATCCAGTCGTAACCTTGTTCTTCAAGCTTCAGCGCAAGTTCCGGACCTCCGCTCAGGATGATTTTTCCGTGGCGGAGCACGTGCACGTAGGTGGGCTTGATGTAGTCTAAAAGGCGCTGGTAATGCGTCACGAGGATGACTGCTTTTTCCGGAGTCATGATGTGATTGATGCCGTTTGCGACAATGCGGAGGGCGTCGATGTCGAGGCCGGAATCGGTTTCGTCGAGGAAGCTCACCTTCGGGTCGAGAATGGCCATCTGGAGAATTTCATTACGCTTTTTCTCTCCGCCGCTCATGCCGTCGTTGACACCGCGTTCGCGGTAGCGTGCGTCCATTTCCAGAAGGTTCATCTTTTCTTCGCAGAGTTCCCTGAATTCCTCGTTTGTGAGCTCCGGAAGTCCGAGGTTGGCGCGTTTGCTGGCGAGAGCCATTTTCAAGAATTCGACGTTGTTCACTCCCGGAATTTCTGTCGGGTACTGCGTGCTGATGAAAAGCCCCGAGTTTGCACGTTCGCAGATTTCCATCTCAAGCAGGTTCTTGCCGTCGAGTTCAACGGAACCTTCATTTACTTTATATGCCGGATGGCCTGCGATGACTTTCGAAAGCGTACTTTTGCCAGACCCGTTCGGGCCCATGATGGCGTGAACTTCGCCTGGCTTCACTTCGAGGTTGATGCCTTTCAGAATTTGAGTTCCGTCTTCGATACTTGCTTTCAAGTTTTTGATGGATAACATATTTCCTCTTTTTTCTAAAAATACTTTTGCCTGTTGCGCCTTGGACTGTTGCTCGCTTTAGCCGTAAAAGTCGCTGTCGCCAAAATCCTCGTTGTCGGGAACGTAGGGTTCTTCGTCGGGGTCGTAAGGTGCTTCTTCGGGTGGTTCGCCCATTATGGCTGTTTCGTCCATTTCGCTCATGCCGCCCATGAAGTCGTTTGGAGGTGGCTTGCTAAAACTTGCGCTTGCCGGCTCCGCGAAATTTTTTTGCGGAGGTTGCCCGGTGAAATTTTGCTGCATGTTGCTGCGTGTGTTGCCTGGCTTGCTGTTAAAAGCGGCTTGCGAGGCATGGATTGAGGCTACTTGCTGTGCCGTTGATTGCTGTGCTACGGGGGCTGCGTTTTGAGCTGCTGGGGCAGTTGCTGTCGCTGCAGTAAATGCGGTTTGTGCGCTGTAGGATGCGGCCTGATATGGCTGCGGCGCGAACTGCTGCATGTTGCCGTGCGCTCCGTCCAGGGCCGTCTTTTGTTCGTAAAGCGCGATGAGCGGCGCCTTGCTCCGGATGATTCCGTCTGCGAAAGTGTCTGGATTGATGCGTCCGTCCTTGTAATTCTTGACGAGCGTCTCCAGTTTTTTTGTGTATTGGTTCAGCTCCATGCGGAGTCGCATTCCTTCGTCGGAATCCAGCGGGATGGATTTTTTGTAGCGGTCGCACAGATGGTGTGTGAGCACTGCCATGGTGTCGTAGAACTCGAAAATTTCGCTTGGCGTCTTCCAGACTTCGTCGGGCAGGTTTTCAAGGAATAGCTGCAATTGCGGCGAAAGGGTGTCGTATAGGAGACGCGGCGAAAAGCAACCTGTTTCCGCATATTGCGCCAGGATGCTTTGGATGAACTCGTCGATGAGCGGCGAATCGAAAATCTGGATGCCGCTTGTCGCAAAGTCCATGTCGAAGTATTCGCTTGCCCTGTCGAGAAGCGTCGGGTTTCTGAAAATGAGATTTGCGAAGCGAATTTCGATGGGGGAGAGCAGGTTCCACGGAACGCTCACTTGCGGCCGCTCTTGCGCCTGTTGCGCTTGGTTCGCGTCTGAGGCTTGTCTGCGCATTGTGTTCTTCGGATGCGAAACCTTGATGCCTGCAAGCGAACGCGTGGTACTGTAGCGTTCGGAAACGAGTTTCAGATACTGGTTCTTGAGTTCCGGATTCTCGATGCCGCTGATGAGCGTCTTTGCCTGCGTAATGAACTGGGCGCGGTCTTCGGGACTTTGCATGGGCATGGTGCGACCGAGATAGCCGAGCCAGTCCTCTGCGGATTTGAGCGCCTGCCTGAATGCATCCGGCCCCTGCTCGTTGACGAAGTTGTCCGGGTCAATCTTGGTGCCATCCGGGCGGGAGAGCGCGAAAATTTTCGGAGCGATTCCCTTGGGGAGTACGATTTCCAGGCTGCGGCGTGTGGCATTCTGCCCTGCGGCGTCACCGTCAAAGACGAGGTAGGCCGTCTTGGCGTAGCGCGAGAGAATGCTTGCGTGAGTCTCCGTGAGTGCCGTTCCCGAGGCGGCGACGACGTTCTGCACTCCGCTTTGGTAGAGACTGATGAGGTCGAAATAGCCTTCGACGATGATGACCGCGTTCTCCTTGATAATCGCATTGCGGCTGTGGTTCAGTCCGAAGAGAATGTCTCGCTTGCTGTAGAGCGCAGTCTCTGGGCTGTTCATGTATTTTGCGATTTTGTGGTTCCCGTTTGTGGCAGGGTCGCTCAGGTCGCGTCCGCCAAAGGCGACAACGACACCGGAGAGGTTCTGGATGGCAATCATCAGACGGTCGCGGAACTTGTCGGCGATGCCTCCGTTTTCTTTTTCAACAGCGAGTCCCGCCTTGACGCAATCTCTCGGCGAAAATCCGTTGCGTGCCGCGTATCCGATGAAACCTTCGCGCCCTGTGGGCGCATAGCCGAAGTGAAACGTCTTGCGCGTCTCCGGAGAAATGTGGCGCTTATTCAAGTATTCCAACGCTTTTGGACTCAGCGTCAGCTGGCTCTCGAACCATTCGCAGGCGAGTTCGTTCAGCTTGCGCACCATCGCGCGCTCTTCGGTGATTTCGCTGTTCTCGTTCTTGCCGAGACTCGGAAGCGCATAGCCTACGAAGTTGGCGACCCATTCCACGGCCCCTTTGAAATCCAATTTTTCATGGTCACGTACGAATTTGAAAACGTCACCGCCGGCTCCACAGGCGAAGCATTTGTAAATGCCTATCGTCGGGTTTACCGTCATGGACGGAGAATGGTCGTCGTGAAAAGGGCACTTGCCGACGAACCTTCCGTTGCCGCTTCTTTTGAGTGGCAGGAACTGCTGAATGACCAGGGAAATGTCCGCCTGGTTCTTGAGTTCCTGGATGACTTCGTCGGGATAAAAAGGCATGCGCCCAAATATAGTTTTTTCAGGATTGTTAGTTGATTCCGAAAACGGTCTTGAACGAAAACAAATCACGTTGTTCAATTGTTTTTTATCAAAGTCGTTTTCTTCGTCAAGAAAAACGAAAAAATTGGCGGCAGAAGGGAAAAATTTATTATTATTTTTTTTTGTTTTTAAAGGAGCTTCTTTTGTTAAAAATAAAGTTTTTTTTTACTTGCGCAGGTGCTTTTTTGGCGAGTTTCGCTTTTACCGCTTGTGGTGATGAAGATTCGTCCAGCAGTCTCACAAAAGATGTTGATTACGTCTGGAACACTGCAGACGACAAGGTGAAGTGCGAAAAAACTCTCAGCGGAAAGATTGCCTACTACGAACCTGACGATGCCGTACTCATCTGTGAATACGATGAAGACTCCGACGAATGGACCTGGACGGAATATGTGGACGGAGATGACGCAGAATCCAAAAGAAGTTCCTCCAGCTCCAAGTCCCGCAGTAGCGTAAAGGATGGGAGTGAATATGATTCGACCGCCAATACGCTTACTGACAAGCGCGATGGCCAAGTTTACAAAACGGTAAAAATTGGCAACCAGACTTGGATGGCCGAGAATTTGAATTATAACTATCGCAAAAAAAGCCTGAACTTTTGCTATGAAAATAAGCCTGACTCTTGCGCCAAGTACGGTCGCTTGTATACGTGGGGTGCTGCTATGGACTCGGCCGCCGTGTTCTCGGACGATGGCAAGGACTGCGGCTATCCTTACGCTTCTCACGGTCCTTGCGAGGTGACGGGAACCGTTCGTGGGGTTTGCCCTGAAGGCTGGCATTTGCCGGACCTTACGGAATGGAAAACTCTTTTTGACGCGGTGGGTGGTGAGCGCTTTGCGGCGTTGATGCTCAAGTCGCAGACCGGCTGGAAATCGTATAGTGGAACGCTCTTGGCTTGTCATTCTGGTGAGCCTTCGGTTGACGCCTACGGCTTTTCCGTTCTCCCTGCTGGCGAATGGGGCTGCAAAGACTCTTTCAGTCCCAATGGTAATTTCCGCATTATCGGCAACCAAGCCCGCTTCTGGACCTCTAGCATGTACGGTGACTTCTATTCCTACTTCATATATTTGGACTACTGCGATAGTGCTGGCTGGAATTCTTCCGGAGAACGTTGCCAAGCTTTCTCGGTCCGTTGCCTTAAAGACTAATGCAATGACCCGCACACCCGTGTGACGGACCTGATTGACGTGGCTTGTTGAAAAGTTACACTACCGCTTTGCTTTTCCAGCGGCCGCTTTTCCAGCGCCAAGTGTTCGCTATGGAGCGGTAGAATTCGTCCGCCGCCATGCCAAGCCAAAGGCCGGGGAGGCCGAGTCCGACGACGAATGCCAAGAGGAGTGCCGTCGCGACACCCAAAGTCCACATCATGCCGCTACCGACGAAGGCCGGGAATTTGGAGTCTCCTGCGGCCCTGAGCGAAGTGGTGATGATGTAGTTGACTGCCTTGAACGGCTGAACAGCGATATCGCACCAGAGGCAGATTTTCCCGAGCCGAATGACTTCTGGATTGTCCGTGAAAATGCGAATGAGCGACTCTCCGAAGAGCGCTACGATGACTGCGAAGAAAAATCCGCTGATGATGCCGACGGTGACTGTTTCGCTTGCCGAAGCTTTTTCGCAAGTTGCGCAAAAGTACAATTTGAAACTGGCTAGTTGCAGCGAAAAAATTGATCTTGAGAAACTGAATGTTTCGCACAACAGTTGCATTGACGGTGACTTGATTGAACGCATTACAGGCTTTGAAATCAGCAAGCGAAAAGATGCTGGACAGCGTCCTTTATGCGGTTGCATCGAAAGCCGCGAAATTGGTTCCTTCAATACATGCCGCCATGGGTGCGCCTACTGCTACGCCCGTAGAGGATTAGACCGCACTTCTGCTAATATGTACAATTCCGAATCTCCGATGCTTTGCGATGCATTAATCGGCACCGAAAAAATTACGGATGTAAAACCGAAGATGGTTCAGCCATTTCTTTTTGCCACGAAAAAATGATGATTGTTTGAATTGTCAATTCTTTTTGGAGTGAAAAGCAAAGCTTGGGTCGCTGAAAAGTTGTATTTGGCGCTGACAAAGGAAAGCTCAAGAAAAAAGAAAAAGCGCCCCTTCATTTACTACGGCACCAGCTTCACAATTGAGTAATTATTAAAATAATTTAAACAAGAAAAGCGAAACTCAGATGAGTTCCGCCTTTCTTAAAATACTGGGCTTGAGACCCGACAGGATTACTACCTGGAGTAGTAGTTTCGCCCTTATATTACAAGCGTTAAAAGAGGTGTATGCAAAATTTAGTACAAAAAATATAAAAAGCCGTATGTGATTTTTTGAAATGAAAAATCCACGTGTGTCCGTGGATTTTTTTTTTTAATGCGCAATATAGGCTTTTTCGCCTGGATTGTCAAATTTGGCTATACGAATCTGATTTCGAGTTTTTTACCGAGAGCGGCGGCAAGTTTTTCCAGTGTGGCAAAAGTTATGCCTGCATTCGGGTCCTCTATCTTTTGGTACGCCTGGCGCGTGATCCCCATCTTTTGGCAAAGGCTTGCTGCGGACTTGCCCCTGCGGGCCTCGAAGATGGTGTAAGCAAGGGCCAAACGGCCTCTCACCTGGATTGCGTAGAAACCGTTCTTTTGGTCCTCTTTCAGCGTTGCTGTTGGGAGCGGGTCCTTGTCTTCGAGCTTTACTTCCAGGATCAAGTTGAGCGCTTCTTTAGCCATTTCGAGCGCGTGTTCTAGTGATTCTCCGTAAGTGTTGCATCCCGGAATATCGGGGAACGTTACGGTAAAATCATTTTCTTCTTTTTCGATTTTTGCAATGTATTCCATAATTGTCCTTTGTAAATGAACGCCCAAGAAAGGGCGGGAGCCCTTATTTGAGTCCCGCATCTTTCAGAATTTGGCTCACGGTTCCTTTCGGGATGTCTCTTGCTCCATGAAATTGAACTATGATTTGTTTGAATCCTTTCTTAGTGAATATTTGGTGTGACCCGTGTGTTCTTCTAAGAACGAATCCCGCTTTCACCAATTTCTTTTCTAAGTCTTTTGCATTCATTTAACCTCCGGTTGATTGTTTCTTATGTCTTAAAGAGAAGTAAAAATGTTTACTTTGTCAAGTGTTTTTATAAAAACAATTCAAAAAAAAACAGGGATTTGCCCTGCGTTTTTTATCCTATGCGGTTTACTGCCGTCTCAAGGTCTGTACCCAAAAGATGCGAGTACGTGTCGAGCGTTATCTGTATGCTTTCGTGGCGCATGAGTAGCTGGACGGACTTAATGTCGGCTCCTGCCCTTATGAGATTGGATGCGAAACTGTGCCTGAACCTGTGATTCGTGGCTTCGCCCTGGAATTCTATTTTTGACTTTGTGCAAGCCAGCTTGACATATCTTGGCCTGGAATCCAGATGAGGAAGTTTTTTTCCGTATCGTTCTAGCTCCTGGTTCAGACGCGTGGAAACAGGGATTCTAGCCATTTTACTTCCCTTTCCGATAACATGAATGTATCCGTCGTGAATGTCGTTGCTGGACAGCTTGGCAACTTCGCTTCGTCGGAGGCCTGCAAATGCCATAAGAGCCCATGTAACTCTATAATCAGCTGATGGAGCTTCGTCTAAAATGGAATTGACTTGTTCTACGGTCCAGAAAAATGGAAATGAATTTCGTATCGTTTTCCTTTTAGGAACCTTCTTCATCGGGTTTTTACGAATCCATTCTCGATCGATGAAATAAGAAAATATTACAGAGCAGTATTTGTGCCGTATATTGTATGTTCCTGGCTTGCAGTTTGCATATTTTTCAGTGAATATTTCCGTTATTTCTTCAGGTTTTATGGAATCTACGTTTCTTTTCCACAATGGGAATAGCATGTTGTATGCGTCTTCGAACATGGCTATCGTCCGCTTGGCGAGTCCCTGCAATGTTTTCGCCTTTAAAAGTTCTTCGAATCCGCGCGACAACGTGATATCGTTCTCTTTGTGCTTAAAATCTTCGAGAGCCTGTGCGGCAAGGTATTGGGCTTCTCCTTTCAGATTTGTTTTAAGCGAGCGATATGTTTCTATTCCTTGTTCTGGGTCAGAAATTCTTGCATACCACGTTTTTATGCCTTTGAACTTGTTTTTTTGGATGATGGATACGCGAAGCATAGAGATAACCTTATCTATCTTCTTGTTTCTATGATTTTGCTGTTAATGAACTCGTCTGCGAAAGAAGGACGGAAAAGAAGGTGTTTTAAAACTCTTATATGCCGAATCTCCTTTTTTGCAACGAGTATTTGAATTGCTTTAGGGCTGCATCCGATTTTTTCGGCGATGCCTGTCGTTGTAAGGAATGTCTCTCCGTTGAGTTCAAATGTTTTTGACTTTGCGTTTTTCATGTTAGTTACCTGCCTTGTTTTCGGTTATTAAGTTTTGCTTAAGGGCTGGTGCCGTCGGAAGTTCGCACCATTGGATTGCCGTTGATCCGTAAGGTTGATTATCCCAATCATCGTAATCAACGTCGAACTCGCAGGCTGTAGTAACGAGCTTGCCTGCCCTTGTGCGGAATTGGACGATGTACTCTCCGTTTTCCGGAGGAAGGTCGTAAAATCCGTCTGCATTTGCGTACTCGCATTGGTGCCACACGGGTACTTGCTTTCGGAGCTTTTCGTTTTCCGCGGAAAGTTCTGCGATGGCTGCTGTATTGTCAGTGTGTGGTATCGCTTCAAGTTCCTTGATGCGCTTTTTCATGGCTGCGTTGTCGGCTTCTATAAGATCCTTTTCGGCTAGCCAATCGTGGCCTATGGCGTTTTCGGATAACGCCTTCGTGAGCGTCTCGATTTGTGCGCGCAAATCTTCGATAACCTTCAGCCTTGATTCAAGGGCTTTTTCGAGTTCGTGGATTCGCTCGGCCATTTTCCAGGCGTCGTCGTAAGAGTTTGATATTTCGCGCTCGGCTTCGAGATTTTTTACTTTAACTTCCAAGGCGTCTCCGGCTGTGATTGCATCGAGCAGCAGCCCCTTGCAAAGCAGTGCTTCTGGATGGTTTCCAACATTGAGCTTTTCCACATTTTCTTCAGTTAGTTCCATTTTGTGAATCCTCTTTCAATTTGTTGCTGACCCATTGAAGGACGCGGCAAGCGTAGATGTATCGATAGTTGTCAGGGATGGAACTTTCGACGATAGAGCCTATCGTTTCAAAATCCCATTCAAGGTCATTATCTTCGGAATACTTCTGAATTGCGTCGTACCATGCTTCTGGATTGTCTTGGCCCGGATAGATAAAATCGTCGTCAAAAGACTCAATCAAATGCTGGTCTTCTTCGTAGGATTTTTGGATTTCGTCGATAATGTTTTTCTTTGCCAAATCCTGGTCAACTTCGACGCAATAAAAATCGCGTTCAGCGCATTCTAGTTTTTGTTTCCAGTAGCCTGGATTAATTTCTTTCCCGCAAAAGAATGTCAAAGGGCGGCAAATATTTCCGCGGAAAATAAAGAAACCGACATCGCCTTCGTAGATTATGCTGCCGTCTTCGTTGTTGTTGAAGGTTATCTTTACGCTGTAATCGTAAATGCCTTCTGCTTTTTTCAAATCGACAATTGTAATTTCGCGATCGCCAATTTTGCCGCGTGAAACTTTAAAGACTTTGTATCGTTCTTCAAGTTCCTGGACTGTTATCTCTTTGTCGTTCATTTTGTTTTAGTTCCTTTCTCAAGTTTGTGAATGCGTTCCCAGATATGATTTAAATTTTGTTCAATTCCGGCCATGAGTGCTCGAAGGTATTTTATTTCTCTATAGAGCAGAACTAAAGCCTCGATAGACAATAGAACTATTCCAATTAACGTGCATAAAATTATTGTGTTCATTTATTTATCCCATGTTATTACGAAATAAAGTTTTCCTGGTTTGGCTCCCCATTCGGGCTTTCCTTTACCAATTCGGATTTTTGGATTTTGGAAAATAAGATGCCTTTCCGGGAAACTTCCTTTTTTAGGCATTCCAAGTGTGAAATGCAATGTTTTGAATGGAAGACAATGAAGGATGTCTTCGATGTCTTCGGCTTGGAATTAAATCAATCTTCATCATCCCTCTTGATTAACTGGTCCTTTGTAATACCGCTGCCACGAGTGAAAGTTGCAATGTCGCCAAGCCGAACAGTTTCGCCACTATTACCCATCGGTCTTACTTCATCAATAAAACATTGTGTCGGCAGTTGGCTTTTGTAATCAAACGAGTTTAACAAATCCTTTAGTTGTGTCAAAAACTCGGTCTTGTCCCAGCCTTCAATGTCGCACACGGTCATGTCAAAAAGCAAATCTTTCAGTATTTGCACTTTAAGATTGTATCTTGCAAGTTGGTTTATTTTATACCGTTCCAATGGATTCGGCATTCTGTAAGGCTTTTCTTCTTTTTCTTCTTCTTTTTCTGTTTTCTTTTGTTCTTTTTTTTGCGGTTCTGACGGTTGAAAAGATTTTGAATACTGCAAAATTTCGTCGTGTGAAAAACCATAATTGACAAGTTGTTCGGTAGTAACAGTCCTTGTCTCAAAACCTTCGTCAAAACGGCTTTTTCCGTTGCTTATAAGCCATTCATCGTACCATACAAGATTGATTATTTTCCATTTTTCGTTCATTTCAATTCTCCAGTTTATTTTTGATTTCAAGCACCTTTGCAGCACACTTATTGCAGCAACGAATCCACTTGTTATATTTGTTTTCGTACTTGTCATATCGAGATTGCTCACCGATACGACAGTCGGACATTATTCTGTTGTATGCGGATATTTTGCCAGCGGCTACTTTGTATCTAGCAATCCACAACGCCAACTCCAACTCCAGCATCTTGCGGTCGGCATCTTTTGCAAGGTAGAATCTACCGTCTGGGACATATATGACCGTTGTTCCGTATTGGACAACATCAACTCGTTTAAGTTCTTCACGCTTCATTTAGTTTCATTCTCCTTTCATTCATTTATCCCATGTTATTACGAAATAAAGTTTCCCTGGCTTGGCTCCCCATTCAGGTTTTCCGTAACAGACTTTGATTTTAGGATTGTTGAAAAAGATGTGCTTTTCTGGTTGTGTTCCTTTTTTCGGCATTCCTTTCGCGTAGTGGGCTGTGTCGAATTTGTGATAGACGGCTTCGTTTTTCAAGGCTTCAATTTCGCCATCGTCAAACCCTCTTTCGTAATCTCTGATTAAATCCTTTTTCAAGGATTCGTCCTTTATGAATTGACGAATGTAGTGAGGCTTGATGTCTCTGTATTCTTCCGGCTTCTCTCCGCTCTTGATCATCGAGAACCAGGGATCCTTTAAGACAAGGAACAACATTCCGTCTTTCCTGCTCATACCCATTTCCCCTTGTCTAATTCGTATTCGGTGATTTTTTCGTCACGCTTCCAGATGGATTGGCCTCGTCTCCTCCTCATGATTTGCGAGCTGGTGAGATGATAGCCTTCGCCGCTGACGTGCGCCTCGGCGATTCTAGGAATGTCGTTTGTTGCGCGGTTGTTCATAATCTTATTCCCAGTTTTTGAGCGATGGCGCGACGGTCCGCCATGGCCTTGTTTTTGGCGATTTTCTCGCGTGTCAGTCCGACGTGGGCTTTACTCATGTTGCGGCGGGCTGCTTCGGGATTCTTGAAGAAACTACCGGTCTCTTCGAATCTTTTGCGCTTGCTTTCGACCATCTTTTTCGCCCAATCGTTTTCAGGATCGTTTTCACGCCTTGCGGACCATGCGCGTTTGCTCCTTCGGCTGGCGAGCCACGGTTTTCTGCGCTCGATTTCGTGAATTTTTTTAGAGCCTTCGAGCAGCCATTTCTTTTGCTTCTCAGGATCGTTATTGTATTGTTCGATGGCTTTTTCGGCGCGTGTCAAGAACCTGATGTTGCCGAGGCTTATGTTTTTCCTGTTGCCGTCAGCAAAGTCCATTACGGTGTTTTTAGGCCGCTCTGTGCCGAATTTTTCCCGATACAGGATGTCGGAAAGATTGTAGCGTACGCCGTCCTTGTTGCCACGATACCCTCCGGCTTTCGACCAGAAAAACGTCATTCCGTTATGTTCGACGAAATCGTTTTTTTTCTTGGCGATTTCCTTGCTACTTGGAAAGTGTATTCCCATTTGGGCCATGAAGTAGTAGACTGTGCTGTAGCTTATGCCGAATTCCCTGGCGGCCGCTCTTCCGCTTTGCAGTCTTATGGCTGCGTCGATGATTTCCTGCTTTTTGTTTTCCGGTACTCTCATTTGATTCTCACTCCCATCGCCTTGGCTGCTTCGGAAATTCGGACTCCGAAAGCTTCGCTTTGCTGCTTGCGCCAAAATTCTTTCCATTGGGAATCTTGATTCTTGTTTGACATATTGGTAGCCCTTTTGTGCATGGTTTTATTTTCAATCCGTGGCGAAGCCCACTCGGGCGAAAATTTGAGTTACATATTGTGCATCCAAATCCTGACGATGTTTCAGTTGTACAGGAAACAGCTTATTGGGCTGTCGAGGTTACCGTTTTGGGTTTAGGACTTTCAGTTGTTTCGCCGTGGATTTTTTTAGTGGCTTCGCGGGTGCTGCCCCCGCTCTAGGTGATTGCTGCTAGGCTCACAGGGATTGCCCATCACCATCACTCTACTGGAGTCGCCATGTTGCCAGTCTTTCACCCTGCGGTGACTGGCTACCGCTTGTCGGTAAAGGAGAAAACCGACTAATTTTCAGGCTCCTTGTCTTCGTCGTCTTCGTTTTCGACGTCGACTTTGTTCTGCCATTCTTCTTTCGCTGCGGCGAGGTATTCGCTGCGGCTCTTGAGCTTGAAACGTTTACGCCACCAATCGTTTAAGCCTTCGTACGAATGATCGGTGTAAGAGGCTTGCTTGGCGATTCTCGTTGCGAGGACGCCAATAATGTCCTTGCCGATAAGGTCCGCATCGTTACTGTTTTCTTTTGTGTGCATAAAGGAAATGTTGTCTGCGAATGTGTATTCAGTACGGCAAGTGTCATTGTTGTATTTGCTGGCATAGCAAAAAGCGTTGGCAATGACGAGCAGTACATCGTCGTCGATTGTATTGAGCATCTCTTCAATACTCTCTTCCAAGTCGCTTTTTTCCGCCTTGTCGGCGATATCGTGAATTTCGTCGCGGTCGTCCCAGTCTTCGACGTCTTCGAGTTCGGGTGTCATGTTTTCGTTGTCGTCATCGGCGTCGGCTTCGTAAGTCGTTTCGTTGACAAAGACGAGTCCACTTTCTGCCGTTCTCGTATCGACCCAGTACATTGCTTTGGCGCCGTTCGCCTTGAGTTCTTCGATAATCTTCAGCTCTTTCTCGTCTTCCGTCTGTGCGTCGATGTATGGACCGTAGCAGTTTTCTGCACGATAGACTTCGTCTTCCGGAATCGCTTCGTAGCCTGCCTTCTGGAATTCCTTGATAATCCTGGAGCATTCCTTTTCGATTTGCTTTTTGAAGCATTCTTCATCCAGGCAGTAGACGTCGGTGATGTCGCCGAAAAGATCGCGCTGGCAGTCGCTTCGCTTTTCGCACTTTGCGCAAGTCTTTTTCACATCGAAGTTGGCATCCATGAGCAGCTTGCGGTCGCTGGAGAGAATGCTACGTTTCAACTCCTCGGGCGATTGCCAACGAGCGCTGTCGAGCCAGCGTTCTACACGGTCTTCGTCGCACATGCAGAGGACTTCTGCGTGGCCTAGGGAGATTTTCTTTTCGTTGAGCATCTTCAGTGCCTTTTCGCCAAGGTTTGCGATGCGGCGGCGGCCTTCGGCCCACTTTCCGGATTTTCCGAAGATGGCGCCGACTTCGATGCGGCCTTTGCCTTCCTTGAAAAGTTTGGCGACGGCGCGGGCTTCGTCTGCCGGCGTCATGTTTTCTCGCACAAGGTTTTCGACTGTAGCAAGTTCGAATGCCTTGTCGTCATCGCACGTCATGACGATGCAGTTTACCTTCTTGATGCCGAGTTGCTGGCATGCAGTCAAACGGCGGGAACCTGCAATGACTTCGTAACCTGTCGGAAGGCCCTGCTCGTCTTTCTTCTTCGTCCAGCGGACGATGATGGGCTGCATAAGCCCGTTCTCGCGGATGGACGCGACAAGGTCGCTTACGTCCTCGATACGGGTGCGCGGGTTGTTTGGGTTGGCGACAATGCGCTTTGTTTCGATGGTGGAAATATTGTCGTTCATTATACGCCTCCGATTGCATTGTACAGGTACTTTACTGCAAGGCGGATGAGCTGTTCCTTGCCGATTTCTTCTTCGATGATCTTGATTGCGTTCGTGTCGCTGTGTTTTGCGACATCGATGCGCACTTGAGAGATATCCCTCACGCCTTGCTCGTCATTGCGCGCCTTTCTGCGGTACTGACGCTTTTTTTGATGTTCTCCGAGATATTGCTCGACAGCCTTGTCACCGTCGCTCACGATGCGCTCCTTGAGCTTCTTTTGCTGTTCGTTGATGTCCATGATTGTTTCCTTTTTTTGCGGGTTAGAGTGTTCCAAACTTTTCGCGATAGCGCTTGAGTTCGCCTAAGAGATTTGCGTTCGTCTCGATTTCGGCCTTGCAGGCGTTGCGCCACGATTCAGCGGTCTGCTTCGCGTTGTGTAGCTCGTTTTGTAGGTTTTCGATTCTTTCTGCGTCTGTCATTATATTTTCTCCAGCAGCGTCTTTACGGCGTCTGCAAACATCTTGTAGTAGTGGTGGTTGTTCTGTTCCGTCGCGGATTTATAGGCGTTCTCCAGGCGCCTTGAAATGGATGCGACGATGTTCCTGTGTATTTCAAGTTCGTTTCGAATTTCAGCGTAGTCCTTGCGATCCTTTTTTGCAACAGATACTTTGTCTTCGTAAAGACTCAGGTAGGCGTTGGCTAGAACGATTTCCCATCTAGTTGTGAGCGAATGGTCTTTCAGCATCTGTCTGACGTTGCCAGCGACTTGCGACGGGTTCTGCTGCGCAAGTCTGTCGTTGTTGGCCACGCGCTTTTTCTCGTCACATTGGAATTGCTGATACTTGAAGTTTTTACTGTCCTCCTCGAACTGTCTCTTTTCTTCAGCCTCAACTTCGGCGAATATTGCATTCAGCCGTTCCATTTCTTCGAAAGTCTTTACCTTGTTCATCGATCCTCAAAAAAAAGTTCACCCGCCGTCTTCAATGCGTTGCTGGGGGGGGGGGTGGCCCGATTCCGCCAGGTCGGAGAATGTCAGTCCATGCTTTCGCATGAGTGTCGCATTCAACGCATCTATATTCCTTTTTTTAAAGTTTTGCCACGCCAATCGGCGAATTTGTGTGTAACTTATTGCTGTCGTCCAGCGTGTGTTGTGGTATTCGCTACCATGGCGTGGCTAATTGTTTGCACGGCGGATAGTTTGTTGTTGTTGACTGAGTGATAAATGAAAAGTTAGAAGGAGTTGTCACCAACCATTTATCCGTCGTGCAGTTTCTTTTTAGATGACCTCGATGAACTTGGCTCCAGTCTCGCGGATGATCTCTGATTCCATGAACTTGTAGCAGACAATCGGCTTCGTCTTGTTCAGCTGCTTGCACATGTTCTTCACCTTCTTTGGCGCATCTCCTGTGAAGCCGTACGATTCATCCCTTGTCTCTGGGACATTGACGGCGAATCCTTCGAAATGAAGCGTCTTCATTAGGAGTTCTCCTTCGCCATGGCCTTCATTGCGGTGCGGCTTGTATCGATTTCATCCTCGAGCCTTGCGATTTTAGCATCCTTGTCGATGATGAGATTGCGGAACGCCTGGAGTCCGCACATTTGAGCCTTGCAGTCCTCAAGAGCGATATGTGCCGCGGTGTTGTTTCCGAACACCTTGAGCCCGAAAAGATGCTTGAGTGTGCGATAGTCGTACTGCTGCCAGTATTTCCACGGCAACGGTTGCCCGTAAAACTCGGCGGCTTCCTTGAGGATGGGGAAGTCGAAGTCGATTCCGCAAGACCACACCTGGAACGGGTTGTAGAAGGTGCGTAGATCAAAGTTCTCGGATACGAAATCGGAAAACTTCGTGAATGCGGTCTTGGGATAGGCCTTGCCTCCGAACGCTTCGCTGCGAGCGACATCGGACTGCTTCTTCCACCAGCTGATAGTAGACTTGTCGTCCTCGAAACCGTCCTTGTCGAGTTCCTTGATGTCGAGGCGTTCGTAGAACTCGACGGGTTTACCGGCGGGGGTGTAGCCGAAAGCGCCGATGGTAAGCACCTTGCATCCTGGCGCCGTCCCGGTCGTCTCGATATCGACCATGAGAGTGTTCTTGAGATTTTCGTTGATATTCATTAGGTGTTTTCCTTGTTGTTGTGAATTGAATCTTTTTCTTTGATGAGTCTTAAATTGTCGTCCACGCGCCTTTTGCCTTCGAATACGACTCCCATCCGTCTGCAGAAGGCTCTGCATGCCCTTACTGACCTTCCGCTAGGAATGATTCCTGCCTTGATGATTATGATTTCTGATGTTGTCCAAAATCGGTAAGAATTCATTTTTCTCCTCTATACTCGCCTGCCTTGATCATGGTGAGCTTGATCGCTTTTGTCGCGTCGTCTGCATTCCCGTGCGTCAATTTCAATGAATCGACTATTTTGGCAACTCTTTCATTCGCTTTTCCGGACAGCTCTATTCGAGATAAGCGGCCGTCTTTTTGCGAAATCGCTACTGTGTAGCATGAGCCGTAATGCATTCCATTGAGTATTGTCATAGCGCCTCTAGAAAGGAAGATCGTCGTCTTCGGATTCGTCATAGCGCTGGGCGGCATCCTCGGTGGCCTGGTCCTTTGCGGACTTTTCGCTGTCGCGCCTGTGCCTTATGAAATCGATATGTTTGCACTTGACTTCCATATCGGAATGGCTGTTCCCGTCTTTGTCGGTCCAGTTGTTGTTTTGGAGCCGACCGGAAACGGTAACGGTGTCTCCCTTGCCGAGGTTCGTCTTTTCCGCAAAAGCGCGTCCGTTCCAAAAGACAACGTTGAACCAGTCTACGACCTTGTTTCCGTCCTTGTCCTTGCGATCCCTTTCGACAGCCAGGGAGAATGTGACTACATTGCCGCCGTCGTTCGTATTCCGTATATCCGGGTTTTTCCCAAGGCGCCCTGTCAGCGCGCAAATATTCAAACTCATTCTATCCTCTCTGCTCCGGAGGGAGCGTTATGGGTGTATCTTTTTGGAGCGCGTCACAAAGGGTCGGAGGTGGGCACCTGTGGACATCGTAATTGAAGGCGAGCGTGCGCGTCACCTTGCGGATGAAGCGCTTCTTCTCGTCGGTGTTGCGGACCGCATCGACGTCATAGCCTCGCATCAGGCGATGGTAATCGTGTTCGAGTCCCATCTTGCGAGTCATCCTCTCGAAGGCGTCCCAGAAGTTCTGTTTCTTCATGATCGCGTCTCGCCTTGTCTTATTCATGATCGCGTCTCGCATTGTCTTATCCTAGAATCGCTATGAGTGCGAGCGAAGCCACGAAGAACGTGGACGCAATGAAGGCGTCGATTGCCGCGGCCTTCATGTTCTGACGGCGGTAGTATTCAGCCCAGCCGCCTTTCGGGCGGAATTCGTTTACGAACTTCTTTTCCATTTTCAATCCTTCCTCTGGTTGTTCGCGATGCTCATGACGATTTCCTTCACGTCCTGCTGCATCGTCTGTTGCGTCGGCGCGATAAGAGGCCTCCCTTCCTCGATAAGCGGGCGGTAGACTACGGCGAGCGCCTTGAATGCCGGTAGCGACCTCAGTTCCCTGTCCTCCCTGTACGGGAGCCATGGAGCCTTCCTTTTCTGGAAGTATCCTATCTGCCGATTTTTCAGGCACCATTCCAAATCTCCTATCGTCACCGGGTGCGGGAACATCCCCTTCGCGTCGTGCATCTCGTGGGCGTCGGCGAAAAGTTCCTTGAGGCTGCCCGTCACGCATCGGATGTTGTTGACGAACCTTTTGAACAGGTCGATATCTTCGCGGGTCGGAGTCTTGCCGCTGAACTTGACCTGGTCCTCGACATACAGGTACTCTATCACCTGCATCCTGAGCTTTGCCGCGAGTTCGTTCACCTCGTTCTGCATCACATCGCCCCCGGTACGCCGTACTTGGCGATGAGCTCTTCGTAGGTCAGCTCGTTGTCATCGACATATCCCTCCGGCTTGTCGTTGCCGGTGAGGAAGTTGCGACGCGCCTCGCGGTCCTGCTCTGCGAAGCTCTTCCCGTTGCGGCTTGCGTTCTCCAGGCGCCTTTCGGAAAGTTTCATGTCCTGGATTTTCTGCCAGACCCAGTTCCCCTTGCGAAGCACTGCCGCGTGGTTCTTGTACTTCTTCGCTGCCTTGCCGCCGTTCTCGATGTAGCTGTCGAGAAGCTCTATGGCGGTCTCGAGATAGCTGCCGTAAACCTCGCGGAGGTGCCTGCCCTCGTCATTCGTGAGCATGACGTGCCTGTACTCTCCGTAGGGGCGCTTGGCTGCATCACCGGACTTTCCAGCGTTCAACTGCCCATCATCCACAATGGCTACAAAGGATGATGTCGGGGGTACGTCCAGGGCGTTTCCGCTCCCGGAATCCGGTGATGCGCCTCGCGGAGCCTCAGCAGGGCTTGCGCTCTGTTGACGGGTCACTTGGTCGTTACCACTAGTTTGGGTGCAGGGGGCGGCTGTGGAGGCCAGGAGGAAGCCTTGTGTGTTTGTGTCGTGGGCCGACCCCTGCAAAGGGGCGGAAGACGTTGTCGATTCCGAAATGACGCGGCCGGTGGTGGTTTCCTCGTCTCCGTTGCCGGATGACGCGACCGCGCTGTGATGGTTCTCCTCGTCCTCGCGGATAGAGGCATCTTCCTTAAACTTGCGATTTTGGTATTTGCGAGCATCGTGGTTTTGTTCTTTATTCATACGGTGCTCTGCTCGTTCGTAACACTTAGATATGACAGGATCTACGTCCAGCGCGATGCATCCTGAACAAAGGTCGATGATTGCCTTACGGAACCATGCTCCTAGTTCTGCGTCACTCATATTGCGAATGGTGGATGACATCTCTTGGGTATCCATTGTTACGTACCTTGGGATTGTATTGCGGGGTCTTGGCATCGAGTGAGCTTCTTATTGACGTAATCGTTAATAGCTTCTCCGATTATTGACGGTGTTTGCATTGGAGTTCCTTTGGTATCGAGGAATTTTTTTATTTCGTCTATTTTTTTTGCGGTAACTAACGTTATGCTTACTTGTTTGTAATCAGACATTGTATCCCTTGTTTTGTATTTCTTAATAATTATTTAGTAACACAAATAATATAGTTTGTGTTTCTTAAATAGTCAATACTTTTTTTTAAAAAAGTTTAAAAAAAGTTTTGTATTTCTTTAATTTTTCTACTATTGTGAAAAAACGGGTTTG
>JAZLIJ010000100.1:0-1092 GCA_045617325.1 Fibrobacter sp.
CTTCCTCTTGTCTCCGTTGTTTCCATCCGCTCGATGGCGGGATATGGTCTGATATGTGGTCATGAAAAATCACCGTCGGATTCGTCATCGGCGATGATCGTTTTTCGCATGTTCTTTCTTCACCCGACCGCCGCAGTCTGCTGATTACAGTATACCATATCCGCTCCGTTTTTTCAAGTTGATTCACATTTCTTTTCAGTTTTTCAGAGTGCGCGAAATGCGACGCAAAAGACAAAGAAAAACAGAATTCGCCCCGTGTGCGGGCTTTGGAAGTCGCCGGGGCAACTATCCCTCCCATCAGTTTCTTGCGCCTTGTGAGGCGTTTGTGAGCGCAAAAAGGCGGGTTTTGCCTGACGAAAAACACAGCTGCTCACCGGCAAAAATGCGTGCAGAATCATCGAATAGTTTCGCTCGGATTTCATGATGTCGAAACTTTTCGACAACAGCCGTTCGCCCCGCTTTTTTCACGGAAAACCTCTTGAAAAAAACCGGGAAATGAGTATAATAGTGCTCAGCCGAACAAGTGTTCCGATTGGAATGAATGATGGAAATGACAGGAGAAAACCACTTGAAATCAGACGATACATTGTTGACTGCCCCGGGGATCCCGACCGTAGATGATCTCAAGGCATATTTTCAGGCGAACGATTTTACAGCCTATGCCAACGGGATGGCTGTGCATAGACTGGCTCCGTCCGAGGAACGCACCTACGGGAAAATCAAAAAGTGCTTTTCGGATTACTGGAACAGCTCTTTGAAAAGCCTCGGCGTCGAACAGTTCGGAAGATATTTTTCCTCAGATTCTCCGATCACCGTTCTCAAAAGTGCCGACAGCAAGATCGTCATTTCAAAGGTGCTTGAGATTCAAAGGGATGATACGCTGACCGAGCAGTATTACGATGCCTTCTTTACCATCGTCGAAGATCAACTGACGGAAAAGGTCAAAGCATACGCAGAAAGCGTCGGAAAAGACGCGGACGATCTTTCCGATGACGAAATCATGATGTGCGTGGATGAAATGTCTGACGCGCTTCTCTCAAAAATGATGCTTCTTCTGCAGCAGACGCAGAGCGTGCCGGAAATTGCGCAGAT
>JAZLIJ010000101.1:0-3767 GCA_045617325.1 Fibrobacter sp.
GACGAAGTACTCCTCCATGGAATCTTCGGTATTTTTCTCGATATTTTCCATTTTTACATTCCGCTGCGTGCGGATAGACGAGGCGCGGAACGTCCACGCCTACATATATACACGCAGAAGCGGGAAAAAAGTATAAAATCGAGTGTTTTTGAGATTGTCGCGTTAAATCTGTGAATGAAGTAAACAGTGGCTAGTGGTTGGTGGTTAGTGGTTGGTAAACAGGAGAAAGTTTGGCGCTTCGCGCGGGTTTATTCTGAAACGAGATGCATTAGGGATGCTCAAGCGAGATCCCGTGTCGGGGCACGGGATGAGGGTGCTTTTTAGCAGACAACATTGCAACAATAAAGTGCAAGCCCCTAGATTCTATCGTGTTCCTATCGCCTCAGTTCCCCTGGAACGGAACGAAGCGAATATCGCGGCTGTCTCCTTGGAGCAACGCAATAGGCTCCAGAACGACAGGTCAAGAGGAACGTGAAGATAAATCGCTCAAATTGCAAACCCGTGCATCTCGCCTCAACGAAAGCCCCTTGCGCAACCAATCCACTGTTCACTATCAACTATTCCCTATTCACTAAAATTTCCCCCTGGAGCAACAATTACAAAAAAGGCGGCTTCCGAAATGGAAGTCGCCTTCATAAACAAACTATCAAGCACTACACCTTGGGCGCAGTCTGGTCGGCGTAGGTCTGGTTGTAGCCAAGTTCGCCGCAGATGAGATCATTGCTGCATTCGAGCAGGTTTGCGCGGTGCTTGAGCGTTACCATTTTCATCTTCGGGGAAGCATATTGTTTCTTGTTCATATTGTTCCTTTTGTTTGTTTAAAATTTTTGTCAAAATCGGGCAGTAGACTGCGGAAGGTGACGGGCAGCTGTTGTGCGGATTCTATCGCTTCGCTCCAGAATGACCTCGCCGAGGTCATTCCCACGCATCTCGTTTCTGCAACCAACAGCGTCTCGCATCAACAATCCTAGCCACTAACCACTAGACTACTTATTATAGAAGCTTCCCTTCGCGGCAGGCTTCTTGCCCACGTTGCGGCCATTCAAATCGAAATAGCGATCATTGGCAGCCTTGAACTCGCCAGTACGCGTGTTGATGGTTCCGATGACGGTCGTCTTTTCGGAAGAATCCTTCGCATCCGAGTCCTCGATAACGACATCCACGTTCTCAAGCAGCGAGGCAAGCGTTTCCTTCGGAGCAGCACGGACAGCCTTCGCAGATGTGTATTGTAGATACACACGCATCGGGTAGATGAACGAGCCAGCCCCAATCTTCTTGAATTGTCCAACGACAGACGGCTTGTTTTTACCATCGTTGGCCCCGAAGCCGTATGCACCAGAATTATTGACATCCCACGCCTTGTACTCGTAGGTTCCATAAATCTTCCAAGAATCACCAAGCGGCGTTTCGTACATCCCCGTTTCCTCATTGTACACGCCGCCTTCCAGCGTATTGAATGTACCACCTTTTCCGAACTTGATTTCAGAAGAGCCGCCATTAACACGAATCAGGTACGGGGTGTTCGGCTGAAGCTCCATCTGTTTAACACCATGGGCCTTAACTTGCCCATTCACAAGTTCTTCAAATTCGAAGAATCTCACACCATTAATTGTATCCAAGACACCATCGAATTTCGGCTTGAACGGAAGCATGACCGTGGAGAAGGCAGTATTATTTCCATCATAATTTGGGAAACTGCGTCTCAACGACACTTCGCCTAAAACTTCGACATCTGTCGGGAAATTCACCTTCTGCTTGGACGAACCAAAAGCGACCGCCTTTTTGTTGCCGCTCGAAATCACGACCGCAGGCGCAGTCACCGTAAAGTCAACGTTGCCGTAAGTTCCCTTGACGACACCATTATCGCCCCAGGTGGACTTGGTAAAGCTGAACAAGGAGTTGTCCTTTTTAAGCGACCCCTCACCAAAAGAACCTGTCACGTTGAAATCGTCGCCGGTTACATCTTCAGTCTTGAAATAGACATCGTCATTCGCTACAGTGACGATAGGCTTGTCGACAAAAGACGGTCTCGTTCCGTTTTCAAAAGCGGTCAGGTACGGCAGATAGTAAACAAACGACTTAGCGTCATACGAGCCAGCGCCCCAAACGCCCTCATCGAAGCCATTCGGGAGAGTTCCGTTCGCAAGTTCCGTCGTGGTCATGCCATAAGCCTCGCCTGTATCGTAATCAGTGAAACCACCAGCAGCCTTGAATTTGTTTAAATCGCTGATGTAGTAGGCATTTTCAACCACAGTAGAATCCATCAGTCTTCCGAATACGCCGCCCAAATAATACTTTTTAAGCGCCCCTTCTATCACGGAAACCACACTGTAGCTGAGCACGTTGTGGAAGGCGCATTTTCCTACCCTCGATGAGCAATCAGCATTCCCGAGTACGCCACCAACATGGTAATCACCGCTCACGGAACTCATGCTGTACACGTTGCTGACAGTTCCGTAATAATGAAATCCGATTACGCCACCAACATGTTCATTACCACTCACGGTCCCCATGCTGTACACGTTGCTGACAGTTCCGTAATTACGCGCGACCACGCCGCCAACGATCCTATCACCCTTAATATAAAAATCCTCCAGGCCAACATTTTCTACAGTACCATATTCACCTAGAGAGCCATTTTCACCTAGAGCACCCAACAATCCAACATATTCCTCGGATTCACGCTCAATGTAGAGGCCGCGAATGGTGTGACCGTTACCGTCGAATGTTCCTGTATACTTTTTTTTCTCCGAACCAATCGGGGTCCACTGTTCAAAGCCAAGGTCGGATATTTTTTCGCCTTCCTTAAGAGACGCAATCTGCGTAAGCACGGGCTTGTCCCCATCTTTGCAGGCGTTCAAGCAGATGTCATTAACCAGCACGGCATCACAATATCCGTAACCCTTTTCTCCATTACAATCGCCACCATTCACCTTTGTCACAAGCCAGTAGAGTTCGGCCGCTTTTGTTATCTGAAACGGACTACCGCTCGTACCGTCACCATTTAGAGGCTTGGACGGAGTTATTTTTTCGGCAAAGCCTGCGCCTGCAAAAAGCAGCACAAGCAACAAAGCTATCGTAAAACGAATTTTATTCGGCATACAGCATTCCTTATATAATTTCGGGCGCAAATAAAAAAATGTAAGAAAGCCATTTCAACTTTGTAAGTTTTTTTACAAACAAAGAAAACAGATTGCAAAATTTTTATACCCATCACATCAATAAAAGACATCTCGCCTAATTTTTCCGAGACAAAAACATTTAGCAAGAAAATTTCCAACTCTACATTTTAGCCTTTCTCATTATGTGACAAAACAAACAACAACGCAATATCAGTCATTCTGATATTTTGAGCATTTTCCAAAATTAGCCAAACATTTTTAGAAACTGAAAGTGCAGGGTTTTAACCATTTATTAGAAAATAAAGTATGAATTACGAGATTGATCATTATGAGCATCGTCATTCTGGAGGCTCGAAGAGCCGATAGAATCCATGATGAATTATGAATTACGAAGTATGAAGTATGAGAATTTTGCAGCGAGAGAAGCACTTGCATATACGAGATGTGCGTCTCCTGTGGTTTAATGCAGTTTACCGCCGCAACACTTCCTACTGCCTACCGTCTACTTCCTACTGCCTACCGTCTACTAAAAAAAATCTTACGCAATAATCCACTTGCCGATGGTGCGTTTTTCTGCATCGAAACTTGCACCGATTTTGAACAACTTCTTCGGTGAGCCATCGGCGGCGAGTGTCGCAGAATATG
>JAZLIJ010000102.1:0-3485 GCA_045617325.1 Fibrobacter sp.
CTGGTTGTGTTCTTTTGTTGCTGGGGGATTATCGACAAAAAAAGTGCCATGACTTGCCGTCATGGCTCTTTTCGTGCGGGTGCCAGGACTCGAACCTGGAGCGTTTTGTACGAGCCTCCGCTTAATTCCGTTCAGCTACGCCTCGCGGCGCGTCGGCTTCAAAAGCCTCCAGATCGCTGGTTGTGTTCTTTGTTGCGGGGGTATTATCGACAAAAAAAGAGTCATGACTTATCGTCATGACTCTTTTCGTGCGGGTGCCAGGACTCGAACCTGGAGCCTTTTGGTTCGTAGCCAAACGCTCTATCCAGTTGGGCTACATCCGCATTTCTTGTGCCCAAAAATAGTTTTATCTAGAAAATTGTCAAGGGAAATCTTGGAAAAAAATGAAAAAATTTTTTATCAGGCTTTTTGAGGGCTTTGTGCATGGGGGTTATTGATTTTGTGGGTGCGGTTTAATTATTTTTGTGGCAAATTTTCAATTATCGTTATTTCAAATGGATAAGTTTAAAAGCATTCTTCGCGTTTGTGGCGGTTATCTGCTGATTGCTGGCCGGTTCCTCTGGAAAATTTTAAAGTTCGTGTGGCTTAAAATTTGGAATGTCCTGAAAATAGCCTTTGGCAACAAGGTATTCAGGTGGTTCTTCATTTTTATGCTGCCGGTAATTTTGGTGTTTGTTGCGGCGGCTGTCGTCTACTATCATTACTTGCCGGAGCTTCCTTCGCTTTCGCAGTTGGAACAAATCAATCCGAAGCTTGTGACGAAAATTTACGACATGAATGGCGAAATAGCTCATGAGTACTATGTCGAACGCCGCGAATGGACTTCGTTCGATTCGATTCCTGAAAATGCAATTCATGCAGTGATGGCTACAGAAGACCGTGTATTCTACAGCCACTGGGGCATGAACGTGTGGGCGATTCCCTCGGCTATTTTAGAAAGCGCCATGAGCGGCAAACAGCTCCGTGGTGCATCGACTCTTACGCAGCAGCTGACGAAGCTACTCTTCCTCACTCCGGAACGCTCCCTTTCTCGTAAAATTAAGGAAGTCATGACTGCTATTCGAATTGAGCAGACTTACACGAAACAGGAAATTCTTGAATTTTATATGAATGAGGTCTACCTTGCAGGGGGAAACTATGGTTTTCAGGCCGCAGGAAAGTTCTATTTCGGTCACTCCATCGACAGCTTGACGATTCCTGAATTGGCTGTCCTTGCTGGCATGCTCAAGGCGCCTGAATCATACCGTCCTGACCGCCATCCGAAGGCCTCGCTTGAACGTCGTAATACGGTGCTTTATGCGATGCGTGATGCTGGTTTTATCAACGATGATGATTATCATCGCTACATTGCGGAACCGATTGTCCTTGCCGAAAAGGAAGTCTCGAATGAGTCGGGGCTTTACTTCTACGAAGAAATCCGCAAGCACATGGAAAAGAAATTTGGCGAAAATTCCTTGTATGTGGATGGCGTTTCCATTTATAGCACCATTGATCCTGCGATTCAGGCTTTTGCGGATAGCGTTTGCCGTGTTCAGGTGGAAAGGGTGCGTCGTCGTGTGATGCGCCGTACGACACGTAAGTTGGCTCTTACGAAAAAGTATAACATGCCGGAAGATAGTATTGTTGCGCATTTTGATAGCGTCTATACAATGTTCAAGCATGATTATTTGGAAAATGATATTCCGCAGGGAAAGAAGAAAAAGCAGCGTTTCCCGGACAGTATTCGCTATCATCAAGCTGAAGTAGCTGCCATCTTGATTGAAAATGAAACTGGTGCTATTAGAGCCATGGTTGGTGGAAGCGATTTCAATATTTCTCGCTGGAACCGCTCTCTCCAGTCGTTGCGCCAGCCGGGTTCTTCTTTCAAGCCTATCGTCTATTCGACAGCAATGGACAATGGCGCCAGTCCTTGCGATTCTGTGAACGACCAGCCGGTGACGATTCCTGATCCTGATGAGAAAGACCCGAACAAGGTTTGGCGTCCGGGCAACTTTGAAAAAGATTTTGAAGGTATGATGACGCTTCGACGTGCCTTGTACTTGTCCAAGAATTTGCCTGCCATCTTGACGGGCATGAAGTATGGGCTGAGCAACGTGGTGAACTACGCTCGCAAGTTCGGCATCCAGAGGGCGCCGTTGCAGGCTGTTCCAAGCCTTGCTCTTGGTTCCGTTGGAGCAACTTTGATGGAAATGACTTCTGCGTATACGGTGTTTCCAAATGGAGGAAATCGCATCGAGCCTTATATGATTGAATCTGTCGTGGACCGCAATGGAGAAACCTTGGAAAAGAATTCTAAAGTGGAACACGAAGTGTTGCGTCCTGCATCTGCATACATCATGGTGGATATGCTGAAAGATGTAAATATTCGCGGTACGGCGGCTCGTGTCTGGAACAGCGGTTTCCATCATCCGAGTGGAGGAAAGACGGGTACGACGAACGATTATACAGACTGCTGGTATATCGGTTTCACGAAGCAATATACGATGGGCGTCTGGATTGGTTCTGATACACCTGCATCCTTGGGGCCTGGTCACACGGGTACAGAAGATGCTCTTCCGATTTGGATGGCGGTGATGAAGCAGTTGCATACGGATTTGCCTAAGCTTCCGTTCAAGGCTCCGAAGGGTGTTGTCAGCAGGGGCGTGTGCAACAGGACTGGTAAGGTTGCCGGAGAATTCTGTTCTGAAAAAACCTATTGCCTCTACTCGGCAGGCTATGCACCGACAGAAGTTTGCGATGGCAATCATTTTGAGGTTCGTACAAAGTCTATAGATGATGCTACGTTGTTCAGTAACAAGAGCGTTATTGAAAGTGATGGCAAGCCGCTTCCGAAAAAGAAAAAGGGAAAGAAAAATGTTGCCCCTGAACCGGTGAAGAAGACTACCCGCAGAATGTTCTAGCAGAAAAGAAAATACCGAAAAGCCTTGTACTTTGTTTGAAGTACAAGGCTTTTTTTTGTTGCAATTAAACTTTATTGCGGATAAAAAAAGAAACCCGATTCAATGAATCGGGGTTCTTTTGGGAGCTTAGAATAAAGATTACATCATGCCGCCCATGCCCATGGACGGATCCATGGCCGGAGCTGCTGGAGCCTTCGGTTCCTTCTTTTCCACGATCACGCAGTCAGTTGTGAGAATCATGGAAGCGATGGAAGAGGCGTTCTTCAAAGCGGTGCGAGTCACCTTGGCCGGGTCGATAACGCCAGCCTTGATGAGGTCTTCGTAGGTGTCCGTCTTGGCGTTGTAGCCGAAGCCGTCCTTGCCTTCCTTGACCTTGTTCACAACGACGGAGCCTTCAAGACCTGCGTTCTGCACGATTTGGCGGAGCGGTTCTTCGATGGCGCGGCGAATGATGGCTGCGCCGGTCTTTTGATCTTCGTTGTCGAACTTGAGGGAATCGATAGCCTTTGCAGCACGGATGAGGGCTACGCCACCACCCGGAACGATACCTTCTTCCACAGCGGCGCGAGTTGCGTGCATAGCATC
>JAZLIJ010000103.1:0-13165 GCA_045617325.1 Fibrobacter sp.
GATAGACTCTAAATTGCGGCAATCGTTGAACGCGTTGTCGCCGATGCTTGTAACGGAACTTGGGATGGTGATAGATGTCAAAGCGTAGCTATTAGCGAACGCACTTGCGCCGATGCTCTCAAGTTTACTTCCCTCAGCAAAAGTCACGGTGGCCAATTTGCTGCATTCTGCGAAAGCGTTGTCACCGATACTCGTAACGGCGCTTGGAATGGTGATAGACTCTAAATTGCGGCAATCGTTGAACGCGTTGTCGCCGATGCTTGTAACGGAACTTGGGATGGTGATAGATGTCAAAGCGTAGCTATTAGCGAACGCACTTGCGCCGATGCTCGTTACAATGTATTCCTTGCTTTCGTATGTGACTTTCGCAGGAATCGTGATGTCGCCTTCGTATTTGCTACCTCCCGCCGTGACGGTCGCTGTGCCATTGGCTTTGTCAAAATTGTAATAGATGCCGTCAATTTGGGCATCATAGGCGTTCGCCATCGCGGTGCAGCACAGCAGAACCGCTGCAAGAATAAAGAATCTGCGGAGTAGGGTGTTCATGATTTTCTCCTTCTTTTTTGAAAAATCGTCTCTTCTTAATGTAAATGTAATCTAAATATAGTCTAAACGTAAACTTGTTTATGCGTTTAATTGCTCTTGATTTGCAAAACAAAATGCCCGGCTTGACCGGGCGTTTTGCGTTGCGGGAAGTGCCGCTTTTGGGGCTAGTTGAAATTCTCGGGGCCGCCCGGTGTGTTGTTGAAACCGGACGTATTGCTTGGATCCCAACCGGAACCTTGAAGTAGGGAATGTCGTTGAGTTACTTTTACGGTTCTCATTTTAGGCTGTACATATTTCTTTTTCATTTGGTTTTCTCCGATTTTAGCGGGCGGTGTATGTCTTGCCGTCAATGATGTAGACTTGTTTGCTCTGGATGTTGTTCACCTTGCGGCCGCGCAGGTCGTAAATGCGCATCGGTCGCTGGCTGTTGCGCTTGAGCGTGCTTGCGCGGGTCGTGCGCACTCCCGTCAAGTCGTCGTCGATGGGCTGCAGCGTGCTGTCGTCGTCCAGCACCATGTAGCGGATTACGGCCTTAGGATTGCTTTGTGAAATGTACGGGCTGTCGTCTCTTGAAGAAACTGAGAGCGAGAAGCGCATTGGCTTGAGGCTTACGGCGGCCCCCATCTTCATGAATTCGCCGTTCTTGTTGAGCGTGTAACTATCGTCAATCGTCTTGAACTCGTAATTGCCGGTGAAGGTGAACTTGTCGTAGGCGGATTGAATGCTGAACGAGTTTTCTTCCGTTATCTTCAGTTTTGCATTTTCAAATTTGAGTTCCGCGATTTTTGAGTCAGCGTCGCTTCTCATGCGGACGACGTACGGGGTGTTCGCGTGCATCTTCTTGCTGTTGTCGTCAATCATCTTGAATGCGACGATGGTCTCGCCTTCGCTGTTGAGGAGGATGCCCGCGACTTCCGCTGCGTCGAGGCCTGCGTCGTCCAGCACATCGACCGGGGCCTCGAACGGGACGAACCATGTCTGCCATTTGCCGGTCACGTTTGTGAAGTCGCGCTTGTAGGTGATGGACTTGACGCTTGTGACGTCTTCTATTACAGAAATTTTTTTAATGTCGTTTGCGCTTTCGTCAATCACGATTTCACCATCTTCGGATGCTTTTTGGTCTAATGTGGTGTTGTCTGATTTTGTGATGATGGTGTTTTTCGCGGAGGCGATGTTGAAATCCTTCCACACGTCCTTGGTGGCGTACAGGGGCCTTATATTTTTATTGGGGTATGGGATGTTGAGTGTGACGTCAGAGAGGGTGATTCCTTTGAATACGTCTTTACCGCTGATGTCCGGGATTTTTTCCGCTTCCGTCCACTGCACGCTTACGGTTTCTAGTTCAGTGCAACCTTCAAAAGCGTTGCTTCCGATGTATGTGACGCTACTTGGGATTGTGACGGAGGTGAGACCTGTGCAGCCATTGAATGCATCCTCACCGATGCTTGTGACGCTGTTGGGGATTGTGACGGAGCTGAGTCCTGTGCAACCATTGAATGCATCATCCCCGATGCTTGTGACGCTGCTTGGGATTGTGATGGATGTAAGTCCTGTGCAGCCATTGAATGCTTCCACACCGATGCTTGTGACGCTGTTTGGGATTGTGACGGAGCTGAGTCCTGTGCAACCTTTGAATGCGTACTTCCCGATACTTGTGACACTGTTTGGGATTGTGACGGAGCTGAGTCCTGTGCAACCTCTGAATGCGTACTCCCCGATACTTGTGACGCTGTTTGGGATTGTGATGGAGGTAAGGCTTACGCAACCTTTGAATGCGAACTCCCCGATGTTTGTGACGCTGCTTGGGATTGTGATGGAGGTAAGGCTTTTGCAACCATAGAATGCCATCGCGCCAATTTTTTCTAATCCAGTAAAGTATTTCAGTTCGTCAAATGAAGTTATGTTGGATTTGTCAACAAATTCGGTGTTTATGAAGTAATCAATGATTTTTACTGCGGCGGCTTCTTCATAGGTTAACACTCCGTCATTGTTCGTGTCCCAGTTGGCAAGGCAAATTGCTTCGACTCCCGGGTCTTCAAAATGGATGGCGTTGTCTTGGATATTGGTAAAGTTTTTCCAAACGTTCGCTGCCTTGTATAACTGATCACTGCCGTAAGGTACTCGAAGCAGGCAAGTCGTGGCTACGTTTTCAAAGACGTTGCTGCTTATGGATAGCGGGTTTTGCACTTTTACGTAGATTTCTTCAAGGCCTGAGCAATCCTTGAATGCGTTCTCCCCGATGCTTGTTACGGAGGCTGGAATGGTGACGGATTTCAGGTTGCTGCAACCTTCAAAGGCTCTCTCCCCGATGCTTTTGAGATTTTTAAAATATTTCAACTCGTTGAGCGATGTTATTGCGGTGTTTGAAAATACTGTTCCCAGGTCCGTTACCGCGGCGGCTTCTTTGGTAGATAAGTGACCATCGTGGTCGATGTCCCATTCTGTAGCACTAATAATCTTTTCTATATTGGCATCCGCAAAGCTAATGATTCCGTCTAAGTCAAACGTTTTCCATATGTCTGCAGTTAGGTAGGCGTCAAGTGTTCCGTATGTGATGTGGAGCGTGATTTCGGATGTGTTTAGAAATTGAAATACGTTATCGCTTATTGTTGGAGGATTTTCCCACGAAACGTAAACGGATTGCAAGTTATAACAACCAATAAATGCGGAACGTTCGATGCTCGTGACGGAGCTTGGAATGGTGATTGATGTTAGGTCGAGGTTGATCCTAAATGCGTTCTCTCCGATGCTCGTGACGGCGTATTCAGTATAATCAAAGGAGACTTTTTCGGGAATGACGATGTCGCCAGAGTATTTACCGCTCCCATTTTCTGTGACTGTGGCGGTTTTGTTATTGTGGTCAAGGATGTAATATATCCCGTCAATTAGAGTGGCGTCGGGGTTCGCGGCGTTCGCCGTCGCGGTGCAGCACAGCAAAAGTGCCATGGAAAGCAGGAACTTGCGGAGTATAGCAGTCATATCGCCCTCTTTGTTTTTTAAAAACACTCATGTAACTAAAATATAACCAAAAGATGGCGTTAAAAGCCCCCTTTGGGGCTTGAAACGTGATAAAAAAAACGCCCTGTTTTGGGCGCTTTTTGTCAAGGGAATGTTTTTTATAGTGGCTAGTTTGGGGCGTAAATTTCGTTGGGGAGAGTCGTTTTGCTTTGGGATACTCCGTGTGCAATCCAGTCGACGATTCCGACGATTGTTCCTATGGCGGCTCCTAAAAGAATGCCTCCGCCAAGGACTGCCACGCTTATTAGAAAGAAGTTGTTCTCGTCTTTTTTTTCTTGTTCGGTTTTGCTGAAATCGTCATCATCTTCTCCTGCGGCTGCGCCGGCCATCCCGAGCATGAGAAGTCCTGGTGCTGCTCCGTAGGTGGCTCCGTAGGAGATGTCCCTGGCGATTGGATTTTTACTGTTGTAGGCGCAACCGGTAGTGCTCAACAAAAACGAGCTGCACAATAAAATTGCGATGATTTTAGAAATCCGGACCATGCCGTAAATATAAAAAAATAGGACCCATGGGGATCCTATTTTTCTATTCTCAAAAAATCGAATTACTTGATGCGGAGGTTAATGCGGCGATGCTGTTCTCTTGCGCCGAATTTGACCTTCTTGAACATGCGCTTGCCGTACCACTTGATTTCGATGTTTGCTTCGGGGACGCCGTTGCTTACGAGTTCAGCCTTGGCGACTTCGGCACGTTCCTTGGAGAGCTTGTCGTTCACCTTGTTGGAACCGATGTTGCAAGCATAACCTTCGATGAAGATGGTTGCGCTCTTGTTGGTGGAAATGAATCTCTGAGCCCAGGTGCGGAGCATGGAGCGGCCGGAGCTGCTGAGTTCTGCGCTGCCGAGTTCAAAGAAACCGCTGATGGCCGGGAATTCCACGGTGGAAGCGTCGTTCTTTTCGGCTGCGGCGAAGGATTCATCCAATGCGCTCTGGAGAGAGCCGTTGTCGTTCAGCATTTCCTTGCTTGCTGCATTGACAGCGGTGAGCTTGGACGGGTCGAATGCTGGTGCGACCGGTTCTGGTTCTGGCTGCGGGGCCGGTTCTTCCGCGACAGGTGCCGGAGCGGGTGCCGGAGCCGGTTCTTCCTTCTTGCTGCAGCAAACGAGTGAAAGTATAATGGCAAGAATAACGACGATTACGGCAATGATGATGACTTTCTTTTTGCCGCCATTATTTTCTTCTTCTTGTCCAAGGTCAAGATTCTGCTGGTTGTTCATGACATCCTCCGATAGAGTCAATTTATATATTGGATGGACTTAATATAAGTAAAAAATGTGAATAGGGACCATTTCAAAATTTTTTTTTTCAGGAGTACAAATTAAAAGGGCAACTGATGTTGCCCATGATTGCAGTCGCGTTGTAAATGCGGAAATCGCTGAGGATTAAAGTTCGCTTTTACTTGATTTTCCATTCAAGAGTCTGGCCGGCGGCGAGGGGTACGACGCCGTTCACGACGGCGGGCACGCACCAGGATTCCTTCACGACTTCGATTTGCTTCGTGGTGCGGGGGATTTTGTAGAAGTCCGCTCCGAAGCCCGCGATGAAGTTCGGAAGTTTGTCCAAGGCTCCTGCGCGATCGAATTCCTGCACCAAGAGCGGTATGGCGACAGGGGCGCTGTAGACGCCTGCGGCTCCGCACGGGCATTCCTTTTTGCCCTGCTGGTGCGGTGCGGAATCCGTGCCGAGGAAGAATTTCGGGTTCCCGCTGAAGGCTGCTTCGCGGATGGTGGCGCGGTCTTCTGGGCGTTTCGGGAGAGGCTTGCAGAAGTGATGCGGCCGGAGGGCGTCTCCGACGACGTCATCCAAAGTCATCATCAGGTGATGCACCGTGAAGGTTGCCGCCACGTTTGCTGGGAGGCGCTTTACCGCTTCCACGGATTTTGCGCTGCTCAAGTGTTCGAAGACGATTTTCAGCTTCGGGAACTTTTCGGCGAGCGTTTCCACGCGCTTGATGAAGGCGGGTTCGCGGTCCAGGCAGAATTCGCCGGGCTCCTCGCCGTGTACGCAGAGCACGAGGCCGAGTTTTTCCATCATGGCGACGACCGGGAAAATCCCTTCGAAGTCGCTGATGCCGTCCTGGCTGTTCGTGGTGACGCCTGCGGGGTAGTACTTGCCGGCGACGACTCCGACGGCCATCATGTCCTTCAAATCCTGTTCCGTGTAGTTCGGGTTCAGCTTGAACGTCATGAGCGGTTCGAAATCCGCGCGCACGGGTGCGGCGGCTTCAAGAATCTGCTTTTTGTATTCGGCAATTGCCGCAGCACTCGTCATGGCGGGGACGGTGTTAGGCATGATGATGGCGCGGCCGAATTGGCTCACGAGGTCGCGAACGTAGCCGGACATGAGCTCGCCCTGGCGGAGATGGGCATGGAAGTCGTCTGGTAATGGGAGGAACATGGTTGTGAACAGTGAATAGTTAATAGTGAATAGTGAACAGTGAATAGATAATAGAGAATAGGGAACAGTTAATGGTGAAGGGTGATGTTTGTGGGGTAAATTTAATTAACAATGAACAATTAACAATGAACAATGAAGAGTAAAGTTGGTTGTTGGGGTTACTGCTTACCAACTACTAACCGCTATCTAACTGCGCAGGTCGCGGAACAGTTCCTTGGAGAACATGTCCTCGGTGTTGAGCCAGTAATTGTAGGAGTGTGGCGGACTTAAAGTCTTCTTGCGCAGGAACACGAGGTTGCATCCCAGCTCTTTAGCCAAGGGGAGGTCGTGCGTCACGATGATGATGGACGTCTTGAACAAGGAGCGCATGTTGTCTATGAGCGGCAACAGGTTTCTGCGGTTGTAGTTGTCGAGGCCCGCGGTGGGTTCGTCCATGAGCAAAAGTTTCGGGTCCATGGCCCAAGATCGGGCTATGGCGACTCTTTTTTGCAGGCCGCCGCTAAGCTGGTGCGGAAACAGATTTGCTTGGTCGCGGACGCGCATCAGATCCATTGCCATTTTGACTTTGTCGTCGATATCTGTGGAAGAACCCATCTTGTGGTAACGCAGCGGGAGCGCAATGTTGTCGTAAACGCGAAGATTCGAAATGAGCGCTCCGTTCTGGAAAATGAGGCCGACCTGTCGCTTTGCAACTTCCAAGGCGGTGAGATTTTCAAGCGGAATGTACTCGCCGAAATAGAAAAACCTTCCTTTGGTTGGGCGCGTGAGTCCTGCGATGGCGCGAAGAATAGCACTCTTGCCTTGTCCGGAAGGCCCGCCGATGCAGATGGTCTCGCCGAGCTTGATTTTCAGGTTGGCGTTCTCGATGAGCGTGTTTTCCGGGGCGGACCTTGTCTTGTCAAAATAGCTGATGGCTCTCGGCTCGGCGAATGCCGTTCCGCCAAGGTCCTTGTACGAGAGGTACATATCTTCGATTCGTAAGGCTTCGTCTAGCATTAGATGATTGTCGAGAGATTGTTGATGTAATCGGCAAAATAAACAAGCGAAAGAAGTACGTCGGCACAGACAATGTAAAGGAAGGAGTTGATGACAGAACGCGATGTCGCCTTGGGTACCTGTCGAATGTCTCTAGGAATGTTCAAGGCCTGGTAACAGGCGTTTGTGGTGATGATGATGCCGAAAATGATAGGCTTCAGGACGATGAAGAAAAAGTCGGTGAGCGTCATGGCGTTGATAATCTCGGTGGAGAGATAGTGCCAGGTCAACTGCAAGTTCAGCGTATTTGTGAAAAAGATGATGCACTTTGTAACGATGAAGCCTGCACCGATGGCGCTTGCGCTGAAGATGATGTTCATGATGAACACGGCAATCGTTCCGCCGATAAGACTTGGCATGACAAGGTAACGAATAGGATCGACGCCCATGGTGGCTAGGGCGTCCACTTCGGAATCGATGACCATGCTGCCAATATAGGTTGTGAGCGAAGAACCGCTGCGGCCTGCAATGAGGAATGCTGTAAGAATCGGCCCCAGTTCGCGGATAATTACGACGACCATGAGACTTCCGACGACATCGGAAAAGCCCATTTTGCCCATGAGTGAAAGTACTTCGATGATGACGACTGTTCCGAACAACGTTGCGACGATAAACAGGATGGGGAAAATTTCAACGCCTGTGAAAAACGTCTGGAGGATGATGTTTTTTGAATCGGTTCTGAAGTTTCGGCTTTTTGAAAAAATGGATGCGATGGCTCGTAAGAACAGGGCGATTTCCTGGCCGATAGGACGGCGTAGAAGGAATATTCCGAGTTCGTGGAATACCCTACCTGCGAAGGTCATCTTTTGCCATTTTTTAAGCTCTGTCTGTTGCATCGTCCCTGCGGATTGCCTCTAGAATTTCTTGCCAAAGTGCGTCCATTCCAAATTTCTTGAGTGAGCTGACGCAAAGAGGTTCCTGGTCCAAACCCAGACGCTGCTGGATGTCCTTTAGCCCCTTGGCGAGTTCCGTCTGGTTGACTTTGTCGCGTTTGCTTGCGACGATGAGCACTGGACAGCCGGTTCTGCGGATGCCCTCCACGGTTTCGATGTCGAGGCTTGTCCCTCCGCGGCGGATGTCTACCAAATAGACGAGCCCCTTGAGGTCCTTGCACTTTTCAACGTAATCGCGGATAAAGTCTGCCATTTCGTCGCGCTTGTCGTTGTTCACCTTGGCGTAGCCTACACCTGGTAAATCTACAAGAAAAAATTCACCATTGACTTTGAAAAAATTGATTTCGCGCGTTTTTCCGGGGGTGGAACTGACTTTGACCAACTTTTTTTGCCCCATCAGCGTATTCAGAAGCGATGACTTGCCTACGTTGGATCGCCCGAGAAATGCTATCTGCGGGAGTCTTTCCTTGGGGAGTCCCTTTAAGTTGACTGCCGCTTTGACGAAGATGGCGGATTTTACGAGGAAGCCTCCCACGTTGACGGGGGCCTGGTGCGTTTTGTTTTCGTCATAGGTCATAAGCTGACTCTCCCTTCGAAAGCTCGGAGCATGGTGATTTCGTCTACGAATTCAAGGTCGCTGCCCATGGGAATGCCGCGGGCGAGGCGGGTGCGTTTTACATTGACGCCTGCAAGCATGCGGTCTATCATGAGTGCCGTGCTGTCTGCTTCGGGGCTTGAACCCAGGGCGAGAACGAGTTCCTCGATGCTTTCCTTCTTGATGCGTTCCACGAGTTCTGGCAGGTGGAGCGCGTCTGGACCGATGCCGTCAAGCGGCGAAATGACTCCGCCAAGAACAAAGTAAAGTCCGCGATGGACGCTGGACCTTTCGAAAGGCAGGATGTCTGAACTTTTTTCGACAACGCAGATGGATTTTGCTCCGATGCGCGATTTGCAGATGGGGCATGTATCTTCGTCGGTAAAGGCGTGGCAGGATGGACACGGATGAACTTTCTCGATGGCCTGCACAAGATTCCCGGCGAAACGTTCTACATCGGACTTGCTTCGCGTGAGAATGTGATAGGCAAGGCGCCTGGCGGTCTTTTGACCGATACCGGGAAGCGATGCGAATTCGGAAATCAGTGTTTCCAGACTTTGCGGTTCAACGTTCATTTGTCCAACTATAAGCCTCATTGATGCAGAAGTTCAGTTGGCGGTCGGTGAGACCGAGTTGCTTTTCTGCGAATTGAATATCTAGTCTGTTGTCCATTTCCACGGCGTCGGCGAGCTGGAGCAGTGCGCCCAGGCGGCCTCTGCGATAGAGAATTGCTTCGCGGACTTCGTTATCGACGGTGGAACATTCGAGGATGTTCTCGAAGGGGGCGCAAATCAATGCGTCCATGCGACTGATAAGCCCGACTGTAAAAGCCTTCGCGCTGAATTCCGCATCGGAAATGTCGATGGTGTCTGCAACAATTTCAAGGAAGCGCGCGCGGTGCGATGCGTTCTGCGAAAGCGGTTGCTGCTCCTGGAATGAAATCCCCATTTCGGGGCGGGCATACAACATGAGCATGAGCCATTCCTGGATGCGTCGCATTCCGACCCACACGATGGCGTCCTTGATGTTCCCGATGTTTGAATGCCGCGGATGGATGTCTGAGTTTACGAACTTGAGCAGATTTTCCTTGATGCTCGGATGCGCGTCCAGGCGCATGCAAAGTTCGTCGAGACTCAGCTGCGACCTTATTTGCAAGATGATTTGCAATATGGCTGCTGAGTTGGCGTCAATTTTCCTGCCTGTGACAAGTTCGGGCTTTGCGAAGAAGAACCCCTGGAAGTAGTCGTAGCCGATTTCGCTGCAACGTTTGAATGTGGCTGCGTCTTCTACTTTTTCTGCAAGAAGCTGAATGCCGAGCGGCTTGAAAAAGTGGATTGCCTTTTCCACGTTTTCGGCGGTGTTGTCGGCGAGGTCCATTTTTACATAGGAGGTGTAGCGGAAGAGCGGCTTGAAGTTTTCGACGAACTTTTCTTCGAAGATGAAGTCGTCCAGCGCAATTTCGAAACCGCATCTTCTGTAGTGTTCAACGGCTTCGATGAGTTGCTCGTCTACGGTTACGTCTTCGAGAATTTCAAGGACGAAGTTCTGCGGAGACAGTAGCTCGAAGAGGTTGTCGAGGAGCATCTCGCGGCTACAGTTGATGAACGCCTTGTGCTTCCCGATGAGCCGGCCTAGGCCGATGTTGTTGATAACGTTCTCAAGTACTTGTGCGGTCGCCTGCAAATCGCTTGCAATAACAGCTGTGTCGCTGCTCGGCGAGTCGCGGAACAGTAGCTCGTAGGCGAAGATTTTTCCTTCGCGGTCAAGGATCGGCTGGCGTGCTAAGTAGGCGAGAGATTCCATGGGATAGACGAAAGATGAGAGACGATAGACGAGAGACGAGAGACGAGAGACGATTTATCGAGCCTTTGATGCCCATAATACAGCGGCGATGCCGCCATTATAAATCTTTCGTCTGTAGGCGCGAAGCGCCGTTCTCCTCATAGAGGATAACTCAACTAAGCCACTAAAGTGGCTAGTTTCGTATATCTCCTCTAGATTCTTGCGCTCTTGATGCCGAAGAGGAGGATGCTTCTTGCGCCTGCGTCCCAGAGCTTGTCCATGATGGCGTTCGCTTCTTCCTGCGGGACCATGGCCTTCACGGAGTACCATTCACGACCGTGGAGCTTGGTGACCGTCGGGGCGTCGAGACCCGGAGTGAGTTCGCATGCCTTCTGCAAAAGTTCTGCCGGGCAATCGTATTCAATCATCATGTAGGATTGTGCGACGAGCTTACCCTGGATGCGGCGGATGAGCGTGTTGACTTCTTCGAGTTCGGTCTTCTGCGGGTTGCAGAACAAGGCCGCGTTGCTGCGGAACAGCGGTTCCCCGATAATGCGGAGGCCGGCCTGCTTCAAAGTCGTACCCGTTTCCACGACGTCTACGATGGCATCTGCCACACCGAGGCTCACGGAAATTTCGACGGCGCCTTCAAGAACCACGAAGTCCATCGGCTTCTTGTAGAAGCCTTCCACGATGTTCGGGAAGCTTGTGGCGATGGTCTTGTCCTTCAGTTCGTCGAGGCCCTGGATGGGGCTTTCGTTCGGGACGGCGGCGCACATCTTGGAAGCGCCATAGGGGAGGTCCAGGACCTTCACAGCCGGGCTTTTTGCTTCGGCGTTGAAGTCGATGCCTGTGATGCCTGCGTCGATGATGCCGCGACCCACGTACATCGGGATGTCGCTCGGGCGCAAGAAGAAGAACTCGATACCGTTCTTCGTGTCGATCTGGGTCAAAGTCTTGTAGGGCTTCGATGCCTTGTAGCCGCAGGCCTTCAACAGTTCCTGCGTCGGTTCAAAGAGCATGCCCTTGTTCGGGAGAGCTACCTTAATCATAGTTTAGCGTACACTTCTTCGAGGGTTAAACCTTTTTCCGCCATCATCACGGCGACATAGTAGAGCACCTGGGAAAGTTCGAGGCATTGGGCGTCGCGGCTTTCGAAGCGGGCAGCCTGCCAGCTTTCGGCGGCTTCTTCCACGAGCTTCTTGCCAATGGCGTGCGGCCCCTTCTTAAAGAGTTCCGTGGTGCCCTTGCCTTCCGGCATTTCCTTCTTGCGCTGGCATGCGAGCGCGAACATTTCTTCAAACGTCATAATAGACCTCGTTTAGTTTTTACGCCGTAAAGATAGAAAAGTAGGTTGTTGGATGTTGGAAGTAGGATGGAAAAGGGGGCGGAATAGTGAAGAGTTAATAGTGAATAGTGATTTGCATCGGGGGATGTTTTTGCGGATGTGGGAGGGGACTGTGGCGGTTTGTGCGGTAATCGGCTTGCTCGCGGCTGCATCCCCAATGCGTGTTTGTATCACGCTTCCGAGTGAACCCGCGCGAAGCGCCAAACTTTCACTTCATAATTCATAATTCATAACTAATAACTATCTCTACCCTCTATTTTCATTACTACTTTTAGGATATGCGTGATTCTGTGAAATTTTTAATTGCTCTTCTGGCCATCGCCGCTGTGACCTTGGTCGTCTTGTTTTGGCATCCTTCGAAGTCCGAAAAGGTCGAAGTGGTCAAGCACGAACCGCCTTCCTTATTTGCCGCTCTCGATAGCGCCGACTTTATGATTGCCTATGCCGAAGGGGTAGGCGATGTGGAACGTAAAAAAATTGTGGATGGCCGCTACTATCGAAATTTTGTGCAGTTGCTGCGCACCGACAGAATGCAGGAAAACTTGCAGGAATCGTTTAGGATAAATTGCAAAACCGGCTTGCGGCTAGCATTGTACAGGGACACGACTTTTGTGGAAGAATTCCTTTTTGCAGACCGCATTGGGCGAAAGAATGTTCCCGGTGTCTGGACTCCGAGGCATCTTGGCAAAATGAACAAGTTCCTGAAAGATATTGGAGTTCAGTTCGTGGAATGCGTAGATAGCGCGCAGCATAAAATTCCTGATGAAGAGGATGTCCTGGCTCCTTTTGAAAAGCGAAGACCTCTCCTCACCATGCCGAAGTTCGGGGGCTCGCGTAAGGCAAAGAAAAATGATGAACGTGAATTTGTGCGTGATAGCATTGCGAACCTTGCCGCAGAAATCTCGAAGCCGGATTCCTCTGTGCTTGGCGAATCGCAAAATGCGCTCAAGATTCTGGATGGAATCATCCTCCCTGCCGATACCGCCTGGGGCGAACCTCTGTCGGTGCAATTCAAGAATTGGGAGCGGGGTGAGGTTATCTTTTACGATGTCTCTGACAGTATTGAGAAAGTGATAAAGTCCGTTGACTTGACGAAATTGCAAATGGAAAAGCTAGGGCAGCTTTTGAGTCGTACTCGTCTAGAAACTTTTAGTATGGGGCAGGAATGGAATTTTAATCATTATGCTAAAATAGTCCTGTACAATGGTAACAATCAAAAAAATGGAAAGCTGGAATTGTGGAATGGAAAGCTGGAATTGTGGAGCGTTGACGAAAACGCTCGCTTCCTGGTAAAAAGACGCGTTGGTTGCCGTGCGGCTTCCTTCAAGGGTTACTGGCTCCCTGAAAATTCGACAATTTTGAACGCTTTCTTTGAACTTGTTAAAGAGATTGGCGAAGAATCTAAATTTGAATAAGGGCACCTCTAAAAATTGCTTTGGTTAAGAAAATTTGAGTGAGACCGAGCGATGGCAGGAATGAAAAGTGGCGAATACTGGTGGTATTTGCCACTTTGAACGACGAACCAGCGCGAAGAGTCGCAACCAAATTTTTG
>JAZLIJ010000104.1:0-2869 GCA_045617325.1 Fibrobacter sp.
AAGAAAAACATCAGGCTGACTCTTGATGGCGACGCCGCCTCGGATATCAAGGGCAATTCCAAACTGCTGTTTGAAATGACCTACAACCTGGTGGACAACGCCATTCGTTATACGGAACAGGGCGGCAGCGTAAACATTATCGTGGAGCCCCGCGCCATTACCGTAAAGGACTCTGGAATCGGCATCCCCGAAGAAAGCCTGCCTCGCGTATTCGAGCGCTTCTATCGCGTTGATAAAAGCCGCTCCAAGGAAACAGGCGGAACAGGCCTAGGCCTAGCCATTGTAAAGCATATCGCCGATGTCCATCAAGCCAAAATCCACATGAAGTCAATCGTAGGCGTGGGCACCGAAATCAAGGTTGAGTTTTAAAATTTCAATTTTAGGACTCCGCTTTCAGTCGCACGGTAAATGTGGTTCCGTGACCTTCCTTGGAAAGGACGTCGATGCTAGCCTTGTGCAGCACAAGAATTCGCTGGACCAGAGCCATGCCGATGCCGTGGCCGCTTTCCTTGTGGCTTGTGCCGCGGTAGAACAGCTTAAAAAGATTTTTCTGCTCGGTGGCGTTCATTCCCATGCCGGTGTCTGCAAAATCCACGGCAAGGCCGCCGTCAAAATGAATCTTGATGTTGGAAGTTTTGTTTTGAGAATACTTGCAGTTGTTTTCGATCAAGTTTCTGATGGCAAGGCTAAGCAAGTAGCGATTGGCGTATGTACAAAGCTGCTCGTCGTTATTGGGCGCGTCGGCGAAAGAAATGTTGATGTGGTATTCTGGTTTTGCCCGCAACAATTCGTCACGGACATCCATCAGCAATTCATCAACGCGAATCGATTCCATCTTGATTTGGGTGGCGTCATATTCGGCCCGGGCCATATTCAAAAGTCCGATGATGGTGTCGGACATCCTGTGGGAATCGGCCAACGCCCGCTCCAGTCGCACTTGGTAATCGGCGGGGGAGCGCTCTTTTTGCAAGGCTAGCCCCAGCTCGCCCATGATGGCAGCGAGGGGCGTGCGTAGCTCATGGGACACATTGCTCACGAACATCTTCTGGGAACTGAGGGCCCGTTCGATAGGCCGTATGGTGAACGTTGCCAAAAGATAGCCGATGGCGAACATGAACAAAATGGAAACCACAAAGATGGTAATCAGAGTGTTTCGCAAGGCGCGCATATTGTCTTTGCCGTAACCGTCGAAGGCCGCGGCTGTCACCACATATTCGCCCTTGTACAAAATACCGATGGCCTGGTAGCCCCCTTCCACCTCGATGTCCATTTCTCCGTTGAGCTTGATTTTATCGATAATTTCCTTGGATTCCTTGACGATGTCGTGTTGGGCAGCATCGTGATAGAGCATCTCGAAATCCGTGGTATATACAGCGACTTCCACCTCGTTAATGAACTGGGTGTTATTCAGGTAAATGTGCTGCATGGTTTCGGCATCTACGCGGTTCTCCAGAAAAAGATTCGCCTTTGTAATCGCCTCGGAACGCAGCGTGTTGCGGAATGCGTTGTGGCGGGAATGCTCGCTCACAAAAAAGATGATGATCAGCGAAGTGATCAAGACCACCGACATGAACAAGGTGTACTTTAATGTGAGTAAAAAATGCTTATTGTTCATGGCTCAGGATAAATCCAAAACCAGGCTTGGTATGGATCAGTTTTGTGTTGAAATCGTGGTCAATTTTTCGGCGAAGATAATTGATATAGACATCGATAAAATTGGTGCCGGTGTCAAAATCGATGTTCCAGACTTTCCGCTGGATTTCGGAACGGCTTACCACACGATTTGCGTTTTCCATCAGGAAACGCAAAAGTGAAAATTCCCGAGGCGTGAGCTTGATCAGCTTTTCACACCTGTAGCATTCCTGCTTGTCCAAATCCAGCTTCAGTTCGCCATACTGCAAAATATTTGCGGCGTCGCTTGCGGGCTGGACGCTTGTGCCACGCCTTTTCAGAAGGACGCTGATTCGTGCCAGAAGCTCCCTGAAGTCAAAGGGCTTTGTCATGTAGTCGTCTGCGCCGGCGTCAAAACCTTCCAGTTTATCGTCTGTGGTACCGAGGGCGGTGAGCATCAAAATGGCAGTATCTGGCTGTGTGCCGCGGATTTTCTTGCAAAGCTCAATGCCGCTCATTCCAGGCAGGATGATGTCGCTGACCACAAGGTTGACGTTCCCGTTTTGAATAAGCCTCAAGGCCATTTCTCCATCGTATGCCAAAAGGACGCTGTAGCCGGCTTCTTCGATGCCTGAGCGCAAGAGTGTTGCTAACCGCAAATCATCTTCGACAATTAAAATAGATTGCATAGGAATTCCCCGTAAAATATAGGACATTTCACCATTGCCTACCTCCCAATTTCAATTAGAATTTCATTAGAAATTCCTTAGGATTTTTTCTAACAAAAACCTAATGGTTCTATAAGGGGATTTTCGGGAGAGTCGCTCTATCTTTGTCCTGTCCAAAATTCAATCCCAAAAAAAGGAAGGACACGATGAAGAAACTTTTCAGATTTCGCAAGTCGCCTGTGAAGAGGGCCGTGTACAATAGCGAATATGCCCGCTATGTTTCCCACGTATCTTTGGAACAGGTTTATGATAAGTTGAAGGCTTCGAAGCAGGGGCTTTCTGCCGAGGTGGTGGCTCACCGTCAAAAGAAGTACGGCAAGAATGTCATTGAACATGAAAAGCGTACGAATCCAACAAAACTTTTTATTTCGGCGTTCATCAATCCGTTCATTGGAATCCTTACGATTCTTGTGATTATTTCGTTTGTGATTGACGTGCTGATGGCGGAGGCAGGTGAGCAGGACTGGACGACGATTATCATCATCACGACCATGGTGATGTTCTCTGCCATTTTGCGTTTTGTTCAGGAG
>JAZLIJ010000105.1:0-13501 GCA_045617325.1 Fibrobacter sp.
GATTCACCGTGCCGATGCCGACTCGTCTGGGAATGGCATAGCCACGTTCGGGAAGGTAATTCTTGCCGATCTCGTAATAGATGTAGGTGCCGCCCCTTACGACCTTCCGCGTAATCTTCCCTGGGATCTCGGGAATCTTCAGACACATGTTCAACTTTGCCAAAGCGACCTCTTTTTTATAAATAGTAGTAATTAACACTAAAAATATACAAAAAGGAACCGACATTTGCAATAGAAAAAAGCAGGAAATTTTGAAAATTTCCTGCTTTTCAGAGTCTCGTAAAAAAAGTCTATCAGATTCTAGTGTTAGAATTCGGGAAGTTCAGAATTCATCTTTGTTTTTGCAACTTATCTTGCCACGGACTTTATCCAGTGAGCCGAAAGAGTCGCAGAAATTTTACAGGAGCCATTTACGGCATGCGACCCTTTCCCCAAATTTTCTTCGCCTAAATTGCAAACTTCGTCGCATCGGCAAGCTGGACACTTGCAATACGAGAAATACCCTTGATTTCCTGAGTCACACCGTAGAGCATGTCGGCTTCGGCCATGGTACGCTTGTTATGCGTCACCACGATGAACAAAGTCTGCTTACTGAATTCGCGGAGAAGCGCCATGAAGCGGCCCACGTTGGCATCGTCAAGCGGGCCATCGACTTCGTCCAAGACGCAGTACGGCGAGGGTTTTTCCATGTAAATGGCAAAGAGGAGCGCCGTCGCAGTCAACGCATGTTCACCGCCGGAGAGCGCCTTGATACCGCGCATCTTCTTGCCGGTCGGGCGCACGTTGATTTCGATATCGGCATCGAGAATGTCCATGGGCTTGCCCATTTCATCGACTTTTTCGACAAGCGACATCTTGGTTTCGCCGTTCAGGAACAGTTTGCTGAACACAAACTGGAAGTTCTTCTGGATGCGGGCGAACGTGTCAAGGTAGCGCTGGCGGGCGATATCGTCGAGCTTGGTGATGGTGCGGTCGAGCGAGGCTCTGGCGCGGTCCAAGTCATCGAACTGCTTCTCGACTTCCTCGAGGCGCTTCTTTTCTTCCTCAAAGTTGGACATGACGTTCACATCCACAGGGCCGAGGGCCTTGATTTTTCCGCGGAGGTCGCGGATTTCGCGGTCGGCTTCGGGCTGCGTGTATTCGACGCGTTCCACATTTTCCGGATTGTCCAAATCGACATTCCAGTCGTTGAAAATTCTTTCGCGAAGGCGATCAACATTGTTCTGCAAAGATTCCTGACGGCGTCCGACGTCGTTCAAGTCCTTCATCTTCTCGATCATGTCGTCGCGGAGGCGGTTCACCTCGTCGCGCCAGCCTTCCAAATCGCCGCTCACCAGGTCGTAGCGTTCGCGGGCCAAGTCGCGATTGCGTTCCAATTCGCGGAGCGCGCTGTCCTTTTCCTGCACCTTGTCAGAAAGGCTTGCGCAATCGGCGTCCAGCTTTTCAAGGCTCACCTTGTTCTTTTCAATTTCTTCGGTGCGGCTGCGGATGGCATTTTCGAGGAAGTCCACCTGATCGCGGATGGCGACAAGGCGGTTCTCGTTCTGCTTCAAGCGTGAAGTCTTGTCCTGCGCGGAGCGTTCCAAGTCGCGGACATCCTCTTCCTTTTCGCGGAGCATCGTCTCGTTTTCGGCCAGCTGATCGGAAATCGTCTGGTACTTTTCCTCGACGCGTTCCACTTCGGTTTCCGCTTCGGTAAGTTCCGCATCGCTATTCTTGGACTGCTCGGCAGCTTCGATGCGCTTCTGCGCATTTTCCACTTCGTTCGTGAGCTGCGCCAAGCGGCGGCCACAAGTTTCAAGCGTATTCCGGTGAATGCGAATCGCCGTATCGGCGCCACGCAGCGAGTCGCGCTTTTCACGGATTTCATCCACAAGCGACGAAAGCATCTGCGCATCTTCTTCGGTCAAGTCGCGGATACGATCCACGTTTTCCTCGGCTTCGGCAATATCGCGCTGCACCTTTTCGAGAATTTCCATCGCCTCGGCAATTTCATTCTTGCGTGAAAGCGCGCCCGAAACGGCAACACCAAACGACACAAGCCCGCTCGTGCGGACAATCGCATCGCCTGCGACAAAGTTCAAGTCCTCGCCACGGAATTCTTTTGCAAGAGCAAGCGCCGTCGTGAGAGAATCCACAACAAAGTATCTCGACAAAATGCCCGAAAGCCACGGAGCAATTTCATCATCGGACTTTACAAAATCCTTGAGCGAGCAAACGACACCCGGATGGGAAAGCGACTTTTCGTACGTCGGAGCAACATCCGAGACAAGCGCCATCAGCACCTTGCCCGCATTTTCAGCCCGGAGAGCCGCCGTAATTTCGGCAACCGCATCGTCGCCATTCACAATCACGGCATCGAGGATTTCGCCAAGGGCGGCTTCGACGCTCGAAGCATACTCCGGAGACGCCTCCATGCGTTCCGACAAAAGTCCGCCAATCAAGTTCGCCTTGTTCTCTTTCAGGAACTTGCCTGCATCGGAGCCCTCGTTCACCACACTCTGCAACACATCGATACGCGACTGCAAGCGAGTTTCCTCGTTCTTGAGTCCATGATGCTTCTGTTGCGCCTCGGTGAATTCGGCGCGTTCCGACTCCAGGCGTTCAGCACGCGTCACGCGCTGTTCTTCGAGATTTTCAATTTCGCGGTTGGTGTCGTCAATGCCCGACTGAATCTCGGCAATGCCGCCTTCGGCATCAGACTTCTGCTTTTGCAAAGCCTCGATTTCGGCATTCCACTTCGCCATGTTCGTCTGGAGCATCGCGACTTCGGCATCCATGCGCTCGAAACGACCACGCAACGAGTTTACGCGATTCGTCGCCTGCAAGCGCGCATTCGAGAGTTCGCGGGACTGCGAGCGCAAGTCATCGACCTTGTCGCGCATCACCTGCAAAGTTTCACGCTCCCTTTCGAGGAGAGCGTTCATCTCCTCCATGTCGCTGTCGCTTCCGAGAACGGCGATTTCCTCTTCGAGTCGCGCCCTTTCGTCAGAAAGTTCCTGAACCTTCTGTTCGCTGCGCTCGTTTTCGGCAGTCGCCTTTTCGTTCGAATTTTCAAGCGTCGAGATGGAGTCGCGCAAACGGACGATGTTGTTGTTCAAGTCGTTAAGCGCAATCGTCGCGGCCTGCACTTCGCGCTCCAAGTCGCGATAGGCGTTTTCATCTTCGCTAATCGCAAGCTTCTTTTCTTCGATACGCGCCTGAAGTTCCGTAGCCTTCGTCTTCGAGGCTTCCACTTCATGGTTCATGCGCTTGGTCGTCGAATCCAATGTCGAAAGCGCTTCCCTGTAGTCTTCGAACTTGTCGAGACTCACGGACAAGTCGAGTTCACGCAAGCGGGAGCTCAGCGTCTTGAAGGTGTTCACCTTTTCGGCCTGCGTCTCGTACAGTCGCACAGAGCGGCGGACACTGCGCAAGTTATCCTCGACACGTTCCATGTCGATTTGCACACGTTCCAGCTGACGGCGAGTTTCCTTGCGCTGTTGCTTGTACTTGCTCACGCCAGCGGCTTCTTCAAACAGCACGCGGCGGTCGTCGGCCTTATCCGAAAGCACCGCCTTGATCATGTCGGCGTTCATCTGCGAATAGGTGCTGGAGCCAAGACCGGAGTCAAAAAGCAACGCATGCACATCGCGCAAACGGCATTCCTGGTTGTTGATCAGGTATTCACCAGAACCGTCACGATGCACACGGCGCGTCACGATGACCTCGGAATACTCCGAATTCAGCGTCCCGTCGCTATTGTCGATGACGATGGAAACTTCGGCAAGACTCATCGCGGCACGTTCTTCGGTACCGCTGAAAATCACGTCCTGCATTTTGCCCATACGGAGTGCCGCGGCCTTCTGCTCGCCAAGCACCCAACGGATGGCATCGGTAATGTTCGACTTTCCGCAACCGTTTGGACCGACAACTGCGGTCAAACCCTTCGTCGGGAAGTTCACTTCCGTCCTTTGAGCAAAGGACTTAAATCCAAATATTTTTAACTTAGTTATCTGCACTTTTATAAAAAGATAGAAAAAAAGCCCAAATTGAGCCAGAAAACGGGGAAAGAAGCACAAGTACGCGCACCCCAAGGACCATCATTCCTGCAAATTACATAGGATAGACAAGTCTTAAGTCCCCTTTCATTAAAGAAACAGAAAAAATTTTTACGCTCCAAAACAGGCAATTGTACATTTTTTTCAAATCATTCAATCTTTTCCAAAACACTATCGGGAGCATACGGTACGATAAACTCTTTTGAAGCCACGCTATAAAGATTGTCAAAATTTTCCGCATTAAATAATGTTACATGAGACCCCTGGGTATTGTTGACCAGAAATCGATACAACACGGCCAAGACTCTATTGGGAGCCCCCAAGCCTGCTCGTATAAAGTTCATTGTAAAGGTATTTGTCACATACGTTCTAAGTTCAGGATCACGCATATAGGCTTTCGACGTCTCGTACGATCGAGCAGCAGCAATACACAATGCGCCAGGAATTTGAGCATCGCTAAAAGCCTCGCATACACTTCCACTATGACACGCTTCAATCAACCACAGTAACTTGCGATATTTTTTCTTGTCTGAAATTTCATTAAGTAATGTCACCATTTTTTCGTATGTGAAAGAATTTTGATAATCATTATCCAGCCAATTTAAACTTCCCTCCATACCATGACCACTCCAAAAAACAAAAACATTCTGCGTTGAATCAGCATTTATAACATGCGGCAAATCTTTGCTTTTCTCCCCCGATAAGATTTTTACAAGATCCTCAGGATCAATTTCACTAGTTTTATAATCAACAACTACCCCTTTGTGAACATCGTCTCCATTGAAATTTTTGACAACTCCTTGTTCCGGATTATTCGCATTTTTTGCAAGATCATCTTCCATAATCAAAACGATATGGTCATCGTCAAACCCATTCGATTTGAGCATTTGATACACAGACAGCACATCTGCTTGATGCCTATAGTTCGTCCATCCACTCGACGTCGCCACAAGTAGAGCGTAATTTCCACGCAACTCAGGATATTCTATAGAAACATCCTCATCATAAAATAAATTGTTACCCAAATTCAACCAATACAAGGATTCATAAGAAAATGTAACATGATTTACGTAGCTCAACGACACATAGTCTAAAATCACAAATTTTCCATTCACTATCTTCCAGTGATTATAAATAGCTCCAATTACTACAGATTTGTCTTTCTTGTCAAAATTCAAGTTACTTGAAACACCGCCAATACTTACAGGTTCTCCGTTACGAATTTTTTCAAATGTTCTCGCAATAGAATAAGAATCCCAAACAACAGATTCATCATCATCATTCTTAAGACAATCTTCCAAAGCGTTGCGAAAACTATAGTCATTTACCTGAGCCATCATTTGAGCTAAAGCAGAAAGCATCAAAGCATCATAAAACTGAGCTTCGCCACTTATCGTCGATTCACTATATTTTGACTGGTAAGCACTTTCAAAACCACTTCCCGGATTTGAACCTACAGAAAAGCCCTCCACACCATCAACTTCATCAAATTTCAATAAATTATAATCGTATGCAGAATTACCAAAAAGTAATTTTGAAGAAGAACCAGCTTTTTTATAAGCCTCCATTATCCTCGGAATACTCTTATAACTGTCAGGCACACAGATAACATAATCCGCCTTTTTTGTAAAAGCAGACTTTGCCGCAGAATCAAGAGACTTTTCATCATTATAAATAAAAAAGCCAAGGTTTTCAAGATTAACATCACTGATGCGAACTTCAAGCCAATCTAAAAAAGTTTTTCCATACAAAGAATTCGAAACGAGCAAGGCCACAGTTTTTCCATAATTGGCTATAACCTCATTTAGAAGGACATCTGTCTGCGAAAAATCTGATTCTACCAAATCAAAAAACCAGCTTTCCGTAGAAAACTTGCGAACAACACTATCCGCCGTGGCCATTGGCGCTATAAGCGTTTTATTCACCTTTGAGCAATAAGACGCAATAATATCGACATCGCGATTATACAAAGGGCCAATGACAGCCAAATCATCACGTAACAAGATTTCTTCACCAACACTATCCATATTCGCCGTATTTTCATCAACCCATTCAACATGAAATTCAAATGAAGAATCGGCATTCAGTATGCTAAAGGCTTCTGCAAGATTTTTAGAAAACCACTCCGCGGAGTGCTTCCAATGACGTGCGGAAACGTCATCCAAAGGTAAAATAACAAGCAGTGAATGAACCTGGCATTTTTTTTCAATTTGAGATACTGAAGAACCACCTCCATCCGAACATGCAAACAAAAAAATTCCCAGCAGAACCAGAGACAAAAGCGTTCTAACACACTTAAATAATTTCATTATGCAATCTCAAAAACTATTTATTCAAATACTTTTTTTCAGCTTCAATAGCTTTAGACCAATTTTTTTTGAATTTCTCTTCCCAATTTTTAAAATGATCGGCCACTACAATTTCGACATACTCATCTTCCAATTTTTTTTCGACATGTCTTTCTATTTTTTTATCATCAATCCATTCCTGTAAAAAAACATCAACTAGCAAATCCATTCGCCTAACAATGGAAAAAGCGATTCTATCACTTAAATTTCGCTGATCAGCATCTACACTACATGTGATTAATTTTTCATCGCCCGTTTCACGCAAAGCACGGTAAACACCCACATTCGCTCCCCCCATTAACGGAAAAAGAAAATCAGAAGAGTCCGAAGAAAAATCAATATCTAAATTTGCTAAAAGTTCGGGATTTGTAGAACTCAAAGAGAACAAAGAAACAAGATAATAAAGTTCGGATACATCATCAAATCCATCCACTTCATCTTCAGCAAAGTAATAAATATTGGAATCCAAAGGAGCTTTATAACCATCGGAAAAGCCATCAATAGCATATACGATAGACTTAGCAACAGGGTTTGGAGCAAAAATAAGGGGACTCTTAATTTTCATATCCGCCACCGTAGCACCGACAAGGTAGCTCACACCATAAAGTGAAATTTCGCGAGAATAAACATCAGAGGATTTAGAAGCCCCATCAACAAGCAAAATTGAATTTTTTTCACTCTGCTTCCATTCAGGATGATTCTTTAGAAGGAGTGAGTATTCTTCGCCAACAAATACAAGCAACCGTTTTTCAAAATCAAGCGTTTCTGTTTCTGCAAAAAAACGTTCAGCAACAAGTTCGGCGGAGTCCATTTGCAAAGGGTTAATGCTTTCTAGAACAAATCCCTTTTCTTCTTTTGCCTTTTGAAATTCAGCATAGATATTGTCCAAAAAGCCCATATCCCCAATACCCGCTACAGAATAAATTACAAGAACATAATTTTTTTCAAATTTCGGCTCTTCTGCAACCGTAGAAAAATTATCACTACAGGCCGAAAGTACCAAGAAAAAAAAGCCCCAATAAATAAATCTAATTTTTTTACGCATATTTATCAAATATACAAAAAGCCGATAAAGAAATCTTTACCGGCTAAAATAAATATTCGCTTTGCTATTTTTTGTAATCAAGCAACGTCCATTTTTTTATGTCATAAACATCGTAAGAACGTTTAAACAAAGTTTTTCCAAGCAAAGATACTTCTCCCCCAGCTTCAAGAGCAAGAGCCGCCTGTAGTTTAAAATACGTCGAATCAGAAACAAGAACACTATTCGTCCAATTGCCATTTTTATCATACGGAGACTCAGTAGCCACCTGAGCCTTCATGTCAAGTCGAGCGCCAAGGCCCACGGAAGGACCACCAACACCATACAACAAGGCAACTACCCTAAGATAAAGGCCAAGACTACCTTTTCCAACAGCCGTCATTTCCGACATATTAACGAAATCCAAGAAATTTTTAGGCTTATTAATGCTAAACGACTCAGACCCTTCCTTAATCATGCTAAAACCATCGCCAGACACCCACTTGAAACCAATTTTAGATTCCTGACTTCTGTGATACTGCATTCGATAATCAAGAACAGTAAATGCGTCAAAATTATATTTTAGATAAATATTAGGTTTGATAGTAACTCGAACAGGAACAACGCCTATCCAAAATGTAAAAGAAGATCCAGACAAATTCGTCAGATTTTTTTCACCACTAAAGCCGCCACCTAGCCCCAGACCAAAATCAGAAATATAGGTATCCTGATTGCCTGATATGTAAAAATCAAATTTTTTGGGTTTCAGCCACTTCAATTTCCAGCCCATGTGGAAATTTAAGCCAGCCTGAAACTTTACCGTATCAATACGAATATAAGCTTTTATCGGAGCGGAAGAGGGATTCTTACCCTTATTTTTTTCAAAAGCCTTCTCCAAGCCCTCTCTACCTTTCGTAAGGAAAGTCCATGCACTTCCCTGATAATCCCCTTCAAAAAGTCCCATACCAGGGATACCAATAACACCAGGCTGAAGCAGTTTATTAATACTAAGAATTTTCTTATCAATCGAAGCATTTTCCTTGACAAGTTCACGCAAATCTACAAAACCATCTTTTTCAAGAGCTTCATCGTAAACAGTCTTCTCAACATCTTCACTTTCAACAGCATCGCCGTTATCGTCAGAATCTACTTTTGTAATAATGACGGGATGATAAGTATTATTTTTCTTATCATAGAACGCTTCTACAGGAACATCCACATCACCAGCAGCATTAGTCTTAGCCTCACTCATATCAATGAAGACTTCGCTAGACAAATTGTAATCGCCTTCTGGAAGAGCTTCAAAAGGAGTCGCTCTGTCAACCTTCACTTTGTAGTGATCATCTTCATCTGAAACAGAGGCTACTCTCACATAGAACGGATCGTCTTTAATATTTTTCCAAACAACAAGGACGTTTCCAGGTTCAGGAATGCGTTCATCCGCTTTTTTTGCAAAATCCTTATCGATGGACAGCTTAGTCGTATCAGCATCAAGAATGGAGATGTCATTTTTACCAATAATTTCATCATAGCTGTAGACTATTACACGCGATGAATCTTCATGCGTAACCGATGACGTCTTTTTTTCAGAAGCATCCGTGGGAGAACTGCTGTCATCGCAGCTACACAACACAAACATAGCAGCAAGTGTTGACAATGCGACTTGAGAAATTTTGTTCATACTAAACCTTCATAAGCACACTTTAATTACAAACCATTTTGTAATTTTGGAACCAAAGATAAAAAAAATTCTTCGCAAAACAAGCGTAAAAAAAAATTCATAATGATTCATCTATCTGCACATTTATATTACGACAACTTTTCTTTAACTATATTTTATAAAAAAACATTTTCAAACGATGAAAATCCTTTTATTCCTTATCATAAATACACTTATACTCATCGCATGTTCAGATTATCAAAACTCTGCTTCAATCGAATATCGTTCAAAAAAAACAAAAAAATATAAACTAGCAGTCATTTTACCATTAGACAACACCTCAAGTCCTCATTGGAAAAATACCGTTTCATGGTTCAACGAAAATCTAAGCAAAGCATTCGCCTTATCCGATTTAGACTCAACATTCTCTATAGAAACAGAATGGTTTGATGAAAACACGGTAAATATGGATAGCTTAGGCGAGCATTTAGCCAAGCGAGACGATATACAAGCCATCATCGGTCCGCTTCAATCAGGAAATGTAGATATAGTCGCCAATTACTGTTCAAAAGTTGAGTTGACTCTTATCGCTCCCATGGCCACATCTGCAGAAATCACCCAAAAATACAGTGACGAGAAATGGTTTTTCAACCTTACCGAAACCGATATCACACAAGTTGAAATACTTTTAGACAATGTCGTTTCGATGGGAGGCAAATCCGTTGCAATTCTAGCGAGCAAATCCCTATATGGACAAACCTTTATTGACTGGTTCGGTTTTTTCGCAACAGAATTCAATCTTGAAATAAAAGGCATTTGTTCTTACAAAAACAACAAGGACTTCGATGTTCCTGCTAAAAAAGCATTCGAGAGTAACGCTGATTATGTAATTTGTGTCCCAGACCATTTTAGCGAAGTTCCTTTATTCATCGAACAACACAAAAGATCAAAGTCGAAGTCCCGCCTGCTTTTTTCAAGTTCAGCATACGATTCCAACATACTTAATGATAAAAATACAGAAGGATTAGAAATTTTTTCAGCAGGGGCAAGTCCAGAAAGCGGTTTTGATGTAGCCTACTATTCAAAATTCAGCATGCATCCAATAAAAGGTGAGGCTCAATTTTACGACGCATTAATGATTTCCGCCTTTACTTTAATGAAATTAAATTCCGACTCCATCGCATTTCACACAGCCTGTACCCAATTACTAGCCAATAACACAAAAGAAAAAGAGACACTTTCCTGGGATGTGGTAGACATGTCAAAAATTTTAAGAGACATTCATGACGGTATCGAAAACAATATTTATGGAGCATCAGGCAGTTTAAACATGGATTCTTACGCAAACTCTCTTGCAATACAATCCATTTACACACACTGGATTATCCACAATCAGCAATTTGAGCCTTTAGAATATGTCTCTTCTGATGGAGCAAAACGAATATCAAAAACCTACGCATCAGCAAACTGGATAACATCACAAGCAAACAGCCTAACAAATGAAGCCTCATCTAATTCAACCTTAGCTTATTCCGCCCTAAATGGGAATTACGCTCTTCTAGTAGCCGGGTCAAGCGGCTGGATAAATTACAGGCACCAAGCAGACGTATTGAAGTTATACAAAAAACTTAAAATTCTAGGCATGGACGACAACCATATCATCCTTATTACGCAAGATGATTTGGCAGAAAATCTATTGAACCCTCATCCTGGAACAATTGTTGACTACGAAGGAAATCCACTAAATGACAGTTTACAAATTGACTACAAATCCAGCGAATTAAATCCTGCAGAAGATATCACTTCTATACTCTTGGGAGAGAAAAATGAAAGACTACCCCAAGTCATTAAAAGCGATTCAACACACAACATACTTGTATTTTGGTGCGGACATGGGGAAAATGGATTTTTTGATTGGGTATACAACTACAAAGGCGAAATGTTCTCATACACAACAATGAAAGCTATTTTAAAAAAAATGTCTAAGAAAAGAGTATTTAGAAAAATGCTCTGGCTTGTAGAAACATGTTTTTCTGGAAGCGTATGCAAAGCATTTGATGAAATACCTATCTCAGGAGCACTATGCATATCATCCGCAAACGAATATGAAAGTTCTAAAAATGACGAGTACAGCACAGAATACATGACTTACATGACAAACAGTTTTACAAAAAATTTAATGTACAAACTAAATCAAGTTGAAGTAACAGACACGACCATAAACAAAGACATATCACTTGGAGAACTGTACAACTACATGCAGAAAAACACCATGGGTTCCCACGTATCAGTTTATGGGAAAAAAAATTTAGGAAGCCTTAGAAACACTGGAATACTGGAATTTTTAGCACCAAAGCGTTAAATTCCATTTGCAAAAAAAAACTAAAATTTGATTGACCGATTATTCCGCATCACAAAATAGACGATTCAACAATTTCGTCAATAAAAAAAATCAACGAGCACCTATTACCGAAGCGATTTCAAAAAGCTTATTTACATTCACTTGAACTTGAACGTCAGAGAATCTGCATTTCCGCCGACTTTCAGGAACTGGCTTCCGCCTTCGAACTCAAGTTTCGTGAAGACTTCCAGCGTATCGCCCGAGGCGTCCTTTGAATGCGTATAACGAATGCGCACGTAGAAATCGCCTACCCAGTCTTCCGTTTCCACATGGCTGCGTTCACCGGGAAAAACAGTTTCCTGAATCCAGGGTTCGAATTCAGAACCATCTAGACTAGCGATATCAAGCGAAATAAGCGAGCAATCCTCTGTGGAATTTCCAAGTTGCAGACGCGTCTCGGAATCCAGGAACAAGTGACTCGCGCATCCCCAAAGGGAAACAAGCAAAAGAGCCGCGGCAAGCTTCAAAAAGTTTTCAATTTTCATTACTTGCCTCCATTAAAAGATGCATCACCCGAATTTTCATAGCGAATACCCTTAGCCTCAATCGTCTTCGTCTCGGAATTGACTGCACCGCCGTTTGTAATCTTGTGATCTGTCATAAATTTTTTCAAATTCAAATTATGATTTACTGTTTCCATCGGAGCAGGCTGAGCAGCTTTTCTGCCGAAGAACATACCATCAATCGAGGCCATGCTGAACTTGACATCCACAGTAACTGTTCCCTTGGCATGGAAAAGGTTGTCGTAATCCGTCGCAGAATTATAGCCTATGCGCAAGAATAGAATATCGATGGCGCCGCCAAAAAGTAAATCCTTGGATCCATCCACCTTGGAATTTCGACGCAAACAAGAGGCCTCAAAAGCCATCATGCGGGAAGGATCTACATAATACTTGAGCGCCGCAGAACGGAAACCGTCGTTCGGAAAATCGACCGCCACTTCGGCATAAAGAATTTGTTTGTAAAGATTCTGTTCCCAATTTACACGCACATAATTATCTTCTTCACCACCAATATCGCGTTTGTAATAAGTTGCATCGATATTCGGTAAATATGTCAAAAAGCCGTCCTTACGACCTCCATAAACGGAACGGGATTCCAAATCAAGCGAAAGTCGCAAAGAATTCAAGTGTGTACGATGGAAACTTCCCTGCAAGCTAAAATGACTCCAACGCGCATGAGCCCAAAAGTAAAGCAGCGAATCGTTCTCATGTGGGAACACATGCCCAACATTTTCCACATTCTGATGCTGCATACCGAGAGCAAAAGTCAAGTCCGTCGGCTTACGCGTATACGAAAAGCCCCATGTAAAATTGGAACGAATCAATGAAAAGTCGCTATATTCCGGAAAGAAAATATAATCTTCGCTATCCCAGCCGGAGCGGTCAAACCACAGCATAAACCCAAGGAATCCATCCGGAGAAATATTGCCGGCACCGAAAGCCGCAAAATGCTGACGCGAGACAAAACCATCATGTTCACCAAACTTACTTTCGAGAGGAGTCTGGGATGAAAGCGGGAAATAATTCGTTCCCATATCAAAATACCAACCTCGCCCACCGCGCAAGACATCTCGAATTTCGCGCAACTGACGATCACGAATTTGCGAACCGGCAGCCGAAATGGCATTCACGGGCACTGCATCGGCAAAAGCCGAACCCGCCGCCATAGACAAAAGCAACAAAAGACATTTAAAAATTTTTCGCATGTGTTGAATTTAGTAAAGTAAATGATGAATTGCGACAGGATGCGCGAGTAAATTATGAATTATGAGCTATGAGATTATGCACCAGGAGACGCACGAGGAAAACGAAAGGCGAAGGATTTATGCGTCTTGAAATGCGGATTTAGGAACAAGGAATAGTGAAGGATGTTTGCGACTGGAGAAACAAAAACAAGCTTGCTTGCATTTTTTCATTACCGAGCCGCAGGGTCATGCGCAACGCGCCATGACGTGCAAGGATGTCAAGCACGGGAACCCACCCTACGCATTTGTGTTCATTGCCCCTTCGGGGCCAAATGCTGGTCTCG
>JAZLIJ010000106.1:0-1348 GCA_045617325.1 Fibrobacter sp.
TTGCTTATAATAAGATACTTTTATATGTATATAAAGTGCTTGCTTGCTTGCTTGCTTGCTTGCTTGCTTGCTTGCTTGCTTGCTTGCTAACATTTTTCCGGTAAATTCAAAATTTTTCATTATAAATTTTGTTAATTTAGCATTAATTGAATTCCTTTCCTAGCGTAAAATTAGAAAATAATTTTGAGAAAACAAAAAAATCAGAATAAAAATACTATGGAACGCGGATGCCGCGGATGGAGCGTATTGGCGCGGATTTTTTTGTCGAGCGGATGGGAAGGTTTGGAACGCGGATGACGCCGATTTCAGTAATTCTATAAAACGAATCGAATTCATAAAATCAATATCAGCGGAAATCAGCCCAATCCGCGTTCCCAAAAATCCGCGTTCCAAAAATCACCGCGCGAATCCGCATAATCCGAGTTTCAATATAGCAACAAAAAAAGCCTTCCGAAGTTTCCCTCAGAAGGCTCTTGAGTTAAAAAGAGGCGATTACCTACTCTCCCACATTTCATCGCAGTACCATCGGCGCAAGCGGGCTTAACTTCTCTGTTCGGGATGGGAAGAGGTGGAACCCCGCCGCTATAGTCACCTGAATTTCTTTGCTTCAATGGAGGATGGGCTTTGGCTGATGGATGTTTTTATTTTCCGCTCCTGCCATCTTCCTTGAGTATCAGTATCTTAAAAAAATCTCTGACACTGGCTGTGTATAGTCAGAAAACTGATGAGCGTTGCTGTTTGGGGAATCCTGATTTGGTGTTCCTGCTTGGGAAGCTCATTTCAGGCTTCTGGGATATGTCCCAGATTTCCCGGAAGCGGTTTGCATTCATGGCTTTGATGTCAGAAGCCTCTTGGGGCTCTGGCTTTTTTGCCTCTGACTGCTTTTTCTTGCGCATTGCTGCGCCAAGGAAAGCTTTCGGGTGATTAGTACCGCTCGGCTGAAGACGTTGCCGTCCTTGCACCTGCGGCCTATCAACGCCGTATTCTTCGGCGTCCCTTGTGAGGAAGACTCATCTTGGGGCAGGCTTCGCGCTTAGATGCTTTCAGCGCTTATCCTAACCGTACACGGCTACTCAGCGGTGCCGCTGTCGCGACAACTGATACACCGGAGGTACGTCCAGTCCGGTCCTCTCGTACTAAGACCGGGCCCCCGCAATCTTCCAACGCCCGCACCAGATAGGGACCAAACTGTCTCACGACGTTTTGAACCCAGCTCGCGTGCCATTTTAATCGGCGAACAGCCGAACCCTTGGAACCTTCTCCAGCCCCAGGATATGACGAGCCGACATCGAGGTGCCAAACCGCCGCGTCGATATGAGCTCTTGGCGGCGATCAGCCTGTTATCCCC
>JAZLIJ010000107.1:0-8592 GCA_045617325.1 Fibrobacter sp.
TCGGTTTGCTCCTGCTTGACGACAGTACAGCCGTTGACATTGAAGATGGATTTGTATAATTTTGACATGGGCTTTTTCTTCTGTTTTTTTTGGCGATTAAATTTTAGAAAATAGCCCATTTTTTGTTTAATTTAGGCGAAAATCAACAAAAAAGGGTGGCGAAGCCACCCACACATGTTGATGAAGAGCCGAAAAAGATAGAAATATCCGTTTTTTACCGCAAGATTGCGTAAGAAAAAAATAAAAACCATACGCAAGTTCTTATCAAGTCCAGCAGAGAGAAAAGTGGACTTTTTCTGGATGTAAAAAAAAAGAACTACTTCAGCGAAATCCCGACACGATTCTGCGGAGTTTCGAAGACGTAGTTCTTTTTTGAGAATTTCCCTAGGCTATTTGTTTTAGAACAATTCTGCTAACCAACCACCGACTTTTTTTGCAGCCTTTTTTATTTTCGACCAGAGACCATTTTCTGGAGCATCATCCGGATCAATCAAGTCCACCGCGTTTACTGGCGTTTCTTTATAGCATTCCTCTTTCATCAAAGAAACCAGGGAATCGAAGACCATTATTTGGGGCGGATAGCTGATGGCAACGCTGGAATCACAGGTCACTTTCTGTTCAGAGGTTTGTGCAGCCTGGACCTCTTTACAGAATTTTTCCACATCTTCGTATACTTTGGGATATACGTAATTGGTCACCGTCATGGCGCTGTCTGGTCCATTGAATGAGTATCTAAGTAAGGTGGTTGTATCATCGACAGAAAGGCAGGCGAAATCTCCGGTTCTGTCGTGATCCCAAGTGCTGCTAGAAGATTCTGTGCCATTGCTGCTGGAGGATCCTACGCCTTCGCCGCTGGTGGAACTGCTATCATCACCGCAGGCAATTAACATTGCTGCAGCGCAGGCAAATGCCGGAAATAATTTTTTTTTCATATTAGACTCCATAAAAAGTAAAGCCTTCGCTTTCGCTGTTTAACAACCGAACAAATATAACTTACGATTCAACCCCATGTAAGGGACAATATTTGTTTTTTTTGATTACTGTTTTGGTACTAAAAATTCCCTGATTCCATTTAACGTTAAATTTCCATAATTTTGGGAATTAAAAATAGAAGCATGAGAGCCCAGTGTAGCCTTATAAACTTCATTGTATATATCATTTAGCGAGATGTCTGAATCGTTATGCGACGAAATTGCTGCATGGTCAAGCATAGACATGAAATTATACGAGAAACTATTTGTTAGGAAATTTCCATATGCTGAATTATACATAAACCCTTTGGAAGTTTCGTTTTCATTTGTTGCAGTCATGCACAAGGTTCCTTTGGCTTCGACATCGCCAAAAGCTTTACAAACACTGCCAGAATAGCAGGCTTCGACAACCCAAAGCATTTTGCGGAATTTTTTCTCTTCTGACAATGTAGATACAAGCGTTTGCATATCGGCATACGAAAAACTGCTCATTGGCCATAAAAAACTATCGTGTTCGCCATGTCCGCTCCAAAATACAAATATGTTTTGAGTAGAATCGGATTGAATAACATGGGGCAGTCGCTCGCTTTTTTGGCCAGAAAGAATTTTTAAAATATCCTGGGGTTCTAACTCACTTATCCTGTAGTCTATATTTAGGCCTTCACTGATTAACTCTTCATTGTAGTCAATCAATGATCCTGGCACAGGGTTGAACGGACTTGATACGACATCGTTTTCCGCGATCAAAATTATGTGATCGTCATCATAACCATATTTCCTTAGCTTGTGATACATGCTAAAAACATCAGCCTGGTGCCTGTAATTTGGCCAGGAAGTGGAGGTTGCAATGAGTAAGGCATAATTGCCTTTCAGTGGTACGTATTTTAGATATCGTGTAGAATCGCTTTCCAGAATTTGCGGTATAATGTGTGAGAACATCCATTTGTATGAAAACACCGCCAGATTTGTTCGATCGTTGCCAAATGCCGATTTATAACTTAAAGGAACGAATTTTTGATCTTTTACAATCCATTGCGTATAAATTGTTTCCAAATTGAGAGAATAATTATTTTCGTTGAAAAGCAGTCTTCCTGAAGCACCGCCGAAATCAATATTCGCCTGCCCGTTTAGAATTTTCTCTAAAACTCTTGACATTGCAAATGGCTCCCAGGCCCAATTATTTGCATCGCTGTTTTGTTTTATAAGGTTTTGCAGGTGTTCATCAAAAAGAAGACTGTCATCACTAGCAAGCATTCTCGCTTGAGTGAATGCAACAAGTAAAAGGGCATCGTAAAACTGGGCGCTACCACTTATTGGATAAGTATCAAATTTTGTCAAGTACGCTACATCAAAACCACCTTCTGGGCTTGCTCCCGGAGATATTGCCTCAAGGCCATCTGCTTCTGGGAATTCAAGAATTTCTGGATTAACAGCGTTTTCGCCAAATAGAAGTTTTGCTGTTGATTTTTGGCTTTTGTGAGCCTTTAGTATTTCTATGGCTTCCACATAATTTGCCGGAGTGCATATTACAAAGTCCTGCTTCGTAGAAAAGAAATTTTCGGCTATGGCTTTTACATCCGAGATGTCTTCGTAGCTTTCAATTTTATTTATCTGTAGGCCGAGTTCTACAGCCTGAAAGGCAAACCAGTCTAGAAACGTTTTTTCTTCATTTGCGCCTGATGTTAAGAGAGATACAGATTTTGCGTCCATAGCCTTTGCTGTTGACAGCAAAGTTTCGCTCAATGTTACGTCTGTTTCTGTAAGGCTAAAAAACCATTTTTCACCCGCATACTTTCGTATTATTTCTGCGGCTGTTGCTTTGGGCGCTATAAGGGTTTTTCTTGAACCTTCCTTGTTTGAAATTGCCAAATACCCCGCAAGGCTGTCTAGTTTATCTTCTTTCAGCGGGCCGATAATTGCCTTGATGTCGTTATTTTTTGCAAGTATTTCACCTAATTCCTCCATATTGGTGGAACTTTCGTCAAACCATTCCAGTTCAAGTTTTATTGAAGAATTGGAAACTAAACGTTTAAGAGCCCTTTCTAGGTTTTCTTCAAACAAATCGGCCGTATTGTGCCAATAAAATGAACTGCTTTCGTCAAGTGGTAGAATGACGGCGACCTTTATGGATGCCTTTTTTGGGGAGGAGTTATTCTCCGAGGAAACATTTTCGGAACATGCGTTCAGGATCAAGGCAAAAAAAAGAAATATAAGCAGTCTCATCTTGCCTTCTCTATATACGAATGTTCTGCGTCTTGTGCTTCTTTTAAATGCTTATCAAAATGCGGCTGCCAGTCACTGTAATTTTTAGAAACCACAATGTCTGCATATTTTGAATCTAGAGTACCAATGAAATTGTTGGGTAAATCTTCTTCTAAAGCCCATTTTGAAACAAAGTCAAGTACAAGTAAGTCCGCCTTTTTTTCAATTGAAAATGGAATGTTGTTACCTAGGTGTTCCTGGTTTACATCCATGCCACAGCTGTAAAATGATATGGAGTCCTGCATTTCCCTCATGAATCTGTAAATTTCAATGCTGCTCCCTCCAATGACAGGAAATATAAAGTCAAAATAGCGCTTCTCATAGTTGTATGAGGCGCTTAGATATGCTAATTTCGCATCAAAACCCTTTCCTTCGTCATCTCCTAAAAATTCGATGTGGTCATCGCCGGCAAGTGTCTCTGAAGAAGCTTTTTCATAACCATCAACAAATCCCTGTATTGCATCTCGCACGGACTTTGTTTTGGGGTTTGCTCCTATAATGCCCGCGGAGTCTAGGCCTAATTCGTATATCGTTCGACCTGCTTGGTAGCTTGCTCCATAAAGAGAAATGTCCCAGGCATATGCGTCAATAGAGTCCCTGTTACCACCAATCACAAGAATTGAATTGATTTCGCTTTGCTTCCATTTTGGATGTGATTTAAAAAGGGTATTGTATTCGTCTGTCGAAAGAAGAAGCAGTCTCCGTTTATAGTCATTTCTTTCTGTTTCATCAAAAAAGGTCTGGATGTACTTTTCTGCAGAATCTAAGGAATTTGGATGAACATTTTCCACAGAAACAGGATAATTCCTCATGGCCTTATTTACACCATGGTAAATAAGGTCTTGATAGCCTTGGTCACCAATTCCTGCTACAGAATATACTGCATATACCAGACACTTATCAGGTGTACATCCAGATTCAGAAATCGGGCCTGAACTATTTGAATCACTAGAACAAGACGCAAGGCATGCCACAAGAAGAATTGATAGAAATAATAGGAATCTCATTTTTTCCATAAATACGCCCTAAGGAAAAGATAAAAACAATCAGATGCTGTAACTAAGGCTTTGGCGTACGAATTGACTTGACATTGCCTAATTACAGGCCATGTCAAGCCAAGTTGTATTGCTGAGAAATGATTGTTTAGTTGCTATTAGAAAGCTGCGGCGCCAAAGCCTGTTTCAGCCCAAAAATCAGTAGTCGCTTGCTTCGCAATCTTCATAGCGAGGTTTTCTTGACCATCTTGAAAACATGAAATAACGCAATTCAGGGCAAGTTTCTATTGCAGTGCCGCTGAAGGCAACATTTTCTCTGGCGGGTAATTTCCCATTGTCTGGAGGAAAAACACCTATATCGTTGATGACATTAGCTTTTGTGCGGTACTTTAGACTATCGCTCCAAACCCATTTGTCGTTACAATAAACTCCGACTCTCAATAGGATTTCTTTGTTCAAGACAATCGTGTCAAAAAAATCTTTGCTTATATAATGGTGGTCAGCATAAAATTCGGATGCATTTTCATCAAAAAATAAAGAATCTTCTACGTATAACATTACTCGTAGAGAATCGGCGGAGTCTGGTCCACGAACATATAGATCAATGGAATCCTGCCAACAGCCATAATCCATATCCATACAGTCTCCGCAGCAATCCATACCGCAGGTGATAATCCATATAATCGCCAATAGGCAGATTGTTTTCATGGGTGTGCTTCGACCTTCAATTATTCCTATTTCTGCGGCAACCACCTATAAACGCTGTCCGGCCTATCATAAGTCTTCCCGCACTTGTATTCCTGGCTATTAAAGAGGATAGTTTCTTCGAAAATATCCTTACGGCAGGGGCCCTTTTCTTCGTCGATAGGGGTGATTATGTGCCAGCCCGCGTATTCGCTGGTAATGGGTTCAACGAGTTCGTCGCAGTAGAATAGAGAATCTTTGAAACCGACGGTTACGCCGTATTTATACAGGTATCTGTCATCGCAGGCTGTGTACATTGCCCAGAAGGTGCTGTTTTTCCAGCCCATTTGATCACGATCGCAGACATAGTCCAGGCCATTGTATTTTTTCCATTCCATGCCGAAACTATGGCAGAATCCCATCGCCCTGTCCAATTCAGTCTCTTCGCGCCACTTGAATTCAACTACATTGTAGTAAATTCGATCGTAATTCTTAGCTTCGCGAAAACAACCGTATTTCTTTCCGTTGTAGGTGATGATATCGGTTCTTCCATCTTCGCAGAGGCCGTGTTCAAGTTCAGGGCCAACCACCTCTATCCAGTTCTTCTTCGGAGAGCAGTAGTACGTGTCTCCGAGATACTCCTCGAAAGTCCCCACCTTGGCCGCGGTGCATTCCTCCAACTTGAGCGTCGCCTGCGGAGTACGCCAACCGGTAATCCAGCAGACATACTCTTCGTCGCCAAGTTTAAAAATTTCATTTTTATGCTCGCTTCGGAAACCATCGTTGCATTTTCCAAAGGCGACTTCCGGAGTGTACTTGGTCCAACCGGTGTCCAGGCATTTGTACGATGTTTTTTTGACGGTGGACTTGATTTCGTTTAGTAATTTCTTGGAGCAGAAACCGAGGGAATCGTCGACGGCTTTGAACTTGATCCACTTTAAATTCCTGCAGCCGTAACTTGTGTTGATGAACTTCTTGGTGGAGCCCTCGTTTTCTTCGGTGCATTCCGCCAGGAATTCCGCCTGGGTGGCCGTGCGCCACTTGGAGTCGCAAATGTAGGGCGTGCCGTCGTAGTCCTTTATGATTCCCCGGATGTCCTTGTTGCAGAATCCCAGCTTTTTGGTGGCGTTGTCGATTTGCGTCCAGGTGGGCGGTTCTACACAGGCGTAGCCGGTTCCCTTATAATCCACGATCGTGTTGATTTTGAGTTCGGTGCACTTGCCGTAGTAATCGCTAACGCCTGCGGTGTGCCATCCACTACTGTCGCAGGCGTAAACGCCTATGTCGATGGTGTCGATGTCGTTGTACCTTTTCGGTTCGCAAATGCCCAGTTCCTGTTCTACGGCGGTCATTTTGGTCCAGGCGCCGTTGGAACGGCAGGCGTAGGACACTGAGCCGAAATTAATGACTTTGTTGAGTTTGGTGTCGTCGCAAGCACCCGTGTAGTCTGCAAGTTTAGCCGCGCGCCAACCGGTGGAATCGCAGAAGTACGGGTCGATGCTTTCGCCCTTTTTAACGGTGTCGATGACGCCTAATTTTTTAGGAGTGCAAAGCCCGATGAAATTTTCGAGAGTCGTGAACTTTTCCCAAGTGCTGTCGGTGCGGCAGGTGTACTTTATATCGTTGAGTTCAAAGACACTGTAGAACTTGCTTTCGTTGCAGTCGCCCACGTAATCGACAATTTTCGCAAAGCGCCAGCCCGTAGTGTCGCAGTAGTAATATTCCAGCGAATCCTTCGCGGGAATTGTATCGATGGCGCCAATGTTTTTTGCGGTGCAAAGCCCAATGGATTTTTCAACTGCATTGAGTTCACGCCAGGAGGAATCTTTACATATAAACTTCTTGCCATTCAATTCCAGTACCTCGCCATCGTTCTGGTCGGTGCATGCAGCGCCAGCCTCGTTCATTGTGGCGAGCGTCCAGGAGCCGTTGCAGACGTACAGCGAATCTCCGTAGTAATGAAGTTCGCCGCGGTCGCCCCAAGAACAATCGGAGTCGCTCCCCTTGACCCATTTGTCACCTTCGCAAGAGTAGTTCTTGCCCGCACCCGCCACGAAAATATCGCCAAAGTCATCTTCCGTCTCGGCATTGCAAATGGGCAACTGTTTTTCGTTTTCTACAAACGACAATTTTCTGACGCAACGCAGCGAGTAGAAACCGTAAAACTCTGATTCCATCATGCGCGCCTTGCCATCCTTGCCAACGACAAACATGCTGTCGTTGTTTGTCAGCAGGTAAGTCCTTTTACCCTTGTCGGAGCAACCTAGCGAATCCATATCGAAGGTACCGCGCCTGCAGAAACCCGCCATTTGGGGATTGAACCCAAGCCCAGCATCGGTAAGATTTTTCGTGACACGCAGCAGGTACCTGTAATCCGCAGAAGATGGCACCACGAACCCGGTAGGGCACATATTGTTCTTTGTATAATCCCTGAACAAGCGGCCATCGGTCTTGCAGTTGTTACGGTCGTTGTCGTAGCACATGTCGTAATTCTCGAATGCGGTGGTAGCATCCAGCAAGTTTTCCGCAATCCACTCGTAAGGTCCGATTCTAACCGTCTTGTATTCGTGATTGTACGTGGAATCGTAGATTGTGCCGTTGACGATGTTCATCATTCCTAAATCGGATTTGTATTTCACACCCACCAGCGAAGAATCCTTGTAACTGCTTGCAGAAATGTCAGCTTCCTTTTTCTGGAAACTGGAACTGCTTTCAGCACTGCTGGAACTCATTCCTGCAGATTTTCCATCACTGTCGGAACTTTCACTGTCGCAAAAATCGTCTTCGCAGATTTCGTCCGTACCGGAGGGATCCTCGAAATCGCTGTCGGAACCGCTGTCACCGCAAGCCGTCATGAAAAAAGGCACGGCAACGCAAAATGCACAAAAATACCGTTTGAATGAAAAAAAATGAAAATTCATAACACCCCGTCAATTTACCGATAGGCACGTTTTATAAATATAACTATTTGAAATTGTAAAGGTTATAGACTCACATCACACCTATTCCACATCATTCCTGTCGATCGCCATCGTAATAGCGGCGTATCTGATCGTGGACATGATTTAACACGAAAATTTCAAGGCGAAATGAAGTTTTTTTACTACAAACGCGCTGAAAAAGCCCTATATGTAACAGGGTGTTACATATAGGAAATTCGGCTAAAAACGCGTGGGAAATGTGGGGCGTTTGGGGAAAGCGGTGGTCGGGAGTTGCTTGGTTCTTTTCTACTATTTGGTTGTAAAAGAATGAGGAAAACTTTATGAAGTTCGGTTTGTTGAAAGCCTTTGCACTTGGAAGCGTTATTCCACTTGCTGTTGCGCTCAACGCCTGCGGCGATGACTCCAACTCTACCAGCGCTCCTGGCGAAAACGGTTCCCTGAGCTCCGCAGTTGAGGACGAAGAATCCTCCTCCAGCGGCAACGGAGACTCGTCCTCTTCTGTCATTCCTGGTTCCTCATCAAGTGTCATCCTGAGCGATAGCGAAGGATCTAGCAGTTCATCCAAGATAAAAATTGACAATTCCAGCAGTTCAACGAGAAACACATCTGAATTAGAATCAAGTTCCTCTAGTTCCGGGTCATGCAAAAATGGGGAAACCAGAGAGTCGGACGTGTTAGGTGTTGCAATTCAATATGACCATTGTGAGAATGGTCGTTGGGTTATTGATAGTACGGTTG
>JAZLIJ010000108.1:0-1478 GCA_045617325.1 Fibrobacter sp.
TGCAGTTGAAGATGAACAGATTTTGGAATCGGAAGACGATAATCCAAATTCCATAATCAGTTTTGCGAAGGCAAAGAATGTAGATGCTTTGATTGCAAAAGGAACAATGGACAGGAGCAAATTGGAATGGCGAACCGCCAAATGGCAGTTGCTGCCGTCTTTAAGTTTAAATGGCGGATGGTCAACGAGTTATTATACCTATCCGAACCAGCTGGATTATGTTTCCACACCGTTTTTCGACCAGTTGCGTAACAACAGCGGCGAATACCTGCAAGTCTCGCTGAACATCCCGATTTTCGACCGATTGTCCGCTCATTCCAATATAGTAAGGCGGAAAAATGAATTTCGTCGCGCCGAGGCAGAATACAATCAGACGATGAAAAACATTGAAAATGAGGTGTTTCGTGCCATTCAGGATAAAAACGGCGCTTGGGCAGCCTTGCTTCAGGCCGACCAGTTGGAAAAAGTTCAGGAAGAGGCTTTTGCGCTGAATACCAAGCGTTTGGAACAAGGTCTGATTTCATCTATAGAATATCAGACTGCATCGGCGAAATATCTTGAAGCCAAAGCGAACCGCCTTTATGCCTTGCTGAAATATTATATGAAATGCAGCGTTGTAAAGTATTATAAGGGAGTGAGTTATGTGGAGCAGTTTTAAGAGTTAGGAATTAGGAGTGAGGAGTTAGGAGGAAAGATTTGGAAGAAATAAGAGATGGAGAAGGATTTTGACACGTGTTCGCCCTGAAAGGGCAGTTTAGTCAAGCAAAGGGCAAAGCGAGCGCAGCGAGCAGCACCCTTTGCGAAAAAAAAGAGCACGTGTCCGCCCTGAAAGGGCAGATTAATAGAGCGAAGGGCAAAGTGAACTTGCGAACGACACCCTTCGCGAGATAAAAAAGGTAGAGACGCGATTCTTCGCGTCTAAAAAGTCAAATAGTCAAACAGTCAAATAGTCTAAAAAATCAAAAAAATGGATAGAGAAATTGAACCCAAAAAGGGATTGCAAGCTGTTTTCAGCAAGAAGGTTTTGCCGTGGTGGATTGGCGGAGTCGTGGCCGCTTTCGTGATTTACCTCATTGCGCGGCCTGATGTGAAGACCTTGCGCGTGAATGCCGAGACGATTACGGTCAACACGGTGAAATTCGGCGAGTTTAACGATTACATCCGTGTCAGTGGACAAGTGCAGCCAATGACGACCATTCAGTTGAGTCCGCAGGAAGGCGGCCTCGTCGAACAAATCGTGATGGAGGAAGGCAGTCATGTCAATCAAGGTGATGTCATCGTTGTGTTGAGTAACGAAAACCTTGACTTGCAGATTCTTAACTCCGAAGCGGAATTGGCCGAAAAGGAAAACATCTTGCGCAACACCTTGATTTCGATGTAGCAGCAGAAACTCAGTCTTCAGCAGGAAAGGCTACAGCTGAATGTAGATGTGCGTCGTGCCAAACGCGATTACGACAGCAAGAAAGCGCTTTACAATG
>JAZLIJ010000109.1:0-2642 GCA_045617325.1 Fibrobacter sp.
GTCAGCATCTCTTTGGCATTCACCTCTTCCTCAGCCTGTTCCTTGATGAACCAGTCGAGAAACTGCTGGGTGCGGAAGTCGTTCTCGTCCAAGGCCGTCTCGTAGATGGCGTGGATGCTTGCGGTGACGTACTTCTCGTGGTCCAAGGCCGTTTCAAGCACATTGCGGTCGGCGACAAAGGCATGGGTCGGGTTGGCGATGGCTTTCAGCTTCACGTCGAATTCCTCGTTGTGAAGGTACTGGTAGATGAGCATGGCATGGTCGAGTTCTTCCAATGCCTGCACGTGATACCAGTGGGCAAAGCCATGGAGTCCGCGGCGTTCGAAATAGTTGTTCATCTCAAGGTAGAGATAGGCGGAGTATAACTCCTTGTTGATCTGTTCGTTAAGCAGGTCGGCTACATTTTTTGGTAACATAGTTTTGGTGGTTTAAAAGGTTGATAAATGGTTGGTTTTAAAACTTTTTCATCCACAATCCGTGAATGTTGCAGTATTCATACACTGCTAAAGGCTTCGATTTGCAGCAGCAGAACTCGACTTCGGGCTTGTCGCCAGGCTTCAAGAAGACAACCCTTCCGCCGACCTCTGTCAAAAGATACACGAATTGGATGTAGTGGGCCGGAAGCATGGGGTGCTCGTTGCTGCCAATCTTCACACGCAAGGTGCAATCGTCGAGCTGTTCTACAACGGGGACATGCTTCTCCATTCCCATTTCGTTGGTTTGTGCTTCAAGTTCTTCCATCGGTTCCCCACAGCACTCGACGGGGACTCCTGAATCGACGGTCTTTACGACCACATTGCCGCAATGTCTGCAGCGATAAAACTTAACTTCCATAATTTTTAGAGTTTGAGGTTAAACATGATTTGTCTGTTGTTTTGACGCCGCAAAGATATAGTCGTGGGAGAACTCGTGTCAAATCGAATTTTTCAACATTAATATTGATAAAATCAATAAACATCTTGCTTATTATATATGGAAATAATATATTTTTGCACGTTCAAATTTATGTTGCCATGACACTACAACAATTGGAATACATCATTGCCGTTGACACCTACCGGCATTTTGTGAAGGCTGCCGAAGCGTGTGGCGTCACCCAACCTACGCTCAGCTCGATGATTCGGAAATTCGAGGAAGAGCTCGATGTGGTCATCTTCGACCGCAACAGCCATCCCGTGAAGCCAACCATTGCGGGTGAAGAGGTTTTGCGCCAAGCGAGGATGGTGGTTTATCACGCCAAGCAACTTCAGGAGACTTCGCTCAGCGAGAAGAAAAAGGCGAGTGGAAACATCCATATCGGCATTACGCCAACCATTGCGCCCTACATCATTCCGAAGTTGTTTCACTGTGTCAACGACCATCCTGACATCACCATGCAGGCCAGCGAGTTGCATCGTAATGTGTTGATTGACAAGTTGAAGAATGCCGAACTTGACATGGTCATCATGTCGTGCCCGCATGGTGTTGAAGGGCTGCTGTCGGTGCCGCTTTACAAGGAGAAGTTTTTTGCCTACGTTTCGCCCAGCGACCCGCTTTATCAGCAAGAAAGCATCTGTTCACGAACCATGCCGAGCGAACGTTTGTGGGCATTGAAGCAAGAGATAAGTTTTCAGTTGCAGGTCAGTGAGTTTTGTGACCAAGAGTCGAAACGGAGTCTGCTCTACGAATCGGGCAGTATCGCCACGTTGCTTCACATCGTCAACGAGAACGAAGGCTTCACCATCATTCCCGAACTGCACATCCCCATGATTCGTGAAGAACATCGTCGTAATCTCAGGCCATTGGTCGATCCCATTCCCGTGAGGAACGTTTCGTTGTTCATCCGCAGCGACTATGTGAGGGAAGCTTTGGTCAACTTCGTTGTCGATGCCATCAAGACCATCGTTCCGGTTCACATGATTGAGGAGCGACTGCTGAAGTATCCGGTGAGATTGTAGAAGATGGTGGCTTTGCGACAAGGCAAATTCGTTGCATTTAACATTTTAACATTTAACATTCCGCATCGCTTCGAGAGCCAAAAATGATTTCCCTAGTTAGAGAAAAAAATTTTTCTAGTTAGAGAAATAAAATTCGGCTGTTTTTCCATGCAGCAGGACAGATGTTAAAACGTTAAATTGTTAAAATGTTAATTGAGGGCATTAAACGTTTTCAGGTTACGTCCAACAGTATTCAACTCTATGGACTTCAATACTTTATGCTTTTCTTCTTTCTCTTTTCTTTCTTTAATCTTAATCATGAGTGGATTTTCAATAAACTACAGATTTTACGGATTTGTACAGATTAAAGAACCGCAGATTACACTGATTACGCAGAAATTTTGGATGCGCAAGCGCATGAATTGACGCTGATTGGGCTGGTGCGAGAAGGAGGGAAAAAGGACAATGAGAGCCCAGTTTTCAGTAAAGATTTTCAGCAAGATTTTCAGTAAGGATTTTGAGCGAAGCGACCTTTTTAATGGAATGCTTTCCTTATTTTCAGCAAGATTTTCAGTAAGGATTTTGAGTAGGATTTTTAGGAACCGCAGATTACGCGGATTACGCAGAAATTTTGGATGCGCAGGCGCATGAATTGACGCTGATTGGGCTGGCGCGAGAAGGAGGGAAAAAGGACAATGAGAGCCCAGTTTTCAGTAAAGATTTTCA
>JAZLIJ010000110.1:0-12267 GCA_045617325.1 Fibrobacter sp.
AAGTTCCAGAAGGCATTCATGGACGTGAAGAAGCAGAACAAGGAACGTCTGGCCAAGTACCTGAAGGAAACCCAGAACGTCGACCTCGACACCAACATGTTCTTCGACGTACAGGTCAAGCGTATTCACGAATACAAGCGCCAGCTGTTGAACATCCTCCACGCCATTCACCTGTACATCCAGCTGAAGGACGGCAAGGAAATCATGCCCCGCACCATCATGATCGGTGGTAAGTCCGCTCCGGGTTACTGGATGGCAAAGCAGATCATCCGTCTTGCTAACGCTGTTGCCGCCATCATCGACGCTGACCCCGTTTGCAAGGGCAAGCTGAAGATGGTCTTCCTGGAAAACTACCGCGTTTCCTTCGCAGAAAAGATCATTCCGGCTGCAGACCTGTCCGAACAGATTTCCACCGCAGGTACCGAAGCTTCTGGTACCGGCAACATGAAGTTCGCTTTGAACGGCGCACTCACCATCGGTACTCTCGATGGCGCTAACGTGGAAATGAAGGAAGAAGTTGGTGACGAAAACATCTTCATCTTCGGTCTTACCGTTGAAGAAGTTACCGAACTTCTCGCCAAGGGCTACCGTCCTCGCGACTTCTACGAATCCGACGACGATCTGCGTCGCGTGATCGACCTGATCGGTTCTGGCTTCTTCAGCCCGGATCGTCCGGACCTGTTCAAGCACATTGCCGACAAGCTCCTGACCCACGACCCGTACATGCTCTGCGCAGACTTCCGTAGCTACGTCGACATGCAGAAGAAGGTCGCCGAAGCTTACCAGGACAAGAAGCACTGGGCAGAAATGGCTATCCTGAACGTAGCTCGCATGGGCAAGTTCAGCTCCGACCGTACTATCGACCAGTACGCTAAGGAAATCTGGAACGTTAAGGGCTGCAGCATCAAGCTGTAATAGTAATGAGCTATCAGCGATGAGCCATGAGCGAAAGAATCGCGCCGTAGGCGCCTAACTTAAACTCAGCACTCATTACTCACGGCTCGCTACTAAAAGTCCCGCGGTTATGCCGCGGGGCTTTTTTTTCGCCGTTATTTTTAGTGGGCGGTTACCAGTTGCACGACCTGGGCTGCAATTCGGGCAGATCGATCACCCCACTCGCGACAAGCGCCAGCCAAAAGTTTCAGAAAAAATCGATGTTCGTTGTCCAGTGAATCCGGAATGTGTGCAATTTCTCCGCTAGACGAATAATGCGCCAAGCTGACTGAATAGCTAGAGTCCCCAAAATCCACAGAAATTGTGCGGACATCATTTGCGCTGTTTCGGTCCGCGATAAAGTCGGCAACGACACCAGCATACTCGCCCTTGCACACCTTGATGGACATGACTGCCCGGTCGCCAAGGTTCCTGTAACTTTCAACCTGGATCTGGTCAAAACTGAACATGGTAAGAAACATGCTCAGGTCATGAACCAATATATCTAGGGAAACATCCACATCACGGCAGCGATCCGTAAAGCCATGCTCCCTGCGGAATTCCAGGCGAGGCCTTTTTCCACACCGAAGTTCAGTCATAAAGTGGGTTCTAAAATTCAGGAAGATCGGGTTGAAGCATTCTGACTGAGCCACAAAGAGCGTAACACCATCCTGTTCAGAGATTCGCTGAAGTTCCATAGCCTGTTCAGCAGTAGTCGCCAGGGGCTTTTCTACAAGAACCGGTATTTTCTGTTCCAGAAAAAACTTTACGTAATCATAGTGAGTGGAAGCGGGAGATGCCACCACCACAAAATCCGGACGGGCGCTAGCAACATCATCCTTGGCGGAAGTTTTCATCCACTGCGGAGCATCCTGGTCTAGAATTTTTGAAAACCGGACGCCATTCATCTCAAAACGGGAACGATGGCGTTTACCCATTGTCCCGTTCCCGATTAAAATGGCACTGTAATTTTTCATTTCATCCCATATGTAGCAACTTCACCGCATTCAATTGGCCGACCTGATGATTAAATAATATTTTTTTATGTGAATCCTGAAGTACTTCTAGAACTGGCCAACACAACCATGCCTTACGGACGTTATCAAGGCATGCGTCTCTGTGATTTGCCGGAGCCCTACGTGGTCTGGTACCACACAAAGGGATTTCCCAAAGGTCACCTAGGTGAACTTCTGGGAACGCTTTACGAAATTAAAGTGAACGGACAGGAATATTTGCTGGAGCCTCTGAAACGTCCTCTAGACCAGAGAAACGTCCCACCAGCAACCTCACGTACGGCAGGACAACAGGAATTAATCTTCAAATAAGAGTTTTCATATGGCTTCTGATATCAAGAAAACAAACGTCGCACGCATCCTGGATAAGCAGAAAATCTCCTACGAACTGATTCCCTATGTAGTGGATGAAAATGACCTGGGCGCACAGCATGTGGCCGACTCCCTTGGCGAAGACATAAACCAGGTTTTCAAGACGATCCTTGTTCACGGCGATAAGATTGGTTACCTGATGTGCGTTGTTCCCGGCAACTTGGAAGTGGACCTGAAAGGAGCCGCCAAGGTCAGCGGCAACAAGAAGATTGAAACAGTCCCCCTGAAAGATCTGACTCCACTTACAGGCTACATCCGTGGCGGCTGCAGCCCCCTGGGTCTCAAGAAGAACTTCCCCATCTTTATGCACGAGACCTGCAACAACTTTCCCTACATCTACGTAAGCGCCGGAGAACGCGGACTGCAGCTGAAAATCGCTCCTGCAGACTTGATCAAGGCCTGTCGCGCAACTGTTGGCATAATTGCGAGAGTTCCGCCAGAAGCCCCACAGGACTAAGCCTGACAAAGAAGCGGCGCTTAAAGGCGTCGCTCTTTCTATAAATACCCGTAAATTTTTCGTTTGTGGACAACAAAGAATATGGTCATGGCCAGTGCGGCAAGTTCCGTTCCCCAACAGGCAAACCAAATGCCATTTAAGCCGAAAAGCAGGGGGAATAGCAAGACTGAACCCGCCTCAAAAATGATGGATCGACTAGTGGATATCGCTGCCGAAATGAAGCCATTATTCAGAGCAGTAAATAGCGACGAACCAAAAATATTGAATCCAGAAACCAGGAAAACAAAACAGACTATGCGGAATGCAAACACAGTCATTTCGCAAAGTTCAACATCGTAACCCACGAAAATTTTTGCAAGTAAGGTCGCTGACAACTGAGCAGCGGCAAACAGGCCAACCCCAGCGATACCAATGATGACGGCACAACGTCTAAAAAGGTTTTTCATTTCGCCTTGATTACGGGCTCCAAAGTGATAGGAAATCACTGGAGCAACTCCATTGCAATACCCAATAAAGATGGCAAAGAAAATGAAGGTGACATACATGATGACGCTGAAGGCCGCCACACCGTTTTCGCCGGCGTAGCGTAGCAGCTGAAAATTGTACAGCAGAGTCACCACGGACGACGTAATTCCCGAAAGCATTTCGGAACTGCCGTTGAAGCAAGCCTTCAACAAGGCGTGGGGTTTCCAGCAAGCCTTGCCTAGACTCAACGTACTTGAATTCGATCGGGCAAAATAGAACAACGAAATAACACCGCCCACCAAAAAGCCAATGTCCGTAGCAAGGGCTGCACCGAACAAGCCCATTCCCATCATTCCAATGAACAGCCAATCCAGAATCATGTTGGCAACGCCTGCGCCTACGGTAACGTAAAAGCCCAGCTGCGGTTTTTCCGCCGTAATGAACAGGGACTGAAAAAGCATCTGCATCATAAAGGCCGGAAGCCCCACCAGGCAAACCTTACCATAAAACACACTTTCGGTAAGAAGGCCACCCTCTGCACCCAGCAATTTCATTACGGGTTCCATCAAAAACCAAGTTGCTCCAGCCAGAACAAAACCCAATGCGATGACTACATAGACGATGAGGGAAAAATACTCGTTGGCACGCTGCCTGCGACCTCGCCCCTGTGCAGCAGCAATCAGCGCACTACCACCCGTACCAAACATCATTCCCAGGGAAGCAAGCATCATAATCACGGGCCAGGCCATATTCACTGCAGCCAAGGGCTGTTTTCCAGCGTAATTAGAAACAAAATAACCGTCCACCACGCTGTAGATGGAAGTAAACACCATCATGGCGATGGAAGGCAGCGTAAAGCGCAAAAGCCTAGAATAGTCAAAATGATCGGACAGCTGGATTTGCATAATAGACAAAGATAGTTTATATTCGTGATATGTCCCCAAAATTCGGAATTTCATTTATTACGGCTGCAGTGGCGTGCGCAATTCTCACCTCCTGTTCCTCAGATTCGAACAGCACTGGACCAACAAGCGTTCCGCAAGATTCTGCCATTGAAACACCCGAAAGTTCCAATTCTGTTACCGGGAGTATTGAAAGTTCTTCAAGTGTCGTCGCGAACAGCTCCTCAAGTGTTGCACCCGACGACGTTCCAGGCGTTCCGAACATATCCTCTTCCAGCGTCATCCCGGGCAGTTCTTCAAGTGTCATCCCGAGCAGCTCATCAAGTGTCATCCCGAGTAGCTCATCAAGTGTCATCCCGAGCAACAGCGAGGGATCTTGCAGTTCCGAAGCATCGCCAACATGTAACACAACCGTCGCAGAGTCTTCCAGCAGTTCTATTGCCGCCCCCAACGACACGACCGGCGACACTCCCGCAGACCCCGCCGCCTTCTGGTCAGAAGACTTCCAGGGAGACGTTCTTGATCTGAGCACCTGGAGTTATGAAATCGGCACCGGCGAATGGGGCTGGGGCAACAACGAACAGCAGTACTACACCGACCGCACCGAAAACGTTTACGTGAAAGACGGCTACCTTCACATCCGCGCCGCATTGGAAACCGACGCGGCCGCCATCGCAGACAAATTCGAAAACAGGAAATACACCTCCGCCCGCATCGTTACCAAGGGAAAATTCGACTTCGCCTACGGTACCGTCGAAGCCCGTATTGCGTTACCCGTAGGCAAGGGCATCTGGCCCGCCTTCTGGATGCTAGGCGCAAACATCGATGACGCAAGCTGGCCCCTCTGCGGCGAAGTGGACATCATCGAAGCCGTCAATGACGAAAATGTGGTGTACGGTACCCATCACTGGGAACACGAAGGCCAACATGCGGAATACGGCAACAGCACCAAGGAATACTACGGCACCTCCTACCCCATGGACATTACCGAATTCCACATCTACAAAACCGTGTGGAACGAAAAATCCATCGCCATGTACGTGGACGATTTCAAGTACCAGGAAATCGGAATCGAAGACGCCTCCGGCGACATGGGCACGTTCCACAAGAACTTCTTCTTTATTTTGAATGTAGCCGTAGGCGGTCAATGGCCCGGCTTTGACATTGACGACACCCAGTTCCCCAACGAAATGGTGGTGGACTACATCAGGGTTTATAAGAACTAATACACATCAATCTCCTTGCCCCACGAAATCGCCTTTTGACAAATCGGTCGCAAAAAATCTTCATCCTTTCGCAACCAGTAAACATGGCGTTTTGTACACATCGCAACCAGATGGGAACAGTACCGAGCAGTCGCCTCCGTATGGCGTTTACGATGAAAGCAGGAAATTATCAGTAAACGGCCTTCAAGCAAAGCCTGTATCCAGATATCCGTAAAGTCCCTGGGGAAGTCACACCCCCTTATCCAAACCGCAAAACCGCCATTGGCTAGAACTCCATTAAGGACTTCACACTCCGCATGAGAATGAAACGTACCAACGACACAGTGGTGCAATCTGCCCTGTTCCGCCGCCCACAATTCACGCTGTTGCGAGCTTACTTCAACACCCTTACGGGAGGCGAACACCCCGATCTTCACCTCTGGCCCTCGCCACAAGCGCACTGCGCCCATATGGCGCATTCCAATCATTTTGATTTTATTCATTTCCTAGGAAATCCTAAGGAACGCATTCTGCAACCGATAGTCAAAACTTCTTGCAGCCCTGTCGGGGGGATGTATAAAACAAGGCTGGAGTAACCCTGTCAACTGGCCTTTGAAAGCCATGTTTAGAACATACAAAACTTTGCAACAAATAATCCACTATCCCCAAATTTTTGAAAACTTTTTGAGGTCGGGAATAATTTCTTCTAGAACCGAGTTCTGTTGCGCATTCTTTTTCACAGGTACTCCTTTGCAAGAATTTCTAGAAATTCCCGAGGCGTTACGGCGAACGGAACTCCAGGAAAATGTTTGGTATTGCCAGTTACCAAAGATGCATCCTTATCGCGGCAAGCTAACGCAACATCATAAAACACAATGTCTTTTGGATCCGGAAGTACAACACCATTTTGGGGCGCGTCAACGTTTATACCGCATTTCAGGAATTCCTGAATCAAAGTATTACGTTTTTCCTCGTCCAAATTAAACTTCGGTCGGGAAAGAACTTCTTCATACTCGCGAACGATAGCTTCGTTGAACAACGGAATGAAAAGACCATCAAGGGCAAATTCTACGACTTTAGAAGGGACTGAAATATCAGGATTTTTGGCTATAGCGGCAGAAACAATTACATTGGTATCAATGACTGCATACACCATGTGCAAGCACCTCTACTTGCCAGAACGATAGGCTGTAATTTCCGCTTCGATTTCTTCTTCACTCATTCCTGCCACACCATTAGCTTCGGCTTGCGCCTGCAAAGCACGCAAGGCTGCAATGCCCCTATTGGCAGAGTAAGTAGCGCGAGGTTCGCGAACTTCAAAGGGAATCGCCTTTTCAGCCACAGCTCGCTTTAAGAAAACGCGGATTGCAGTGGGAAGGTCCATCCCCATCTTGTCAAAAAGATCCGCGGCCTCGTTCTTGAGGTCTTCATCCATACGAATTTGTAGCACTGTAGTCGCCATAAAACGCCTCTCATCGAAAGTTCAATACATTACAAAAATATGCAAGGCGAGCGAAGCACCCAAATGTTCACATTTGGGTATTTCCGAGCCGAAGCAATTTCATCAAAATATAATACAAACCATTACACAGAGCAAGGTTTGTATATTTCCAATCATCTATTTCAACATTAATTATTGCGGAAATCTCAAATTAAACTTGAAATATCCACAGTAATTTAACTATATTCTAGATATGATTTCTAGGAAAATTGAAGAAAAAATTCTTTCAGAAGGAATAAAGTACCCTGTCATAACGATTGTCGGGCCAAGGCAATCCGGCAAAACTACTTTGGCAAAAAAACTGTTTCCTAATTACAAGTATGTAAACTTGGAACAACGAGATTTGAGAGATTTTGCCCACAGAGACCCCAAGGGATTCCTAGCATCCCATAAGCCGCCCATTATCCTTGACGAAATCCAGAATTGCCCGGAATTGCTGAGCCAGGTACAGGTGGAAGTTGACCGCACCGGACTGGATGCTCAATTTGTGATCACTGGTAGCCAGCAACTTTTATTGAGCCAAGCGATTTCCCAGAGCCTCGCCGGACGAACAAGTATCTTCACACTGTTGCCTTATTCCATTTCCGAAATTTCAAATTACAACAAAGATTTTTCTCGAGGTGAATTCATTTTAAATGGAGGCATGCCTCGCCTCTACGAAAAAAATCTTGAAGCGGAAAGTTACTATCGCGACTATATCCAAACATACATTGAACGAGATGTACGAACCTTAATTAATGTCAAGGATCTTCGCAAGTTTGAGCTGTTTCTCACATTACTGGCTGGCAGAGTTGGGCAAATTATCAATTACTCCAGCTTGGCAGGCGATGTCGGCGTAAGTTCTACAACTCTCAAGGAATGGCTTTCCGTTTTGGTAGCAAGCCACATTGTATTTACATTGCAGCCGTGGTTTGGCAATGTTACCAAGCGCTTGACAAAATCGCCAAAGGTATTCTTTGTAGATACGGGCATTCCGTGTTCGCTGCTCTCCCTGACAAATGCAGAGCGTGTTGAAAAAGACAGCTTGTTCGGCAACCTGTTTGAAAACATGGTTATACTTGAAGCCTTGAAGGCCCGACTGAACGCTGGCAAAAAAACAGACCTTTATTTTTTACGAACAGAATCTGGTATTGAAATCGACTTGCTAGATGTTAGAGGCGGAGTTGTCATTCCGTACGAAATCAAAGCCAGCGATTCCATTGTGCCGGAATTTTTCAAGAACTTCACCAAAGCCGAAAGCTTTGTCCCAAATTTTGAAGGGAAACAAGGCGGCCTAATTTATTCCGGCGACGAAATGGATTCTTACATGGAGCACAGAATTTTCAATTACAAGAAGTTGGATACTGTGTTTTAATTTTTGGTACGGGAATCGCTACAATTTCAAAAATTCCCAGTTAGGTTCTGCTATCCCCAAATTTTTGAAACCTTTTTGATATTAGGCAGTTCCTGAGATTTGTTATTTAAAACCTTAGAGACGCTATCGTCAGTTACATCTTTATCATTACGCCATTTTTCAACTTCTTCTAGAACCGAGTTCTGTTGCGCGTTCTTTTTCACAGGTACTCCTTTGCAAGAATTTCTAGAAATTCAACGACTTTAGAAGGGATTGAATTCTCTGGATTTTACTTGCCAGAACAATAGGCTGTAATTTCTGCTTCGATTTCTTCTTCACTCATTCCTGCCACACCATTAGCTTCGGCTTGAGCCTGCAAGGCTCGCAAGGCGGCAATGCCCGTATTTGCGGAATAGGCAGCGCGGGGTTCACGGACTTCGAATGGGATAGCCTTTTCGGCCACAGCTCGCTTCAGGAACACGCGAATTGCCGTAGGAAGGTCCATCCCCCATCTTGTCAAAAAGATCCGCGGCCTCGTTTTTGAGGTCTTCATCCATACAAATCTGCAAAACGGTAGTAGCCATGGCCCCTCCAAAGTTGTTCACAACACAAATACAATGCAAAACATTACAGGAAACAAGGTTTATATTTACACATCATTCTCGTAGTTATATTCTTTCCTATTGAACTTGTTGTAAGTTTCCTCAAACATTTCAAGATTCTTGATTTCAAAATCAACGTACTCATGGTCATTGGGGATATCCCAGCCATTTGCCTTGAAACATTTTATCAATTTCTTTCCAGTTCATGGGAAATTCCTTTTTTGAGTGATTTTATTTGCAATAAAGGTAATTTCAGTCGAATGTCATATTCTGTCTTTTGAATGGATTTATATTTAGGGGGAAGAAAATTTTAAACGCAGAAAGCCTATGAAATTTTTCATCTTGTTATTGATAATCGCCAGTTCCTCCTTTGCTCGCCATCACCATTGGGGAGGCGGCAGTACAATAAACATCAACAGTCACAACAAATCATACTACGAAGATGTTAATATATATGCGGAACAGCGTTCAGAAGAAAGAATTGAGGCTGATTTACTAGATGAACGAGTAGAATACTACGAGAATCGCTTTAGCACAGATCGAGCAACTGCCCTGGCCCTGATAGATTTATCGGCAATAAAGAAAAAAACTATTCTTCAAATTTATGAGAATTACTACAAGGAAATGTGTCCATCAAACATTCTTTCTTATGCAGAAATGGATTACAAGACCATAGCCATGCTCAAAGAAATCGGCTTTAAACAAAACGGCACAAGTTGGTTTTTCGATGGTGAAAAAGTTTCCGTCGGTAAACCTCGTTTGGGCGCAATAAATAAAAAAAATATTCCCGATGATTTATATTTTAAAGTTTCCGCAAAGACAACCGACTCCAATTCCATCTTGATTAAAATCAAAACAAATCTTGCAGACAATAATTATCTAACAGTATTTTTCTACGACGAAAAAGACACAACACTAAAACACACCATCGATTCCGTTTATGTAAGAGACGGAACTATGGAAATCGAAATTTCCTCGCCAAGAATTAGCAAAGGAAATTACATCATAGACATTGAAGACGATTTAGGACCGGGAATCAGAAATGCAAAGTTACCGAACAAAGTTCAGGCTTGCGGACGATATACACGCCTAAATCCCTTATTTAATGACAGAACGAGAGTTCATGCGAAAAAAATGAAGGCACTGAGCCTAGAAAAAGACATCTTCGTCAAAAACATTCAAACAACCTCCTTCCGAAAGAGCGAAAGAGAAAAGCCTCTAGCGAGTTTTGGGAGTTTTATAGATTCCAGGGAAATAGAAATCACGGACTCCACAAAAATTCTTTTCGGTTTGTTTACAAAGACCATCACCAAAACGGTGAAAGATTCAAAAAAATACAAGACCGTAAAGATTGGCGACCAGGTTTGGATGGCTGAAAACTTAAATTATGCATCAAAAGGCAGCCGTTGCTATGACGATTTGCAAAGCAATTGCGATAAGTACGGGAGATTATATTCCTGGGAAGACTCCAAAAATGTCTGTCCTGACGGATGGCACCTGCCAAGTATTGACGAATTTAAAACGCTAAAAGAAACAGTCACCCACTTCGACGAAACAAGATTCAAGACAGGCTTAAACGCTAGCACACTTCTAAGATCTAAAACTGAATGGATCCACCGAAATGGTATTGATGACTACGGCTTTAATGTTTTGCCAACAGGCTTCTTCGATGGCAAACCCTCTCCAGAATACCAAGAATACAAAAGGATGGGGGAAATGGCAATTTATTGGAGTTCCACACCAATCAACGATTGGCAGACAAGAGCTTTCGTGTTTAGCGAAACTAGACGGCCTGATTACAACGCAGACAATCTCATAAACGTATCCAGCAATGCGGATTTCAACTCAATTAGATGCATAAAAGACTTCTAGTGAGAGACTGCATCTGAGAATACGCTATCTTCCAAACAGATCCGAATGGGATCCGGTTGCGGTCGCGGATAACACCAGCCGATTTTCAATGATTTGATACATCAGCAGCCAGTCAGGTTCTATATGGCATTCACGGAAATCTTTCAAGGATCCTGTCAACTGATGGTCGCGATTTGACTCCGGCAGAGTTTCTCCTGCAGCCAACTTATTTAGCACTGCAACCAGTTTGCCCATGTCCTTGCCTCGTTTTTTCATCAATTTGGCGTCATGTTTCATGCGGTTCGTATAGACGATGCTGTACACTAATCCTCCAGCATCGACGCAACGGCCTCCTCGGCGGTTGCGAACGGTCCATGAAGATTTTCACCATTTCGACTATCGGCAACAGCTCGCTCCAAGGAAAGGTCCGGCTTGTGGCGGACCTCAAACGGAATACCGTTGTACTCTACAGCGAACTTCAAAAAAACGCGGATCGCGGTGGATGTATCCATCCCCAAAGACTGGAAAAGCTTATCAGACTTTTCCTTCAGTTCGTCATCCACGCGGAGTTGCAAAGTAGCCATAGAAATATCCTTTATTTTTGTTCTACGGCTTAAAATTACATTATTTGTCATTACAAATCAATCCTTTATCGTTACAATTCATTCCGACATAACAAAAAAAAGCCGCATTTCCATAAAAATCCCATAAGGAATTATGTAGAAAATACGGCTTGTTACAGAACAGTTCTGCAACCATCGCATGTCAGTGGAGAAAATACAAAAATGAACAAAGGAAAAACAACACAGCCATATCAATCCGTTTAGCCACCGATTACCCAGCAAGTTCTGTCCAAAGCAATGACCTGTTCACCAGTTGTGAGTTCATGTCGCCTATAGTTTGCAAAATTCACGATTTGATCAAAGCCCCCTTGACCATCACCTTGCAATAAAGGTAATTTCAGTCGAATGTCATATTTTGTCTTTTGAATGAATTTATATTTATCGCAAGCGCATTTTTATCCGTGATTTTTTGCCTGTATCGCGGAAAAGGAGTTGACTTATGAATAGTTTTAAATTACATTATAACGACAATGTAATTCAAACGAGGTCCATTTTGGCTAATGCAGTTCTTCAAATTCGTACCGACGCCGAAGTCAAGGCGAAGTGCGACTCTTTGTTCAAGGACTTGGGCATTACCATTTCCGACGCGGTCAATATGTTCCTGCGCCAATGTTTGATCCACGAGGGTATCCCCATGGAAATCAAGAGACCTCGCCCCAACGCAGATACACTGCAGGCTCTCGCCGAGGCAAAGCAATTGGAAGCGGACCCAAACAAGAAGGTCTACGCCAATTTCGATGAACTTCTCGGCGAGGTAAAGCAGGATGTATAACCTCGTAGCGACCAATCGTTTCAAGAAAGACTTAAAACTCGCTATCAAGCGCAATCTGGACTTTGCCACGACGCTTTCCAAATTCTATGTTTGGCCGCACCGTCAGATGTCGTATTTCTGCGGAACCGGGCAAGAACTGCCCAAAAAAGGAAATTATTATGTCTCAAATCAACCTCACCATGCCCGATGGCAGCGTACGTACCGTTGAATCTGGCACCACCGGCCTCGAAGTAGCAAA
>JAZLIJ010000111.1:0-124159 GCA_045617325.1 Fibrobacter sp.
CTTTCGTCCTGCCATTGCCCGCCTTTAAATCAGTTCCATGCTTCTGTCATAAATCCTCTTTTCTTTTTTCTACCCAATCTTTTTATTTCAATATAGCATTTTAAGGGTTTTCTTTCTAGGGGCTAAATTGATTGATTTAATATGATGAATGTGGATACGGACGATACAGATGTATGCTGTTTTACTTTGGGAAAGGGTGACTTTCCCACCTTATTTACCTATATTACTACGCAAGTTTAGAAAGAGGTCATTATGAAATTCAAATATATCCTTCCGATTGTCGCTGCCGGCCTGTTTGTCGCTTGCTCCGATGACAATCCGTCCGAACCGCTTCCGATTGATCCGGGTGTTTCCAGCGCATCAGAAATTCCTGTTGGTCCAGAGAATCCGCCGGCATCTAGCGCTTCTGAAGTTCCTCCTGCTCTTTCCAGCGCTTCCGAAATTCCTCCTGCTCTTTCCAGCGCTTCCGAGGTTCCTGTTGTACCGCCTGAAGTTTCCAGTTCCTCGGTTGTGATACCTGCTTCTTCGGCTAGCGAGGGCAAGCTTACCGAACTCGACCCGAATAAGGCTTACACCTTCTATGGCGCTGAACTTACTGGTACGGATCTTTTGCATTATGGCCGTTATGAAGCTCGCATGAAAATGGCTGCGATTAGCGGCTCTGTGAGTTCCATGTTCTTGAACTACGACTACTCTTGGAAGAAGGGCGTTGAACCTTGGAACGAGATTGATATTGAAGTTCTCGGCAAGGATCCTTCGAAGTGGCAGTCCAACTTGATCACCCGCGAACCGGATGGCGATGATGGCAAGAAGAACAAGAACATCACTTCTGAAAAGATTCACGAATACGGATTTGATGCTACGGCGGAATTCCATCTTTATACGATTGTGTGGACTCCGGAATATATTTCCTGGGAAATCGATAGTGTCGAAGTCCGTCGCGATGTCATTGGCAACCCGGATGGCCGCGCTCACGACCAGGTGGCGTTTATGACGGAACAGCAGTCTCTCCGTTTCAACCTCTGGGCTTCCCAGACTCCTAGCTGGACTGGTAAGTTCACTGGTATTGGTCTCCCAGTGGAACAGCAAATCGACTATGTGCGTGTTTATTCCTATGACGAAGCGACCAAGGGATTCACCTTGCTTTGGCAGGATGACTTTGAAGGTACCGATCTGGATGCCAACCATTGGACTACAGGCGACTGGGAAATGGAGAAGGTTATGCTCAGAAATGAAAACGTCAAGGTGGAAAATGGCGTAGTCAAGCTGATTATGGATTACGAAGCCAACTAACTTTGTTCTGTTCCTGAAATTTTCAATCCCCGAAGCAATTTGGGGATTTTTTTTTGTATAAAAGACTGTAATGGCTCGTATATAATTTATGTTTATATTATGAGATGGATTTTTGCTTTGTTAATGTTTGTGTTTGTGGCATGTTCCTCGGAAAAGGGGGATGTGTACATGACGGATTCCAAGGAACTTGATGGTAAAGTTCTTGCGGTTTGCAGTGGAAACGCTTCTTACGAGAGCGATTTTAAGCGGATGTTTCCTAATGCCAAGATAAAGTACTTCACAAATTACTACGACACTTTTGTTGCCGTGACTAAAGGTCTTGCAGATGGCGCCTTCGCGTTTCATTCCTATGAAAAAATTTTGCAGGAAAGTTACCCGAATTTGCGAAGTCTCGCGACGGATATGGATGTGCCTATTGTCGCTGCGTTTGCCGCTAGCGCTTCGGAACAGTTACGCAAGGATTTTGATGACTTTGTGGAAAGCTCCATGAAGTCGGGGTTGGTTGATTCCCTTAAGGAAAAATGGGTCAATGGTTATCCGAGCGTGGATGTTGTTGAATTTTCGAATCTTCCGGAGGGAACGTCTTTTAAACTTGCCTTCGACATTTTGAGTCCTCCCTACGAGTATCTTAAAGATGGGAAATATGCTGGTTTTGAACTTGCTCTGGTTTATGAATTTTGTAGGCAGTTTGGTTACAAGCCGCAGATTGAAACTTTGGCTTACGATGCCGTGGTGGCGGGGCTCTCGACGGGAAAGTTTGATATGGGGCTAGGGGATTATGGCTATACGGAGGAACGTTCCGAAGGAATGATTTTCTCAAAGCCTTATTTTAAGGATAAGGTCGGGTTTATGGTAATGCGCCCAGGAGAAGTTGAAAAGTTGACTTTTGCCGAATCCATGAAGCAGAGTTTTTATAAGAATTTCATTAAGGAGGATCGCTGGCTCCTTGTGCTACAGGGGCTTGGCGTGACTTTGCTGATTACGGTGCTGTCGGTGCTGCTTGGCTCGCTGTTCGGTTTTGGATTGTTCCTGGTGGGACGCAATAATCGAGTTTTGGATAAAGTTATCTGTGTTGTTTATGAATCGCTGGAGTCACTTCCGATTCTTGTGGTGCTGATGGTCGCCTATTATGTTGTTTTTGGAAATAGCGACATAGGCGGCGTTTGGGTTTCTGTGATTGTTTTTGGATTGATGTTCCTGCTTTCGACTTACTGTATGCTGAAGCATGGTGTGAATTCTGTCCCGGTGGGGCAAATGGAGGCGGCGCTTGCGCTTGGTTATACGGAGCGCGAGGGGCTTTTCAAGGTGGTGCTTCCGCAGGCGGCGAAGGTGTTCATGCCGATGTATCGGGGAAATGTCATTGCGTATTTGAAGGCGACTGCGATCGTGGGCTATGTGGCTGTAAATGATCTTACGCGAGCTGGGGATGTGATTAGGAGTCGGACGTTTGAGGCGTTCTTCCCGCTTTTGGCGGTGGCTCTGATTTACTATGTGGTTGCGCGGCTGCTTATCTTTTTGCTGAATAGGATTCGTTACGGCGAAGTCCGGAGATGATTAGGCGCCGATGGCGCAGGGAAAACGTTTTTTTTGCGATAAAATGTGCTGCTTTGGCTAAAAATGGACTCCAAATGATGAAAAAAATCAATTTGGAGTCTATTTTGTTACTTTGTTTGTGATGAAACTGGGCGGAGCGGTTGGCACATGGGCTCCAAAATGCGAAAAAAAGAAAAATGGAGCCCATGAAATGGGATTTTTTTACCAAAATTCTACTTATTGTGTTTAATTTGTTTGCAAAAATGGACTCCAAAATGTGAAAAATCTTAATTTGGGCCCCTTTTTTGGGGAAAAACGGAGTCAAAACCTGCGGTTACGCCGCGATACCATCCTCTAGTAATTCATAACTCATAATTAATAACTAAAACCCAACCGCCAGCCACTAACCACCAACCACTTTTCTACATTTACCGCGAAAAAAATAGGCGAAGCGAGTGTCGCGGCAAAAAGAGGACTTTTTGGCATGACCGAGCTGAAGTCATTTTCTGTAAAAATTAAAAGGGATAAAATATGCCTACTATGACTTCTGCGCAAGTGCGCGAATCTTTCATCAAGTTCTTTGAATCCAAGGGACACTTGTTTGTCCGTTCTTCCCCGGTGGTTCCGCACGACGACCCGACGCTCATGTTCACGAACGCCGGCATGAACCAGTTCAAGGCCATTTTCCTGGGCGACAATCCGAAGGGTTGGAAGCGCGCCTGCAACAGCCAGAAGTGCCTCCGCGTTTCCGGTAAGCACAACGACCTCGACGTGGTGGGCCGCGACAACTACCACCACACTTTCTTCGAGATGCTCGGCAACTGGAGCTTTGGCGACTACTACAAGAAGGAAGCCATTGCTTGGGCCTGGGAACTCTTGACCGAAGTCTGGAAGCTCCCGAAGGAACGTCTTTTCGCGACCGTTTACGAAGATGACGACGAAGCCTGGCAGATTTGGAAGGAAGTCTCTGGCCTTCCGGACGACCGCATCATGCGTTTCGATGGCCATTCGAACTTCTGGGAAATGGGCGATACCGGTCCGTGCGGCCCGTGCTCCGAAATCCACTACGACCGCGGTGACCTTGCCACGCAGATGGAAACCTTCAAGGACCCTATCAAGGGCGTGAACGGCGAAAACGACCGCTATATTGAAATTTGGAACAACGTGTTCATGCAGTACGAACGCTTGAGCGACGGAAGCCTCATTCCTTTAAAGGCGAAAAACGTCGATACTGGCATGGGCTTTGAACGTATCTGCGCTATTCTTCAAGGGAAGAAGAGCAACTACGATACCGACGTGTTCACCCCGATTATCAACAAGGTCGCCGAACTCAGTGGCGTTCCTTACACCGACGACGTGAACGGCACTCCGCACCGCGTGATTGCGGACCACATCCGCGCCGTTTCCTTTGCCATTGCCGATGGCGCCCTTCCCTCTAACGAAGGCCGTGGCTACGTGCTCCGCCGCATCTTGCGCCGCGCGAGCCGCTTTGCCCGCCTCTTGGGACAGAAGAAGCCGTTCATTTGTCAGCTTGTGCAGGTGCTTGCCGATACGATGGGCGAGGCCTTCCCCGAAATCCGCGAACGCAAGGAATTTGTTGCAAGCGTCATTAAGAGCGAAGAAGAAAGCTTCATCCGCACTTTGGACGCCGGTATCGAACGTTTCGAGAACATCGTTTCCGAAATGGGTTCTGCGAAGGTCGTGCCGGGCGACAAGGTGTTCGTGCTTTACGATACCTACGGATTCCCGCCGGACCTTACGGGCATTTTGGCCGAAGAGAAGGGCCTCACCATCGATGAAGCTGGTTTTGAAAAGTGCATGAACGAACAGAAGGAACGTGCCCGCGCCAACATGAAGCAGGGCATCAACACCATGGGTACCGAAGGCTGGACGCAGTACAGCGAGGCAAGTACCAAGTTCGTGGGTTACGAACTCAGCGCCTGCGAAGCGAAGGTTGTCCGCTTCCGCGAAGACAAGGGCGTTCTTTCCATCGTGCTCGAGACTTCTCCGTTCTATGCCGAAATGGGTGGCCAGGTCGGCGACAAGGGAACGCTTGTTTCGAAGGACTTGGAAATCAGCGTGTTCAACACCATCAAGGTGAACGATACCGCCATTTGCTGCGGCAAGGTGGTGAAGGGTGTCGCTAACGAGGAAACCATGGGTGGCGTGTTCATGGCGACCGTCGATGACGAACGTCGCAAGGATATCCGCCGCAACCACTCCGCAACGCACTTGATTCAGGCTGCTCTCCGCGAAGTCCTCGGCACTCACGTGCAGCAGCAGGGTAGTTACGTTTGCCCCGAATTCCTCCGCTTCGACTTCAGCCACTTCAGCGCCATGACCGCCGAAGAAATCCAGAAGGTCGAAGACATCGTGAACGCGAAGGTGATGGAATGCCTGAACGTGCACACCGACGTGATGGGCGTGGACGAAGCCAAGGCGAGCGGTGCTATGGCTTTGTTCGGCGAAAAGTACGGCGACGAAGTCCGCGTGGTGAAGATGGGCCCGAATGGCGAAGAATTCTCCAAGGAACTTTGCGGTGGCTTGCATGTGCAGAACACCGGTAACGTGGGCCTCGTGAAGATTGTTTCCGAATCGAGCGTGAGCGCTGGCGTGCGCCGTATCGAAGCTGTTACGGGTCGTGGCGCATTGGCCCTCCTCCGTGCCGGTACCGAAATTCTCACGGCTCTCCGCGAAAAACTCCGCTGCAAGGACGCCGACGTTCTCGGCCGCATCCAGCAGACCTTCGAAAAGACGCAGTCCTTGGAAAAGAGCTTGCAGAGCGTGAAACTCGAACTTGCAACACTTGCCGCGGCGGACCTCCTGAAGGGTGCTCTCGACGTGATGGGCGTTATGTTGTACGTGCGCGAATTGGAACTCCCCGAAGACAAGTACAAGGAACTCCTCGACGGTGTGCAGAACAAGCTCGACAAGGGTGCGGTTGCCGTCATCGCGAACAAGGCGAACGGAAACGGAAGCATCGCCGTGCTCGTCGGCAAGGATGTCCAGGCCAAGGGCATCAAGGCGGGCGACATGGTGCGTGACCTCGCAGCAGCTTGCAACGGTAAGGGCGGTGGCCGTCCGGACCGCGCCCAGGCCGGTACTCGCGAACCCGAAAAGATCAGCGCCGCCATCAGCAACGCGAACAACTGGATTCGCGCAAAGCTCGGCTAATTGCTGCTGAACGTAAAAAAAATTAGGTTCCCGTGGTATTTTGTTCCACGGGGACTTTTTTATATTCACGAGAAGATCCCTAAAGTCTGGAGGATGATATGAATCTCAAGTCCGTTTGTTTTTTGCCGATAACGCTTGCCGCTTTCGGCCTTGTCGCCTGTGGTGACGATTCCAGTTCGTCGTCCGCCGAAAAAATAGACGATGAAACTTCCGAGGCTTTGGGACCTATGGAAATGCTTTCCACGCCCGAACAGGAATCGACCGTCAAGACGCTGAAGGACGTTGCCGATGGCAAACTCTACACCATCGACTACCACGCCGACTACATGCTGGACGATGTCATCGAGAGTGGCGCCTCTCATTCCTCCGTGGAGATGATCAAGTTCGTGTACGCCAATCTTCTCAAACTCCCCACGTCCAATGCAGCCAAGGCGAAAATCGATGCGGGCTGCAGCGCCTTCTGCGTCAGGACTCCCGACAAGGACGTTATTTGCGGACGCAATTTCGACTACCGCTTTGTATCTTCGGCCAACGTGCTTGTGAAGAACAATCCCATGGACAAGAGTGAATTCAAATCGCTCTCCATCGCGGCGATGCCGTTCCTCGATGCTGAAAAGTACGTGGCGGGCTCCCTGAGCGACGGCAAGACGGACATCTCGCCGGTCATAGCGTCTCCGTACCTGGGCATGGACGGCATGAACGAAAAGGGCGTGTTCATCTCGGTGCTTTCGCTTGACGGTGGAAAGGGCGGTGCTGCACAGCACGACAAGTCCAAGAAGCCCATCACTCCTTCCGCGGGCATCAGGCTCGTGCTTGACAGGGCCACATCCGTCGAAGACGCCGTGGAATTTTTCGAGAGCCACAACTTCTTTGCCGACGGTGACAGCTCCGCCAAGAGCTATCACTTCATCATCGGCGACGCCACGGGCCACACCGTGCTTTTGGAATACATCCAGCCGGAAGGCGAAACCGAATGGGAGATGAAACTGCTCGACGGGCAGAACTTTGCGACCAACATGTACATGTCCGAGGGCTGGGATACCTTGGGCGTCGGTGCCGACCGCCTGGAAAAGATTCGCAAGAAACTCAAAGAAACGAAGAACGTGCTTACCGAGAAAGAGGCCATGGACCTGCTGAAGGCCGTGAGCCAGGATCTCGACCCGGAGGAGGTCACCAGCAACACTCAGTGGTCTGCGGTCTACAACCTGACGAAGAAAACGGTGACCATTTGCGTGGACAAGGATTTCACGAAGAAGTACGAATTTAAACTGTAGAAGTGTTACTCACAAGACAAGCTTAACCTGCGGATGACCTTGTTGCCGGAAAGAAAACTTCTATTCCTTCTTTGAGTAGTATTCTTTTTCTTCGCTCAAGTCTAGACCTGCGATTTGCGATTCTAGAAGGTTTGCTTGTGCAATTTGCTGCTTCGCGAGTGTAGCTGTTTTTGCGGACCCCGCGTCGATGATTCTGTGATTTACGGTCTTCATGAATTTTTCCACCCGCTGCATGTTTGCGCGAACGTTACTGTCGCAGTAGGTTTCGCACATTCTTTCAAAGATGTAATTTTCTGCGATTACAGATAAATGAATCATGTCTTCGGCATAAAAGCGGTAGTCGCGCAGTTCGTCCATCACGATTTCGTAACTCAAGAAGTAACTGGTGGAGCATTCCTTGCAAACATTCTCCACGGCGAGTAAAAGCGTTGATTTGGAAAGGTTGTTTTCGTGCGCCCCGTCGCTCAGGTGGCGTAGCGGCGAGACCGTGAAGACGATGCAAATGCTCGGATTGATGGCGCGGAGTGTTGCAACGGTTTTGCGCAGGGCGCTTGCGGCTTCTTCCACCGAAATCATCCGCCGTTCAAAAAGGTCCGCACGCTGCCTGTGGCAATTGGCAACGACCTTGCCTGTCTCTTTTAAAAAGTACACGAACGCAGTGCCGAGTGTAATGAATATGACGTCCGCTTTTTTCAAAAAGTCGTAGGAGTCGCTTGCAGACGAGGCGTCAAGCATGATTACGATATTATCGAAGGGCCAATGGCGGACGACACCATCTTTAATTACGTCCAAAGTTTTTTAGACGGGACCATATCAAGGGAAGCATTTTGGGACCTGGCTAAATCCAAGTTCCCGACACACCAGATTTGTTTTAGCACTCCGAAAGCGCTCAACTCATTGACTTTTGTAACAGCGAGGAAAGTCCATGATTAAGAATACAGCTTTATTCTATACATGCAGCCTCGTCGAATACATTGGCAGAATAACGAAAAACGAGCGGTCCCGTGTTATTGAGTTTCTTGGAAATGACGTCGATCGGATTTACAATTATCAAGACGTCTTTCACTGCGAACCCATCGAAAAAGTGGCGGACGAATTCATTGCCAGGAACAACATTCCATTAGGTTCTTTCGATAACGTCGCCAACTGCAAATACGCAGTGCCCGACTACTGGGACATCGGAGATGTATTTGCACGTCTTGTAGAAGACAACTTTGCAGAAAAGGACTCCATTTCGGGAATCAAGAAAATTTTCACGTCCTGGCTTGCATCAAAAATTTCAAACTATAATTCCGACCTGTTTTACCAATCTCGAGAATATATCGACGCATGCTACAAGAGCGGCGAAATTTTGGCCGCATAGACAATGGCTTTGTAGAAATTTGCAAAAGGGGACGTACTTTATCACAACTACGCGTATTCTCAAGTACATTTCCTGCTCTCGTTTCCATCCTGAACTCCACCGGCATACCTCTCCAATCATAGGAAATTTTCATGCGTTTGTGAATAATGCGTTCAAATATTCATTAAACTTCTATCTTTTGAACGTTTTTACAACATAAAACAGGATCTGCCTAACGTTTTTTTACAAAAGCTCTGCTAGATAACTGCTTGCGTGGCGCCTAAGCTGCGTAATTACTGTAAAAACGCTTGTGAAACGTACCGACAGGGCAGGTTATAAGTTACATTTGTGCAGTAATAATACAGTAGGCCAAGGGGCTTACAAATTACAACTTATTTGCTAAGCGCACGTTTACGCCTAGCAGAGCTTTGCAAAAAAAGAACTCCCGCGGACGGGAGTTCTTTTGCATAATGCGATTGTGTATGCCTAAATAATATCCTTGAAGGAAATGGTTTTGAGCATGTTGTTCGCAGAAACCAAGGCGACTTTTTTCTGTGGAAAACGTGTAGCAGGGGTGACTTCTGCTGCGAAGAAGTAGTTGGTTCCCACGGTGACCTGGGTGCCGAGGAGTGCGAATGCTTCAACTTTGGCTCCGAGAGCGAGCACGTCATTGAGAACTTCCATTGCTTCAACGGGAATATCCGTCTTGACATCGACAAACGTGCCGCCAGGAACGGCGTTGCCGTCAAGAACGCTTGTGATGTTTTCTTTGCTCAGGGTAACTTCCGAGGGGGCGCCTTCAACGGGCTTTTCGTTGAATACCATAAGGACGATGTTTTTGTCCTTGCTGCTGTCGCTGACAGTCTGTTCTGCGAGAACGGCATGGTTGATTCCGTTTACGATTTGGCTGCCGAGATAGGCAACGGGCTTGTATGTTGCACCGATGAGATTCTGTGTGCATTTTGCGAATGCGGTTGCGACTGCTTCTGGCATCATTCCGATAGCTACATTGACTTTCCAAGATCCGAACATGTTTGTATCCTTTTTTTTGTTAATTGTTTGATTGCTTTCATTTCTGAAGTGAAAGCTTGGTTTTAAGATAAATTAAAAGTCGAGAATAATGTGTACGGTAAAATTAATTTATCTATGCGCGAGAAATTAAAGGAAACTAAAGATGGTACTACTTTGTTTGTAGAATAAATCGTATTTGTAATGATAAAATCGAATGAATTTATATAAAATGTATTGATGAAATATGACAATGAAAAATTAACAATGTTTCTATATTTTTACTGAAGAATAAAAGCGAATTTACTTGCTGCTTGGAAAAATGAAGTGAATTGAGAAGATTTTCTCTGTTTAGATTCTGTCTTGAGAGTTTTCTGCGGGTATGGTGAGCATTCCGAGCTTTACAAACCAGCTACAGTGTTTTCTACGATTTGTAATTTCAAATTGAACGCCTCTGCTGATGAATGCAAGCTCAAGATTCGCCTTTATTCCGAGTTCTTCGGTAAATCCGAATTCGCTGAAATGAAAATTCTTGTTCTCGTCTCTGTACATCCACCATTCAATAACATGTGATTCAATTAGGGAGAATCCCAGAATGTTGTTGCCATATAGGTTAAAAAGCGTGCTACCTGATGGAATTCAAATTGCATTACGTATAAATGCTTGTAGTGCGGCGCTATCAAATTTTCCTATGATGAAATCTGTTGCGAGTAGAAGAAGTGAAGTCGAAGATGCTCCGATGGAAATACCTGCTTTTGCTTGAATGTCAAATCGGAACATTGGGAATTCTTGAACGGTTTTATTCGTTTCTGATGCTTTGACCCCGGTAAAGATAAATGCTTCTATTGTGGTTCGGTTGGCTGACGAGTAGCCGATTCCGCCTGAAATCAGGACGGGCAGGTTTTCTCTCTTGTCTGTTAGTGGTGACTCGGGAAAGTCTTTGACGGTTGTGTCTGCCGGGAATTTTTTTCTGTAAAAGGGGAATGTTCTTCGGCTTTAAACTGGCCGAAGACTTTTGTGAAGCAACAGAAAATTATGATTGTTGCAAAATATTTTGACAGCTTGTTGGGAAAGGATAAAAATCAGGATTGTATTTTGTGAGAAGGAAATACAGGGAAATTTTTTTTTCGTTGTTATTAAGTATATTTTGCGATGATGAAAAACTACGATTTGTTGTTTAAATTATTGCGGCTTGCGCTGAATGTAAACGAGGATGCTGTTGCTTTTCAGCAGATAGATGAGGAAAAATGGGAGCGCTTATATGAACAGGCGGATGATCAAACGCTTTTGGGAATCGCTTATGCCGGTGTGATGAAACTTGAATTGGGAAAGCGTCCCTCGCTGAGTATGATGCTTCAGTGGGAAAGTGATGTTGAAATGATTCGTGGCTGGAATAAGCTGCTTTGTGAGGAAAGCGTTCGGCTTACGCAGTTTTTTAAGGCGAGAGGTTTTGCTTCTGCTATATTGAAGGGGCAGGCGAATGCGCGTCTTTACCCAGATCCATTTCTCCGCCAACCTGGTGATATTGATATTTGGGTTGGTGGAGGAAAAGAAAAAATTATTGAGTTGCTGAAAAAAGAAAATTTATTGCAGGCCTCCTTTGAAATGGGACATCATGTCAACATGGTTTCGAGCGCTCCAGATGTGGATATTGAAGTTCATTATAAGCCTTCGTCTGGTAATATGAATTTTTTCTCTTCAAGACGAATGTTGAAGTATTTGAATAAGGAAATAGAATGTAGCGAACTTGCGCCTGAAGGATTCTTTGTTCCATCAATCAAGTTTGCCTTAGTGATGCAGCTTTCGCATATTTTACATCATTTTATAAAAGATGGTATAAGACTTCGGCAACTTGTAGATTACTTTGTTTTGTTGCGTGCTTCCACTGAGATGGAACGCCGCGAGGTTTCTGCCTTGCTGAAGAGTTTTGGACTGTATCGTATTGCTGGCGCCGTCATGTGGTTGTTGCAAGAAATTTTTCATGTGGATAAGTCGTTGTTGCTTTGTAAAGCGGATGTTTCTCGTGGAAAAAAATTACTTTGTGAAATTATGCGCAATGGAAATTTCGAGCATTGCGTTGACGTGAGAAAAAAGTGGATTTTCTGGTGGCTGAATAAAAGGAAAAAATCCCTGAGGCATTTGGGGTTCGATCCGATGGAGGCGCTAGGTGCAGAAGTTTATTATTGGGCTAGTTTTATGCGGAATCTTTCTCTGCGAATACGGTTGCGAAAATTGTCGTTGCGGAATGTAAATGTGAGAAATTTGAGAAATGAGTAGGCTAGTCAATTTGTAAATTGGAGTAGTGTTCAATTTCTGCGCTTAAGTCTAGGCCTTTGATTTGTGTTTCGAGATGCTTGGCTTCGGTGATTTGCTGTTTGGCGAGCGCTTTTGTTTTTGCTGAGCTTGCGTCTATGATTTTGTGGCTGAATGTTCGCATGAATTTTTCTACACGCTTCATGTTTGCTATGGTTGATTTGCTGCAATAGGCTGTGTACATTTTTTCGAAGATGTAGTCTTCTGCGGTTGCGGATAAATGAACCATGTCCTCTGCGTAGAAGCGGTAGTCGCGGAGTTCGTCCAAGATGATTTCGTAGCTGGGGAAGTAGGTGACGGAGCTGCGGCTTGTTTCCGTGTTCCTGCTGCGAGATGCTTTGTCGTCGCAGTTTAAAGCCGCCGTGTTACTGCTGGATGTTGCAATGCTGCTGTTTGGCCGAGCGGAACTGCTGCGGTCTGCATTTGCGGAATCGCTGCATTTGGCGGATTCATCGCAGTGGACTTGCGCAAATTCCCTGCAGACTTTTTCTACGGCGAGAAGTAATGTCGATTTGGAAAGGTTGTTGCCATGGGCGCCGTCGCTCAAATGACGAAGCGGTGAAACGGTGAAGACGATGCGAATGTCGCTCTTGATTTTCTGAAGATTTTTGACGGTATGCGAAAGTGATGCAGCTGTTTCTTCTACGGAAATGAGGCTCCGCTCGAAATATTTTGCAGACATCTTGTGGCAATTTGAGACGACTTTGCCTGTTGATTTGAGAAAGTAGACGAATGCGGTGCCGAGCGTGATGAAAACGACGTCGGCGTTCGTTAGAAATTTACGGCTTTCGCTGATGGCGCTGTTGAGCTTGTTTACGCATTCTGTGCGAGCGCTTGCGTCATTTTCTGTGCCTCTGACGGAGAACGATCCGTGCGCATCCCAGGAACTCCAGGAACATCCGTCGAAGAAAATATCTTTTTCGGTGTAAATTCTGCGGGGCGCGCAGCAACTGTCATCGCAGCGTTCGCATTCCCCGCCGCTATTGTCGCATTCACCGCTACTATCGCGACTGTCGCCGCCGCGTTCGCAGTCGCATTTCTCGCCGCATTCGCGTTTCTCGCTGCAATCGTGGCTGTCTTTACTGCTGCTATCGCCACTGTCGCATTCGTCTGCGTCCGCAATTTTTTGCACCATGTTCTCGATAGAAAGCGGATTGTAGATGGTACCCAAGGGGTTCACAAAAGTGTGGAACTTTCTCTCGGAAAATTTTTTAGAAATGTTGTCTGCAAAGCATGAACCGATGAATACGATTCTTGAATTGTAGTCGATTTCAAAGTCGGATTCGGGAATGTCGATTTTTGTGAAAAGTTCCATGGATAAACGTAAACTCTACAGGTCTATGCGATGAATTTTTGCGTTTGCAAAATATACACTTTCGCTTTGGCATAGTCAAAATTTTTTTGAACGAAACCCTGTTTTGTAGACTCCGTTATCTGCCTTTCTGTGCTTTTAAAAGCTGTCTTTTTCTGAGCATTCTTCTTGCTTTGCGGCGCTCCCGGCGAAGTTTTTTCCGGGCGATGTCCATTTTTTCCATCCGATGCAGAATGTCCATGATGCGTTCCGTGGCAAAGGCGTTGTGCAACTTTTTACGAGTGACGTAATCGAGCAGACAGACGCAAGTCAATAGACCGCAGACGAAAATAGCCAAGGCGACTGGCAACAATGTCACGGAAAAACGGTCTGCGACAAAGCCGAATGCGGGAGGCATGATGACGGAGCCTACGTAGGAACCCGCCATTTGAATGCCGATGGCACTCCCTGAAAGCTTTTCTCCGAAGCGCGCTGGGGTGGCGTGAATCAGCGAAGGATAAACAGGGGCGCAACCTAGGCCGAGCAAGCAAATGCATAACGGCGAAAACCATAAGGGAAGCGGCAGAGTCAATGCGAAACATCCGACAATGACTATCGCTATACCGGCGTGGACAAGGCGAATGTCTGTGAACTTGATGGCGAAAAATCCGCTCGCGACGCGGCCAATCATGACGCTTGCAAACATCAGGGAAACCGCCAGTGCTCCTATTTCTGAGGCGAAACCGCGGGCGACCAAATAAGTGCCGCACCAAAGACTTGTCGAAATTTCCAATGCCGAATAAAAGAAGAATGTTCAGAATGAAAGCATCATTCCAGGAATGCGTAAAGCTTCGCGCAACGAGATTTCTTTTGTTGCTGACGGCTTATTTTGTTCGCTATTTGGATTGCCTGCTTCCATTCGTTTCCACAGCGGAAGCGATGCGAGCGTCATCAACACGATGCCGCCAAGAATGACTGCGTTCAGTTCGTATGCACCGCGCCAGCCATATCCCGTGACGACGGATGCGGATAGAATCGCAGGTCCAAGGCATGCACCGATGCCCCAGCTGGCATGCAGCCAGTTCGTGTGCTTGGATTCCAGATGGATGGCTGCGAAATTGTTGAGCGCTACATCAATGGCGCCTGCGCCAAGGCCCATGGGAATTGCCCAAAGGCACATCGCCCAGAACGCGGTGGCGATGCCGTAGCCGGCGGTTGCAATGGCGGTGCAGCCGATGCTTATGGCGACAAGCTTTCCTGTGCCCAGCCGGTGTATCAGCGTGGGGGTAATCAGGCTGGAGATGATGGTGCCGATGCTTACGATAATGGAGAGAATTCCTGCCGCAGAAAGAGGCGCTGCGAGATCCGCTTGCATTAACGGCCAGGCTGCTCCGAGAATTGTATCGGGGAGCCCGAGCCCTATGAAGGCTACGTATATGACAACGAGAAGAAAAGTCAATCCGGCAATCCTGGGGAATTTTTTTGAATTGGAAAATGCGTCGAGTCAGCTGCAAAGATAATCAAATTTTTGCATGGCGTGACGTTTTCCGTGGCGACTGGAGGGATGCCTTGTGATGTGTTTCGTATTGCGTTTTGTATTGTGTAAATGATGTTGAAGGAGAAGGCTATGAAAAAATTATGAGTATGGTGATTACATGGAAACATTCTTCATTCAATGCTCTTTTTTTTGCTCCCAAGTCTGACAAGAGTTGTCCGTTTTTTTTGTAATGGCAAATGTGGCTGATGCGAAAAATGAAAGTTGCTCTGTGCATGAAAAAGTTCTATATTGCTTTTGAAAATTTTAGCTTTAGGGCCTGCCATGAAAATCGGAAAGACTGAAACTCGTTTGAATGAAGCCATTGCAAAGCGCGGCGCATTGTTCGCTGTGCTTTTGGACCCGGATACTTCGGACGAGGCCGCTTTTGTGAAGGCTGGTGCCATGGCTGCCGAGAATGGTGCCGATGTGCTTTTTGTGGGCGGTTCCTATCTTGGAAATTTCATGCTTCCGAAGCAGGTGGCGGCGCTCAAGGCGAATGTGGATTTGCCGGTGGTGCTTTTCCCCGGTGGAGCTTCGCAAGTCGTTCCCGGTTTTGACGCCATGCTATTCATGACGCTTGTGAGCGGACGTAACCCGAACTACCTCATCGACGAGCAGGTGCGCGGTGGCGCTCTCGTTCGTGCTCTCAATATGGAAGCGATTCCGACGGCGTACCAGCTCATCAATAGCGGCAAGCGCACCACGGTGGAATATATCAGCGGCACGATGCCGGTTCCTGCAAACAAGCCGAAGCTCAGCATGGTGAACAGCATTGCTGCTGAACTCATGGGTATGCGCTACGTTTATCTGGAAGCTGGCAGCGGTGCCGAAGAACCCGTGCCTGTGGAACATATCGCCTATACGCGCAAGGCGACCGAGATGACGATTATCACCGGTGGTGGCATCAAGGACCCGCAGACCGCTGCTATCCGCGTTGCTGCCGGCGCTCAAATCATCGTGACCGGCACCCTCTGGGAAAAAGTCAACGACCCCGCCCTCCTCAAAGAATTCGCCGCCGCAATACATGTCAAAGGCTAAAAGCCGAGAGTCGTAACAGAATGCTTGCATTCTGGTATGACTGAGGCGCCCGTCCTTGCGCAGAATGCGCAACGGCTAAAAGCCGAGCGTCGCTGTAGCTGAAAGAAAATGCTGTGGTCGCTGTGGAAACGTGAAAATGCGTCAGTCGCTGCGGAAACGTTTTGTGGCATGCATTAAAGTGCTTTTTCGATTGCCTTGACAACTTCTATGTCGGCGGGGAGCCAATCAACATCACGCAGTTGCGATGCGTCGAGCCATCTGGCCGCTTCATGCTCCAGCAGTTTCAATTCGCCGCTAATGACTGTGCAGTAAAAGCAGTGCATGGTGAGGTGAAATTTGGGATAGTCGTAGTCAACGGTGCAGATAAATTCATCGACATCAACTTCTACGGCTAGCTCTTCGCGGAGTTCGCGTGCAAGCGCCTGCTGCGGAGTTTCGCCTGGCTCCATCTTGCCGCCTGGAAATTCCCAGCCGTCCTTGCAGTCGCCATACCCGCGCTGCGTTGCAAAAATTTTTTCGCCATCCCTGATGACGCCTGCCACTACCTCGATTGTCTTCATGAGCGGCAATTTAGAATTTTATCTTAGCAGGTTTCCCAATTGAATGGAGCGTAGTCGCTTGTGTGGATGGAATTTAAACCGATGCTGTTTTCTTCCATGACCTTGTACTTATTGTAGGGAGTTCCGTTGTTGTCTAGGCATTGCAAAAGAATTCTGTTAGACGAAAATGCGAGGAGCGCATGGTTTTCGATTTTTTTGTCGCCAAAAGAGCTTTTTATGATGACGGTATAATTATCTTGAATAGCCTTTGTTATCATATTTTTTCCTTCTTTGTTTAAAAGGTAATAAAATTGTAATAAAATGGGGTGTTTTTTTGAAAAAAATGTTTTTTTATTTTAACGTGTAAACAACTGTTTGTGTTAAGTGTTGGCGAACTTTTTAAAAGCGACTTTTTTCACATTTTGCCCTCTATCACTTGACTTCGTTATTATTAAGGCAATCGCCCACGCAAATGAACCTTGACCGTCTATCAGGAGTTGATGGCGATAAGGTTTCCAAAGCTTCTTTTATGATTATCAACAACTCTATGGTAAAACAGAGTCTATGCAAAAAAAAACGCCACAGTTTCCTGCGGCGTTCTTTGGGGGAGGGGGATTGAGAATTACTTGAGCATTATTGGCTGCGTTGCTGCGATGCCAAGGCCCTTGACGCGTGCGATGAACTGCCCCTTGGGTAGCTGCGACAAGTCAAATGCGTAGGAACCAGTTCCGAGATTGCCGCGGAAGAGGGTTGCCACATGGTTCCCGTTCATGCCGAATACTTCGACGCTTACTTCCCCGGCATTCGCTGTAGTCAGCAAAATGCGGTTTCCGACGATGCTCATTTTTGCTGCTGTGCCTGCTTTTGCAGCGGATTTGATTGCGGTCGTTCCGCTATCGCTTTTGCCGAAGACGTAGTTTTCGTCATACACAATCTTGATTTCGGGAATCATCGCCTCGGTGTTTTCAAAGCTGCGGCTGAATGCGTCGTACTTGTCCTTGTTGAAATCGAACAGCACTTGGTCTCCGGCGGCAATATCGTCGTAGAGTACGGTTCCCGTGTAGCCTGCGGCGTAGTTCGCGATGATGATGCTCAAGGTCTTGTTGCGGTCTGCATAGCTCGAAATATCGATGCTGCAAGTCTTCTTTTCGCCGGCGGCGACTTTGCAGCTTCCGCTCGTTTCGGTCCATGTCCAGGAATCGGTCAGCTTGAGAATCAGGTAAAGGTCCGCGTCCGCCTTGCCGTTGTTCTTTGCGGTCCAGGTGAATGTTGTCGCCTTGGAGAGGTCCCAGCCGCCTTTGTTCTGATATTCAATTTGGGCATTGTCTTCGCCGTAGGTGACTGCCATCATGCCGTTTCCGCCTGCAGCCTGGATTGAAACATCCTTGATCTTGATGGAGGTTTCTGCGGTTGCTGCGAGCTTTGTCATGGCGTCGAGAGCCGGGTCGATGGTGTAGCTGTAGCCGCCGAAGTTGCTTTCCGTCTTGTCGCCGATGTACTGCCATGCGAGTGCGCCGGCGTAGCCACCTTCGAAGGCGTTCTTGTAGGCGTCAACTGTAGAAATCTGCGTCTTTGCCGCCATGCTTGCCGTATAGGTGTCGCCGCTCCAGCCGCTTGCCGGGAACTCACCGATAATCATCGGCTTTGCATCGTAGCCGTAAGTCGATTGCATCTTGGCTGCGGTATTCACAAAAGGAGAAACTGCGTCACCTTGATAGTAGGGGTAGTAATGCGTCTGGAAAAAGTCCAAGGTGCCGTTTGCTTCGCCGCCTGCGTTCACAAGGGCTTCGTCGTTCCAGTGCTTTTGATATTGAATGTTCACGCTGCCTGTCGAAACCAGCAAATCCTTGTTTGTATTGTGAATGGCCGCTGCTACTTTATTCGTGAATTTCTGAATTTTGGCAAGCGCCATTTTCTTTGTTGTCCAGCCGCTGCATTCGCTCGTCATGCCTTCCGGTTCGTTGAAAACTTCCCAGGTCATGAGCGCATTGTGGTTTCCGATTTCCTTTACTACAGGGACGAGCACGTTGTCGATGAAGGCCTTGGTGCCTTCGTCCTCGAAAAGCGTTTCGTTTGCGGTGATGTCAAGCTTGTCATTGGCGTAAATGCCCCACTGGTTCGGTTCCATCAGGTTGTGGCTGAAAAGACACATCGAGACCATCACCCCGTATTCCTCGGCGATGTCCAGCGCCTTTTTCATATTGCTGATGGTGCTTGTCTTGAGGCCTGTCACCAGGTGCGTGGAGGGGTCGATTGCGGGACTCTGACTCATGTTGTTGAAAAGCCACCAGCGAATCGCGTTGCCACCTGCGGCGCGTGTGCCTTCGACCGCTTTTCGCCAGGCGTTTTCGTCAAGAGGCGATTCGCCGACATCGGAGTTGTAGTCTGCCCAGGCGAGGTTCGTGCCCGAGAAGAAAATTTTCTTCCCGTTGAGCATCAGGTCGGTGCCGCTGACGGTGAGTCCCGGGGCTGCGAAGGCGACTGAGGCTGAACCGAGAATCGAAGCGATAAGTGCTGCTTTTGCAAATTTGTTCATGATGACATCCCTTTGAAACAACAATTCTATTACTATAAATCTATTTAAATGACGAAAAAATAGGTCATAAAAAGCAAATTGTAATAGAAAGGGATGCTAAAACTGTGGACATCCATGGACATTTTTTTGCGTGTCGTGTCTGCTTGCTTACCTTGCGGTTACAAATTCCCGCAGGCCGGATATGTGTAGGCTTCCGTAGTTGTCCGCATTGTAGAGGGATACGTGCGAACCGAGCGTGTTTTTAACTGTGTAATAGTAGAGGTCGTTCAGGGGAATGTCAGAAAAGGCGTCATTGATATCTAGCTGATTCAGTTTGTGCAAAAAGTTCTTGGTAAAGCTGTTGGTCATGTACACGTTGTATTCTGAATTGAACTCCACGGCTTTCGAGGTCTCGTTCTTGTTTGCGGCGGCAATGCAGAGCGTCCCTTTTTGCCCTTGTTCTGCAAAGGATTCGCAAATGTTGCCTGCGTAGCATGTTTCAAACATCCAAAGCATCTTGCGGAAATATTTGCCGCTTGACATTTCCTTGAGAATTTGCTCCATGTGCTGTTGCGTGAAGTTCTCGCCATTCTCGTTTTTGGGCCATGTGAGCCAATCGGGCATTCCGTGACCGCTCCAGAAAACAAAAATATTCTGTGTGGAATCGGATTTTATTACGGAATGTAGACGTTCACTTTTTTTGCCTGTTAATATACAAAGTAAATCATCCGGTAAGAGCTTGCTCACTCTGTAGTCAACCTTGACGTCTTCGTAGATGGAGTTCCCTTCGTAGTCAATAATAGTTCCCGGCTTCGGATTCATCGAATTTTCCGCTAGGTTGTCCTCAATGATAAGCACGATGTGGTCGTCATCCATTCCAAAGGATTTCAGTTTTTTGTAGATGCTTAAAATGTCGGCTTGGTGCCTATAGTTCAGCCAGCTTTCGGATGTGGCTATCAGCAGCGCGAAATTTCCTTTGATGGGCGGGTATTCAATCAGGATGGAGGAATCAGCCTTGGAGGGCTCGGTGATGATTTTGTTGATCCAGTTGCTTGACGCCGTTGTCGAAACGGTGCGTTTGGTGCCGCTTAACGAAAGGTATTCTACCTGTACAAAAGCCCTGTTCAGAATTTTCCAGTGAGTGTAGAATGTCTGGACGGCAAAAACTTCGTTTGCGGATTTGATGTCCAAATTTCCGGATGCGCCACCGATGTTGATGTTTTCACCATCGAGAATTTTTTTCATGATTCTCGACATGGGGATTGATTCCCAGGCGGTGATTTCATTTGTGGAGGAATCGTTTGCGATGGCTTTGCTGAGCGATGCGTCCAGGAATCGGCTGTAGTCGTTCCATACGTACAATTGCGCAAATGCGATAAGCAGCAAGGCGTCGTAAACTTGGGCTTCTCCCGCTACGGGTGGCTCCTTGAATTTTGCGACATACGCGATGTCGAATCCGCTTTCGGGGCTTGCGCCTATGGAAATTCCCTCAATACCTTCGACATCGCTGTAGCCGAGGATGTTTTTGTCGTGCGCTGTGTTTCCGAATAGCAGCGGAGTCTTTTTTCCGTGCTTTTTGTATGCCTCCAATATCTTCGGCATGTCGCTGTGACTTTGCGGAATGCATACCACGAAGTCGTTTTTATCGCTGAAGGCGCGCTCCGCCATTTCGGCTAGTTGTACGGAATCGTCGTAAATGTAGAGGTTCTTGACGCCGAGTTCAAATTCTGTTGCCTGGAAGGTGAACCAGTCGAGGAAAGTTTTCTGTTCTTCTGATGATGAAATCAAGAGCGATACCGACTTTGCATACGAGGCGATGACCTGGCTCAATAAGATTTCACTTTGTGAAATATCGGAATCCGTGAGGCTGAAAAACCATTTCTCGTTGGCGTACTTGCGTACGATTTCTGCGGCTGTCGCCATGGGGGCTATTAGCGGAATTCTGTTTCCATTGCGGTTGGCGCCTTGCATGTACTGGGCAATGGTGTCAACGTTCTGTGAATGGATAGGGCCCACGATGGCGGCGATGTCTTTTCGCCTGGTGAGTGCGTCGCCGAGGCTGTCCATGTCCGCTTTGTTTTCGTCAATCCATTCCACGTCAAAGGTAAAAGCGGAATCTAGCGCCAAATGGCTGAAAGCGTCTTCGAGATTCTCGTTGAACCAGCTGACGGTGCGCTTCCAGTGCGGTGCCGATGCGGAATCCATCGGCAAGATGACGAGCAGCTTGACTTGCTTTTCGTTGTGAAACTTGCCCGATGTAACGGAGTCCTGATTGCTGCAAGCGGCAAGGAACAATGCAAAGAGGAGCATTGCCAAATGCTTCATTTGTCCTCCAGGTATTTGCGTTCCGCCTCTGCGGCCTCGTCTTCGAATTTCTTAAAATGCGGTGCCCATTCCTCGTAACCCTTGGAAACCGTGAGTCCAACAAACTTTGAATCGAATGTGGCGAAAAAGTCGGTTTCTAAAGGTTGACCGGTTGCCCATTTTTCAATAAACTCCATGACGAGCGAGTCGCTTTTCTTCTCGATGGAAAATGCGATTCCCTCGCTCATGTTTTCCTGGTTTGCGTCCATGCCGCAGCTTAAAATGCGGAGGGAGTCCTGCACTTCGCGCATGTAGCGGAACAGGTTCAGATTGCTTCCGCCCATTACCGGGAATATGAATTTCTTTTCGGATAAAGTGGTGTCAAAAGCCGCATAGAAATACGACATCTGCGAATTGAACCCTTCGCCTTCATTGTCTTCTAAATACAGAATGTCCCTGTTGACATCAAAAAATCCGTTCGATTTCCTGTATCCGTCTATGAAACCGCTTATAGCATCCTGAATGGCTTGCGTCTTTGGATTTGCTGCTAGAATCATGGTAGAATCCAAACCCATGTCCTTTACAGTTCTTCCGGCCAAGTAACTTGCGCCGTAAAGAGAAATGTCCCAAAAGTGGGCGTCAATGGAATTTTCTCGACGACCGAGAACGAGGATGGTATTTTTCAAATCCTGCTTCCACTCGGGGTGCTTTGCGAACAGGGAATCGAATTCTTCTGTGGTGAGCACCAGCAGCCGTTGACGATATTTGTCAGAATCTGTTTCATCGAAAAAAGTCCCGATGTAGCTTTCCGCCGATTTCATCGAACTCGGATGGACATTCTCAAGTGAAAAGTGATAAGACTCCTTGGCTAAGTTCATACCGTAATAAATAAGGTCCTGGTAGCCGAAGTCGCCGATGCCCGCCTGCGAATACAAGGTGTAAACGAGGCAATCCTCCGGTGTGCATCCCTCTGCTTTTGAGCTGACGATAGACTCGGAATTGCTGCAAGAGCAAATTCCGATAATCGATAAAGTTGTCAAAATGATAAAAAGGGCTTTTTTCATGAATCGTGTAAAGAAAAATCTTACAAGAAAAATAAAAAAAGGTAGATTACATATTGTAAACCAGTATGGGAGAATACAATGAAAGCGAAATTTACGCTATTGACGATAATTGCATCACTGTTTTGTTGGGGCTGCTCAAATGCGGATACTTCTAGTGCAAACGAGGAATCTTCAAAAACTGAAGCCATAGTCGATGGCGATTCGTCCAGGGTTCTTGTTTATACCTACGACAAGTTCCTGTCAAAAAAGGACGTTTCGATTCTCAACGCTGATACTTCAAAAATTTCTGTAGACGGAGGCTTCGCTCGTTCTATCGACAAGGAACTTCCCAGAAAAGGCAACGTGATTGTTGTCTGGAATGACAAAAAAAGACTGCCGTTCTACCTGCGCGTAGCTTCGGTAAAGGAGGAATCGGGACGCATCGTTTTGGATGTAGATAAGGCGACGCCCTTCGAAGCACTCCCTGCAAATTCCGATTTCAATTTGAGTTCTGAACTTTACGTGGATGCTGAAAAGCTGGATGAAAATGGATCTGGCGATATAGATGTCTCGGCCTTTTATGACAAGGCGAACAACACTTACCATCCGGTTGTGATTTATCAGGGTCAAAACCGCAATGACGAAAACGAAGATACTCTTGAATATACGGAATTGTCCAAGAACGAATATGAAGACGCCTTTGTTGACGGTGTACTCGATATGCGCGAATTGCTGAAGTCCAATTTTGAATGGGACAAGAAGACGTCTTTTGCGGGAATTGATTGGCAGTTTACTCCAGGAGCCGTCGCTATTCCGGGGCTCGGTTCGAATTATGGAGATTACAAGGGCTCCTTGAAGAATTTCTTCAAGGGTGTCGGCGCCATGGACAAGGCGTTCCGCGATAATGCGGGCCGTAATTACCAGGATGGTTTGTTGGATGTCGCCAAGGGTTATATCCGCGTGGATACCCTTAGAATCAAGAAACAGGTGAATTTTAGGATATACGTTAAGACAACTTGGTATGGTAGGCTCGATAATTTTGATTTGAGGCTTTATGTCAATGGCGGGTACGAAATCAGTAATATCGGCTTTGGCCTTGGTGCGGGCATCTCTGGTGAAAAACAGTTGACGCACTGGAACGGATTTGATGTTATCTTCTGGGTCGGACCTGTTCCTATCGCCATTGATTTCAAACCTAATTTCTACTTCAAGTATAAAATAGAAGCCTACGGAATGTTCAATTACAATTGGGGCTACAAGTACACGCAGAGCGATACGGTTGGATTCTCCTGGAATCGCGACAGGGGCTTCCGTAATATCGATCAGGTTCATGAAAAGTCTACCAGCAACAAGCCGAAGAATTTCCGCGAGTTTATCGCAAACTCGAAATTCATTGTCAACGGCAAGGCGAGCGCAGGAATCTATCTTAGAATGCCTATTTTGTTCTACTACGCCGCTGGCCCGACTGTAGGAGTTGGCTTGCGTGCCGATTTGGAATCGCAAGTCGGCGGAACGATGGTCCTTGATGAAAATGGCGACTGGGATTCCTTCGATCCCTCCGGACGTATAACGCTGAATGGGGCAATCCCTCTTGAGGTGGGCGGCGAAATCGATATCTTGAGCGTCAAGGTGTTTAGCCGCGCGTATGACGTATGGGATATCACGAAATGGAAGATGCTCGACTTGAACACCGACGATTATAAATAAAATAAATTCCTCGGAGGTAACGCATGATGATAAGGACCGTCTTCGCGAAGTCTGTTGTCGTGTTCGCTTCGGTTGCGGTGTTTGCGCTTGCCGCCGAGTCCATGGTTGGTGAACCCGTGTTCATCACGGTGGACCAGTTCGGGTATCGCCCAGCCGATACAAAAGTGGCTGTCCTTCGCGACCCGCAGCTAGGCTATGATTCCCTGCAATCATACACTCCGGGGACTTCCATCAGCGTCGTTGATTCTGCGACTGGAAAGGTTGTGTATTCGGGTGTGGCTGTGCCGCATAACGAAGGCAAAATTGATACAGCCTCCGGCGATAAAATTTGGTGGTTCGACTTCAGTAGCGTGACCGCCAATGGAACTTATTTTGTGCGTGACGATGCTGATACGGCGAAAAAGTCCTTCTATTTCCGCATCAAGGAAGATGTCTACAACGACATCCTGAAAGCTGCCGTGCGCATGATGTTCTACCAGCGTGTGGGTTTTGCGAAGGAGGCGAAGTATGCGGGTGCCGAGTGGGCCGATGCGGCGAGTCACACGCAAGATGCCAAGGCGCGACTGTTTACGGATTCTACGAATGCGGCCTTGGAGCGTGACGTGAGCGGTGGCTGGTATGATGCTGGCGACTACAACAAGTACACCGACTGGAACGGCAACTACGTAGAAGAACTTCTGGATGCCTATTTTGAACGCCCGAAGGCATTTACCGATGACTACAATATTCCCGAATCGGGCAACGGAATCCCCGACGTGCTTGACGAAGTCAAGTGGGGCCTGGACCATATGCTGCGTATGCTGAATGAGGATGGTTCCGTGCTTTCGGTGGTGGGCGAGTCGCATGAAAAGGCGGATGGTTCTGCGGCATCGCCTCCGTCAACAGCTGCGGGGCGCTCCTATTATGGTGCCCCAAATGCGACTGCGACATATTCCGCCGCAAAGGCGTTCGCCTACGGCGTCAAGGCTGCTAAAATTTTCTGGGGCGAGGAATACGCCAAGACGCTGGAAACCGCAGCTATCAAGGCGTTCGACTGGGCCGAAGCTCACCAGGATTCGCTCTTTTTCAATAACGATGCTGCGCATGGCACCAAGGGCCTTGCCGCCGGCCAGCAGGAACAGAACATCGACGACAACGAAAAGACGGTTTGCGTCCGTCTCCACAATCGCGTGAACTCCGCACTCCGCTTATATGAACTTACAGGTGATGCTAAATACAAGAAGATTTTCGAGGACAATTACGAAAGCTTCCCGCTGATGCGCGGCTGGGGCGATTCCTACCGCTACGAACACCACATGATGTTCCTGCGCTATTTTAGCTATCCGGATGCAGATGCGGCTATCAAGCAGAAAATTGTCGATAAGATAGTTGCGCTCATGCAAAAGCCTGCGGATTTTGCTGGTGCTTTTGCCACAGACGGCTATCGCGCCTTTTCTCGCGATTACAACTGGGGCTCCAATTCGCACAAGTCCGGGTACGGCGTGCTGTTCTCTCGCTTGGCAGAACTCAAGGTGCCAGGGATTGATGCAAAGACTTATAGCGAAATGGCCGAAGGCTATGTACATTATATTCACGGCGTGAATCCCTTTGGCATGGTCTATATGTCAAATATGGCAAGTTACGGCGCCGGCAAGAGTGCCACCATGATTTACCACAAATGGTTCGACGTGACAAGCGAAAAGTGGGGAGTCGCCAAGGCGGGTGCCATAGGCCCAGCGCCTGGCTATGTGCCGGGGGGCGCCAACAGCCGCTACACTTGGGACGCCTGCTGCGACCAGGGCGAAACTGGATGCGGAAGCAAATCCAATCACGAACTCTGCTTTTCGCAGGAAATCCCCGTTGGTGAACCGAACGAAAAAATGTACAGGAACGTGAATCGCGGCTGGCCCATTGCTGGCTATGAACTGACCGAGCCCAGTCTCGGATACCAGACGAAGTTCATCCACATGCTTTCGAAGTTTGTGGAGGAAAAAGGCGGCGAAGGTCCGCTGGGCGTTGAAACTCCGGCTGTCCCTTTGGCGAAAAATGTTTTTGTCGAAGTGCGCTTTGCTGGGCCGCATCTGCTGGTGAATTCCGATGTCGCTATCCGCGAAGTGCGCGTTTACGATTTACAAAACCGCGAAATGCAGCGGGTGCCCGTAGCGGCTAATTCCGCAAATCTCGATGCGACTGCGCTCAGAAGCGGCGTGTACATGGTGCGCGTGACGACCGCGAACGGTGTTTCCTGCGAACTTGTCGCCAAACGCTAAATCGGCGCTCGCTGACTAGGGTGTTGCCATAATGTTTGCACGTTACCTTGTGTGTAGTGCGCGCTGAATGTGGCTTTTTTGCGAAAATGGTGGCCCAAAACCGCTAAAAATGTGGCTTTGGGCCTATATTTTATAGACAAATTAACTGTAATTTGGGGCGATAGCGCGTTTTTTCTCTTTTTTTCACAAAATTTATCCCCTAAAAGTTGTAAAAAATTCAAAAGTTCAGTATAAAACACCTTGATTCCGAAAAAAAATAGATTTTGTTTTAAGTACAACGTAACGTTTTGAGGGCCCCAAAAACCGAAAAAATGCAATTTGGGCCACCATTTTCCCTTTTTTTGCTTTTTTCGCGTGCTTTGAGGTGGTCTATAGCGAAAAAACGCTGCATTTTGCGCTTATTTTGCCCATTCTTTGATTTTTGCCATTTCCTTTTCTTTACATAAAAGTGTATTTTTCAAGAGAAAATGCCATTATTGAGGTTTTAAATGGGCAAACTTGTCATTGTGACGTACGTACTTCGTGCATTGGGTTTTGTGCTGGTGCTGCTTTCCCTTTTTGGACACAGCATGATTTTGAATGTCTTCCCCGGTCTTGAGGGGCAGTCCATCAATCCGATTTTCTATTCGGGAATTCTTGTGTACTTGGCGGGTGCTGTCACCTATTTTTTCATCAACAAGAAAGAAAAGGCGGAGCGCCGTCGCCGTGAAATTGCCGAAGCGGAGGCCGAGGCTTTTGGCGGAGAAAACTCGGATAAGGATGGCGAACAGTAATTATGAGTGATTTTATGATTCAAATAGAAAACCTGCGCAAGACGTACCGCAGCGGTTTCCTGATGAAACCGAAGCTTGCGCTGAAGGATGTTAGCTTCCATGTGGAGGCAGGACAGGTGTATGGCTTTATCGGCCCGAATGGCGCTGGCAAGTCTACGACAATCAAAGTTCTGACAGGACTTCTGAATTTTGAATCGGGCAAGGTGCTGGTGAACGGCATCAGCCCCCGCAACGTGAAAAGCCGCAAGTTCCTCGGGTATTCCCCGGAGCAGCCCTATTTTTACGATTACCTCACGGGTCGCGAACTGCTGCGCTTTTACGGCAAACTGGTCGGCCTTGAAGGCGGTCTACTCGAAGAACGCATCGGCTGGGCGCTTGAACTCTTGCATGCGAACAAGGACTGGATTGATCGCCGCTTGCGTTCATATTCCAAGGGCATGATGCAGCGCGTGGGAATTGCGCAGGCGATTCTCGGCAAGCCGCAGCTTCTGATTCTCGACGAACCGATGAGCGGTCTTGATCCGATGGGACGCCGCGATGTGCGTGAGGCTATTCAGCAGCTGAACCGCGATGGCGTGACGATTTTCTACTCGAGCCACTTGCTCAGCGATGTGGAAAGCATCAGCCACCGCGTGGCGATGATTGTCGATGGAAAAATTGTCCGCGAAGGGACCGTCGAGGAGATTACGGAATCCTGTAGCATTGAATACCATGTGCGCACGCGTCAGGCGATTCTCGGTAGCGACTTGCCGGAGGGTGTCGCCCTGGCAGGGCATCCGCAGGAGTTCGTCTGCGAAGATGATGCCGCCCGCGACCGCCTGCTCGGCTTCTGCCTTGCGAATGGAATTGCAATTGAAAGAATGGACCACAAGCGTCCGAGTCTCGAAGATATTTTGACGGAGGAAATCGCCCGTGCAGACGCTTAAGCATATCGGCGTTATCGCCCTCAACACATTCCGCGAATCGATTCGCGACAAGATTCTCTACAACATCGGCTTTTTGGCGATTGCACTTACGCTTTTCAGCATCGTGCTTGGCGAGTGGTCCGTGTTCGATCGCTCCTATGTCATCAAGTCAACGACGCTTTCGGTGATGAGCCTCTCTGGACTTCTGATTTCCATTTTCGTGGGTATCAGCCTTGTGCAAAAGGAAATCAAGGGGCGAACCGTCCTTACGCTATTGTCGAAGCCCATCAGCCGAGCCGCCTTTATCATCGGCAAGTACTTCGGTCTTTTGGCTGTCGTTGCTGTGCATCTGCTTTTGCTCACGGGCATTTACTACGTGATGCTCTGGCTTACGGGGTCCGACCCGACGCTTAGCCTTTTGACTGCCATCTACCTGATTTTCTGCGAGATGGCGGTCGTCATTGCCGTGGCGCTTTTGTTCAGCAGCTTCAGCAGCACGGTGCTTTCGGCGCTCTTTACGCTAGGCGTCTATTTTGCGGGTCACTTGAGCAACCAGCTTTTGGAGCAGGTCCGTTTTGCCAGCCGCATGGGTGAAATGAACGGCGCCTCGACTGCGATTTTTGAAAAGATGGCCGTAGTGATTCACGCGGTCTTCCCTGGTCTGTATCGATACAATGTGACAAGCTACGTTGTGCATGGAATTGCTCTTCCGGATATGTACTTGTTCTGGAATTCGCTTTATGCGCTTGGGTACGTCGGTGTATTCCTCGCCGTTGCAAGTTGGTGGTTTAGCCGGAGGGATTTCCTATGAGAAATCAATATATGGCAAAAGCTCTCGTTCATAACAAGATTGTGACCGAGGCTCAAATCAAGGCTCACTGGAACGAAGTGTCCGATTCCATGGATATTGGACAGGTGCTTGTACGTGCCGGCATTTTGCAGCAGGGCCTGTATGAAAAACTGTTGGCCTTTGTGAAAAATCTTGAAGCGAAGAATATGGCTGCATCAGCTGCTCCGCAGCCGTCTCCAGCTGTAGCGCAACCTGCTGCGCCTAGAACTGCGGTTCCAAGTGCGGCTTCTGCACCAATCGCTCCTGTAAAACCCGCTGCCGCCGCCCCTGTAAAGGCTGCCGCTCCTGCAAAGCCCAAGGAAGAGGAACCTGTGCTTCAAATTCAGGGCAACAGCAGCCTTTACGGTGAATCTTCTTCGTCGAACGTTGTTGTAGAAACTGTGGCGGGACTTGAGACTACAAGCATGGCTAGTGTGCAAGTGGCCGATGTTGCGGTGGAACAGGAGATGACCGAAGAAAACGGCGAATTGCCTGACCGCTTTGCTGTGGCTACCGGTGAAGGTGCTGACGTCGTGCCTCCGGAAAATATTCGTCCCATGACTCCATTGAATAAGCTTATCGCGTATGCTCGCAAGTTCGATGTGACCGACATTTATCTCTATCCCGACCGTCAAGTCGCTATGCGTCAGTCAGGAACAACGTTCATCGCTTCTGAAAAGGTGATGGAAAAGTCGAATTTGATGGACCGCTTGACCGAAGCTGCAGAAGGTTTTGCTGACGGCTACAAGGTTGTTGTCGGTCGCAATTTTAGCAAGACTTTCGGCCTTCCGGGGGTAGGACGTGCGCGTATTTCTGTGACATGGAACGATGTGATTCCAAGCATTTCCATCCGCATTATTCCGATGGAGTCTGTTGCGCTTGAGAATCTTTATTTGCCACCGTTCTGCAACCAGTTTGTCGAATTGAACAGTGGCCTTGTGCTTATTGCTGGCCCTTCGGCAAGTGGCCGCACGACGACCATGATGAGCTTTGCCGAAGCGATTGCCGCAAACAGGGATGTTTACATCCAGTCCATCGAAAAACCTATCGAACGCTTGCTCCAGAATCCGCGTGGTGCTATCGCCCAGCGTGAAGTTGGCTTGCATGTGCGCACGGGTGTTGATGGAATCGACCTTGCGATTCGCAGTGGTGCCGATGTGATTCTTTTTGACCATTTGGAATCCATGGAAGAGCTTTCTCGCTTGATTCAGGCGGCGAATGCCGGTGCGCTTGTGTTTGCTGTGACTAGCGGAAATAACATCCACGCGCTTCTGTCGAGACTTTTGGCTTCTGTGCCGGAATCAAAGCGTGCCGCATTTGCATGTTCTTTGGCAGACCAGTTGAAGGGCGTTATCGTACAGCATCTGATTCCTGTGGTGCAGGATCAGGGACTTGTCCTTGCGACGGAGGCTATGAAGGTTTCCTCTTCGATAGCTAGCATGATTCGTAAGGGAGATGTCTCGCAGATTACAAGTGCTATCAGTAGCTTGAGTGACCAGGGAATTACGTTGGATGAATCCCTGAAGAAATGTGTTGAATCTGGCTATATCGAAGGCGTCGAGGCTTGGAAACGTGCAAGCGATAGTCGGCGTTTCGCTTCGTATAAGTTGGCTCAATAGCGGAGGTCTCATGGCAACGGAAATCGAATCTTTTTTGGATTATGCGCTGAATATTGGTGCGAGTGAACTTATCGTAACCGAAGGCGCTGCGTCGGCCGTTCGTTTGGCTGGCAATGTCTGTGTCATTCCCAATGCGCCTGCCGTATCTGTTGGTGAATTGAACAACTTTTTAGGATCTCTCGAAGGGGAGTCCGGCGTTTTTGTCGGTGGTCCGTGGATGAAAGCGCGGTGGCGAGTCAAGTATTTTCGCGAGGCTTTTGGCAATGCCGCGATTTTTAGACCGTTGATGGATGAGTGCCCGGACTTTGCGTCGCTTGGAGGGCCCGCCTCTCTTGAAAATTTGCTCGGTTTCAGTTCCGGTCTGGTCGTTTTTGCAGGTCCCTCCTGTAGCGGAAAAACGGTTAGCGCTACGGCTTATGTCTCGGCGCTTTGCCAGGCAAAGATGCTTCGTCTTTGTGACTTGAATCCTATCAGGGAATTGCCTATTAAAACGGGAGAAAGCCTTGTGCTTGAAAACACGGTTGGCTTACAAGCTGAAAAGGTGGAACAAGGACTTCGTAGTGGTTCCGACCTGTTCTGGATGGGCGATTTCGATGGAGAAAACTTGATATCCATTTTGCGAGCTGCGGAAGCGGGCGCTTTGGTTGTGCTGAACGTGACTGCCGGAAACGTGGTTGGTGCCATAGAAACGCTTTTGTCCGCTTGTAACGAAGGTGGTCGCGATCTTGCCCGGACAATGCTTGCTGCTGTACTCAAGGCGGTCGTGGTTCAGCGTCTGTTGCCATCTGCTGCGGAAGAGGGTGGCTCCGTCCCTGCTTGGGAAATTTTGTACAATACCCAAAATGTTGCTGCGTTTATTCGCAATGGAGATCACTTTAAGTTGCCGTCTATCATGGCTGGGGCAGCATCGGAGGGTATGATGCTGATGGATGACTGCCTTGCGGAACTCGCTCGTTCTGGCTATGTCACGGCTGAGGATGCTTGTCGGTATGTTTCTAACCCCGCACGTCTGCGGTAAATTTCAGTTATTATTTTTGGGGGCGATTCTTGCGGTCGCCTTTGTTGCGTTGCCAGCACATGCGGGTGATGTTTCCGTTGTTCATGGAAATTCGCAATCTTCTGTGGTTTTTGCTTCGGATACGGCGCTTGTCGGAGCCTTGTCCGATGTACCTGATTCGCTGAAACAACAAAGTGATTCGCGAAAGATTGGTGTTGCTTCGGATACATCTGTTTCAAATGTTGTTGCGAAAACTGCTGAAACTCTGCATCCTGAATTGAACTCTTCTTTAAAAAGTGTCCTCTATCTTGGCGGTGGTGAAAATTCTCCATGGTTTCACCTAGGCGTACTCTATGCGATAGAAGCTTTTCAAATCCCCGTGGATTCTGTAGTCGGAACGTCCTGGGGGGCGTGGATTGGCGCGCTTTGGACGATGGGTGTTTCGCTTGACGATATCCAGCGTATGATGCTTGATTCTGCGGTGATTCCGTTCATTGGAAAAAATGACATTTATTCAAAGACTGAAATCGATGCGTTTGAAATCCCGTTATCTCCAGAAGGTATCCCGTCTCTTCGTAAACGTTTCTCTATAGGTCTTGATTCTGCTCAGCGTTTTACAGTCGATAATCATCGTTTGTCTGTGGATTCGGCGGATATCCGTCGTTCTCTTGCAAGTCTACGCTTGCAGGAAATGCTTTTGCGGCAGCGTGCAGAGTACCGTATCCCCTTTTCCGTCTTGACATGTGATGGTCGCGTTGATAGTGTGACGATTGCTGACATCATGAAGTCACTACCTCTTGCCGGAAACGAATCTTCCGGGGAACTTTGTCCGTACCATTCGCTCCCTTCCGAAGATCATCTTGGTGAACTTTCGATTATTTCTGTGGCGGAACCCCTGCGCAACAAACTAGATGAAAATGTCCCTCTTCGTTTGTTGAAAAAAAATGCGTCTGTTGCGCTCAAAAATCAGCCTGGCGTTGTCATTCGACCGCATATTGTAATAGACTCTTCCAAGAATGTCTGGATTCAGGCTGGTTTTACGGCTGTAGAAAATCGTCGGAAGGATTTAGTTGCCTTGGGGAATCGTCAAAGGAATTACGCATCTGATACGCAAACGACTGTACCATGGTTCTGGTTCAAGGCTTCATTTGACAGCCTCTCCGCTGAAGTTCATTCGTCGGCTAGGGCTTACTGGAATCCGAAGGATACGGGATTTTCTGCTCCAACGAATTTTATTTACGGAATGGCGAATTTCCCCGTTTACGATTCGGTTCGCTTTGACATGCAGCCTGAAGATGGCGGCGTTGTCGTTGATGCGAAGGTGAGCCCGATATTGGATGTTGCCGTCGGAGGCTTTGGCTCGAATGCGATAGGAGCGAATGTCTATGGAGAACTATCGCTAGCCTTTGTGAAGCAAATGGAATTCAATTTGAACTTGGCCGGTTTCTGGGGGAACTCTTCCTATGGTTTTCGTCCGAGATTTGATGTGCAAAAGTTCATGCTCAAGGATTTGAGTCTACATCTTGGTTTTGACCTGCTCAAATTGAAGCTTCTTGAAAAGTACAAAAACGAAAATGTCTCCTTTTTCGGTCAGCTTGAATCGGAAATGCGCTATGATTTCTTCATGTCCCTTGCTTATGAACTCAGCCCGTTGCAGACTTTGTCCTTGAATTTCTTTTTCGGGCACCATACATTTGAGGTGGACTCCCTTATCACGGAACGTGAACTGAAAACGCGTCCAATTTTACCAAGTATTCGCTATTCGCTTCTTAAGGGAGATGACAATCGCTTTTTTGCACATGATGGCTACGCTGTGGATTTGGAATTGGGTATGGAATCCATCGGGTACAACTTTTTGGGAATACCGGAGGTGGTGCCGATTTTCTGGAAACTTTCTGCCGACGCCCGCTACACGTTTGCTCCTGCATATTTTGCTTCTGTGACTGTGGGAGGAGCCTATGCGGTTGACGCTTACCGCGATGAAGGTCGTTACAAGTATCCAAAAAAATTTGACATAGACGCGGTGCAGGATTATTACAGATTACATCCTAAGGTGACTCCCTGGTCGCAGGAATGGTACGATAGCGATCTCTCGTCGCATCATTATGCCACGGTGCGTCTTGGCGGTGGTCTCCATTTCCGCGGCTTTGGCGCCTGGATTTTTGCGGCTTATTTCCACGATTACGAGGATAACGACATGGCCGCCCTGGATGTAGACAAATTAGTTCTTGAACCCGCTCTGCGCTTCAAGTACAAGTCGCTGGAATTCTATGCCGGCATGAACCGCGTTGTCGATTTTCATACGCTAGGAGACCTCGGCGACTTTGGCGATTACCGCTTCTTCTTCCGCGTCGGAAACTACAGTTTCTTCTAGGGGCTGGCTTTGGGCGGTACTGTGGTGCCTCGGCGCGGCGGTCGCGTCTCGCATTGACGATTGCTGTTTGCGGTCGCATCTTGTTATGGTGATGGCGCCTCTGTGGCAATAGTTTTTTACCGCTGCAATGGCTTTGCATTTTTTTTCGCAAGTAAAACGAAAGGGCGCGATTGCGCCCCTGTTTTGCATTTGAAAATTATCGGGATTGTTGCCGGAAATTTGGGTTTCGCAGCTTTTCGATTTACTTCTGCTTTGCGCGGTTTTTCGCGGCGACATCCTTGTACTTGTTGTGTTCGGCCAGGGTTTTGCTGAAAAAGTGCGTTCCCGAGCCGTCGTCTTTTGCAACAAAGTAAAGTGCCTCGGTTTTGTCGGGGAAGAGCGCTGCTTCAATCGCCTTGCGTCCCGGGTTCGAAATCGGTCCTGGCATGAGGCCTGTGAACTTGCGTGTGTTGTAGGGATTGTCGCTGTTCAGCTGGCTCTTGTAGATGGGGCCGGTGAGATTTCTGAAGATGAACCGCACTGTGGGGTCTGCTCCGAGCGGCATGTTGATTCTCAGACGGTTATGGAAAACTCCCGCGATGAGCGGGCGTTCGTCCGGCTTGCCGGTTTCTTCTTCGACGACGCTTGCAAGTGTTAGTACGCGATGCCAGTTGCCAAGCGTCTGCCACATGGAGTTCGGAGCGCCTTCATACTTCTCCTTCAACTTCATATTCGCAGCGACCATCTGCTTGAGAATGTCTTCTTCTGTGGAGTTGATGGCGAACGGATGCGTGTCGGGGAGCAGGTAGCCTTCGAGAGAGTTTCCTTCGATGCCAAGCGAGTGGGCGAACTGCGGGTCGTGGACCAATGCTTCCCAGCGACTAGAGTCCAAGTTGGCAAAGCACTTGCGGAGGTAACTAGGCATTTCCCATGAGGCCCGACCTTCGGGGATGGTCACTTTGCAGACGGAGCTCTTGCCGCTTTCGAATAGATGGGCGAGTTCTTCCAATGTCTGGTGGGCGGGAACTTCGTACCAACCGGCCTTGAGGGATGGTTTGTGCATCCTGCACCACAGAGAAAAGGCGAATTCGTCGGTCCAGACGCCGTTCTTTTGTAAAATTTGAAACACTTTGGTTGGCGAACTTCCCTTGGGAATTTCAAGTGCGACTGGGACGCTATTTTCCGATGTTGCGCTTAATTTAGAGCTTACAACGGCGATGGCGATAAGGGCGATGAGGACCGCCGAGACGATGGAAATTGTTAAAATCTTCTTCATTACGTAAAAATTTAAAAGAAATTGCAACGGAATGCAAAAATAAAAGGTATATTCCTATTGCATTGTTGAATATTTACCTTGTTTTGAGGAACGTTTATGCAAATGATGAAAAAGGTTATGTTTGTCGCACTTGCTCTGTTGGTGGCCTCTTCCTTCGCAGCCAAGAAGGTGAAGTCCAAGCTCGGCGACGTGGATCTCACAAAGTCCAAGGACGGTGGTGGCGTTGTTTGCACCGCAGGGTTCAACGATGAACTCACAATCGTCAAGGAATCCGATACCGACGTGCTCGTGAAGGGTAACTGCGGTCAAGGTTGGGTGCCGAAGTCCAAGATTGAATACGTGGCACAGGCTGCTGGCGACAAGTCCATGAAGTTGGAAGGCGTGGACGTGGTTGGTTGGCTTGATAACCCGAGTGCTGTGTTCGTGTTGGAAAACGATAATGCTGACTTCGAAGGCGTGAACATCGATCGTGACTTCAAGGAATACTTGCAGCACACGATGGACCGCGAACAGATCGAAATGCACAACAACGAAAACTAGTGGATAGATGCTTGTGCGGCATCCTTGCTGCACAGGTAAAATCCGTATGGATTGCTCGCAGGAGCGTCCCAAAGAGACCCGCAAGGGTCTTTTTTTGTTTTCAGACTGCGATAAAGTTTGGATTCTGTTTTGCTGCGGAATATACTTGGAATTTGTGGCTTGAGCAATGTTTGGCTTACTCGCGGGGAACGTCATCCAGCGCAATTTCCATTTCAAGGTTGCGTCATCCCGGCGTCCGGGCCGGGATCTTTCTGCGCCTCCTGCCGCAATCAAAAGTCGCAAATCGCGTCGCCACCGTCGCCATCAGAGAAAGCTCCGAACGCGGCCGTCATACGGACTAAACTGCGAAAAAAGCCATTTTGGTCCGTATTCCGAAGCCCTGAATGCGGCTGTTATAGGGACTAAACAGCGAAAAAAGCCACTTTGGTCCGTATTCCGAAGCGCCGAATGCGGCTATCATACGGACTAAACTGCGAAAAAAGCCACTTTGGTCCGTATACCGAAGCGCCGAATGCGGCTATCATACGGACTAAACAGCGAAAAATGCCGCTTTGGTCCGTATACCGAAGCGCCGAATGCGGCTATCATACGGACTAAACCGCGAAAAAAGCCGCTTTGGTCCGTATACCGAAGCGCCGAATGCGGCTGTTATACGGACTAAACAGCGAAAAAAGCCACTTTGGTCCGTATTCCGGAGCCCTGAATGCGGCTGTTATACGGACTAAACAGCGAAAAATGCCGCTTTGGTCCGTATACCGAAGCGCCGAATGCGGCTGTCATACGGACAAAAATTCTCGCCTTGCCGTCATCCCGGCGTCCGAGCCGGGATCTTTCTGCGCCTCCTGCCGCAATCAAAAGTCGCAAATCGCGTCGCCTTTCGCATTTTTCCGCAGCAATTTTTTCTGCATCTTGCTTCCGCATCCCTGCGGCGTAGCCGCCTTTCTTCTTTAAAATTCGCATTTTGAGATGCCTCGATTCTCGCTCTTCATTCTTCGTTAAATCTGCTTCTCGTCTCCGCGTCCCGTTCTTCTCCATGGCGCAGCCTCCAGGTTCCCCTTGGCCACCAATCGTTAGCTCGTGACAATTGTTGGATTTTATTTACACAATGTGAAGGTTTGATAATAAAATGTCAAAAAACGCTGATGAAATGACGAAAAACAGTGATAAAATGCAAATGATTTGTTGATGACAAAAGTGTAAACAAATGTAAACGTCATGACACTTCGCATAGGGCCTCTAAGGTAGTTTATGATTACGGAGCCGAGATGATTCGGACCGTAAACGAGGAGGTTCTTATGAACTCGATCAAACTGACAACGACTATCGCTCTTGCCTTGCTGGTGGCTACTTCTTTTGCTGCTGGTAGCGGTAAGGTGAAGTCTAAAATTGGAAATCTTGAGCTGACGAAGCAGAAAGACGGCGGCTCGGTCAATTGCACGGTTGACTTCAACGAGGAGCTGGCGCTTGTCCGCGAGGATGGGGCGGATGCCTTTGTGAAGGGGGCGTGCGGTACTGGCTGGGTGTCTAAGTCCAAGATTGAATACGTGGCGAAGGGGCCCGGCGACAAATCGCTGAAAGTCGAGCCTGTCGATATTCGTGGCTGGATTGACAATCCGACTGCGGTATTCGTTTTGCAGAATGAAGACGTTGATTTTGACGGTGTTGAAATTAACCGTGACTTCAAGGAATACCTGGCGCAAACGATGGATCGCGAGCAGATGGAAATGCGGAACGGAGAAAACTAGCTGTCGTAACATTCACCTTTTCCCCCGTCGAAAGGCGGGGCCTTTGTGCGATTTTTATGTTTTGGAATCTAATAAAGAGTATTTATGCATTTATTTAAATATTTGCATAAATACTCTTCCTTTTTTGCCGTTTTTTTCTAAATTTGGCAGCATGAGTTATTTGAAGGGCTTGAAGGATGGTTCGCCCATCGGTCTTGGGTATTTTGCGGTGTCGTTCTCGTTCGGTATCGCGGGGTCGAAGCTTTTGGCGTGGCCGCTTGTGACGCTGATTTCCATGACAAACTTGACTTCGGCGGGCCAGTTCGCGGGGCTTCAGATTATGTCTGATGCGGCGGGCACGTTCGTCGAGATGGCGCTTGCGACGTTCTTTATCAACCTCCGCTATTCGCTGATGTCGATTTCCTTGTCGCAGAAGGTTTCCCCGGGTTTTGGCACGTTCAAGCGTCTGTTGCTTGCGACGGGGGTGACTGACGAGATTTTTGCCGTTGCGATGTCGCAGAAGGGGCGTGTCACGCCGATGTACTTCTTCGGGCTTTCGACGCTCCCGTATCTTGGCTGGGCGTCGGGGACCATGACGGGTGCCATTTGCGGCGAAATTCTGCCGGGCCTTGTGACGAACGCGCTCGGAGTCGCCCTCTACGGCATGTTTGTGGCGATTGTCGTCCCGCAGATGAAGGTGCACGGGCCGACGGTTCTTGCAGTCGCTATCGCTATTGCGCTGAGTCTTGCGTTCAAGTACGTGCCTGTGTTGAGTGGAGTCACTTTCGGCTTTGCGATTATCATTTGCGCGTTGGTGGCATCAGCTATTGCAGCCTGGTTCTTTCCGATGGAGGATGCCGAAGATTCCGTGAATTCCGAGGAGGGCGCCTGATGGACTTGAATTTGCGCGATTATTTTGAATATTTGCTGGTGATGGCCGGTGTGACGTATCTTTTGCGCGCCTTCCCCTTCGTATTGCTGAAAGGCCGCATCAAGAGCGCTTTCTGGCGGTCGTTTTTGGCGTATGTGCCGTATACGGTTTTAAGTGCCATGACGGTTCCTGCCATTTTGTATTCGACGAACAGCCGCCTGACGGGCGCCTGTGCGCTGGTTGCCGCCGTGGTGGCGTCGCTTCTTGGCGGGGGTCTTGTGACGGTCGCCGTTGTTGCATGCCTCGCTGTGCTCGGTATCGATGGCGCTTTTCTGCTTTTGCAGTAGAATTCATCACTTTTTACCGAAAAATGACGATTTTTGCGCTCTCCGGATGCCTTTTTCTTAAGCGCTAAATTGTATATTCTCGCTTGAAGTTGATTTTTATTTTTTGGAGTTGAAATGGATATCGGATCCCTTCATTTTCAAAATCCCGAAGCCTTCTGGCTCTTGATTCTTGTGCCTTTGCTGATTGCCCTCTATATTTATCGTGAGGAACGTCGCAAGAGTACTATCAAGTTCCCTGCCCTGGCTCTTGCCAAGAAGGCGATTCCCAGTCGCCGAGTGAAGTTCAGACACATTGTGCCGGCGCTTCGCCTAGCAGCCCTTTGCTGCTTTATTGTGGCCCTTGCGCGTCCGCAGAATGCAATGGAGGTGGAATATACTTCTACGGATGGTGTCGATATCATGCTCGCGGTGGACGTTTCCGGCTCCATGGGGACGCTTGACATGCTTACTAGGGCTGAACAGGTGAAGCTTGGAGTAATGAATGCCGAACGTCTTTTGAAGTCCGGTGACTACTGGAAGTACAGCCGCCTAGGCTATGCGCAGGACGTGATATCTGAATTTATCCAGAAGCGCCATAGCGACCGCATCGGTCTTTCCGCCTTTGGAGCCCGTTCCTTTACGCAGTGTCCTTTGACTCTGGATTACGGCTCCCTCCTTGAGATTTTGAAGGCGACAGACGACCTTGCCCGCGATACGCTGGTCAACAACCGCACGGCTATCGGGGATGGTCTCATGAATGCGCTTGCCCGCCTGGAAAAGTCGAAGGCGAAGTCCCGCGTCGTCGTGCTCCTGACGGATGGTCGCGACAATGCGAGCGTCGTACCGCCGGTACGTGCTGCCGAAGTGGCGCATTCGCTAGGCGTGAAAGTCTACACGGTTGGTGTTGGCAAGAAGAACGGCAAGATTCTCTCGTTCCAGCAGAACCCATGGACGGGTGAAATTTCCTGGGGCGAACGCGCCATTACTCCCGAAGAAGGTATCGACGAGGAGGTGCTGAAGGTTGTCGCCCAGAAGACAGGCGGTCGCTTCTATCGCGCCGAGAACAAGAACGATCTTGAAAAGATTTATGCCGAAATCGACGAACTCGAGAAGACGGAAATCGAGACTATCGCGTACGCCCGTTATGCGGAAAAATTCTACCCGTGGCTTTTGATTGGCGCCCTGCTCATCTTGCTTGAACTGGTTCTTGCCAATACGCGCTTCGTGAGAATTCCGTAGTCGCTGGATTTCGTGGATAAAAAGAATGCGAATGGTGCTGATTCCATTCGCTTTTTTTGCGTTGAAATACCGCTTATTCTATCGGCGTGATTGTCGGAGCCTTGTAGCAGTTCGACTTCGCGCTTGCTAAAAATGATGAAATATCCTTTGCATTGCTGGTGCCGAATTCCGAGAAGTAGATGCTGAAGGAGATTTTCCAGCGAATGTCTTTTTGCATTGGCGCCTTTTCGCATTCTCTGACTAGCCTTTGGCAGAAGGATTCCAGTTCAGGGATGCCGTCATGCTCGATGGTGATGGAAAACTGGTTCTTGCCTGTTCTCGAGAGAAACGCCATCTGGTCGCGGCATTGGTTCTTTAAGAACATGGCGACGTCGATGAGTACTCTGTCGGCGGAGTCATAGCCGAATTCCTTGATGATTTCCTTGAAGTAGTCTATCTCGATAACCATGTAGAACAGTCGTTTGCTTGGGTTCTGTTGCTGCATGATATGTTGCAGGTATTCGATAAGCCTTGTCTTGTTGTTCACTCCGGTGAGCGGGTCTGCTGTAATTCTTATGCGTAGAATGGAAATGTAAATATGCAACATTGTGAGCGTGAATACAGGGGCTATGATTAAAACGTTTGGGAAAATTTTTTGAAGAAATACGGCTGCTGTCGGAATGAGGGTGATGATTGCGAGATAAACTCCCTCCCTGCGCTGGTGTGTTGTTTTTTGTGTGAAGGCGTTGCGGAATCCGAAAAACAGTGTACCCAGCACGTAAAGAATGCCAAGTCCATCTATCAAGGGTAGGGCTTTTGAAAAGACGAGGTCGGATGAGGTGCAGTCGTTGATGATTGAAAAAACGATGAGACCTAAATTTATGAGTGTACCAATGATGAGAGGGATGGCGAAGATAAAGCTTAGACGCTTAAAAGTGTAGGCGCTTTTACTTGCCTTGAGAAAAATGTATGAAAACCAGGTGTAAGAAAGTAAAAGCCCGACTGTCATATAGAGAGCCATGCTTATTGTATAAAAATGGCAAATGATGTGGTTGCCTGTTTCAAGAGCGTCGTTGAGCAAGTGTTCGGAGTAAAGGCTCTTGGTGAGGGCGCTGGTGAAGACGACGGCCACAAGGCTGACGATGACGAAGCGCAAGGCTCGTTCTTCAGCTAGCCGATGAGCGGAAATGCCGAATCTGCAAAGGATGATGATCAAAATCAAAAGGCAGATGGCGTTAATTTCAAATAATCCTAGATATGACATATTCCTTTTTCCCCACTTTTGAAAATATAAACTTTATAAAACAAAAGCGTAATATTTTTGAAAGTTATGGAGATTCTGGTTTAAATCGTTTTGTGGAATTGAAAAAATAGGAAAATTTAGACTGTGAAAGTAGCAAGTTTATTTGTGAATAAACATCAGTGCTATAGATTTACTTGTTTTGATGGAATAGTTTTGTATATTCTAGACGCTTACGAATTTTTGGAGATGCTCATGCGATTTGCCGAACCTAATTTTTTATGGTGTCTATTCAGCCTTCCGCTTTTCGCCCTCTTGTTCCTGTACGCCTATCGGCGCCGTAAAAAGCTCGCTGCCCGATTTGTTTCGCTCACGATGCTTCCGAAACTTGCTACGAGTGCGTCCCCGTGGCGCCGTCTAGCGAAGGTGGTGCTTCTGCTTTTGGCGATTGCGTTCTTGTTTGTCGCACTCGCCCGTCCGCAGTGGGGGCGCAAGATGGAGCATATTGAACGACGGGGCTTGGACCTTGTGCTTTTGCAGGACGTTTCGCTTTCGATGCTTGCCGAGGATGTGAAACCGAACCGCCTTGTCCGCAGCCGCCATGAAATTGCCGCGTTCCTGGAAACATTGTCGGGTGATCGCGTAGGCCTGGTTGCCTTTAGCGGCGAAGCCCAGGTGATGGTGCCTCTGACTTTGGACTATGGTACCGTTCAGATGATGCTGAAGGAACTGGAACCGGGTTGGCTCATGCCGGGAACAAATCTTGAGAACGCCATCCGCAAGGGAATGAATTTGTTTAAAAACTCCGGAGGCGCCGGAAAGTACTCGGTAATGATTCTGATGAGTGATGGCGAGGAACTAGAGGCGGCTGCCGTGAATGCGGCGAAGGAAGCTGCTGAACTTGGCATCAGGATTTATACGATTGGTGTAGGCTCCAGGGAAGGCGTTCCCATACCTGTGAAGACGCGCAAGGGCGATGTCGCCTACAAGAAGGATTTGCAGGGAAATATCGTGACGACACATTTGGAAGAGGGGACGCTGCAGGAGATTGCAAGTGTCACCGGCGGCTTGTACTTCTATGCAAACCCGAGCGAGTTCCAGTTGCAGAAGGTCCTTGGCGAAATCGCGTCGCTTGAGAAGAAGGAACAGAGTAGCGATCGCATGGAAAATTACCAGGATCGCTATCAGCTGTTTCTTGGCATTGCCGCTCTTCTGTTCCTGATAGAAGCTATGATTTCGGAAAGAGGTCGCCGCCGGAAGCAGCTGAATGGGCGCTTTAGCTGATTTCTGCGATTTTGTGAGTCTAGATGCAAAAAAGCCCGGCACGGACGTGCCGGACTTTGTCATAGGAGGATTGAAGAAGCCTTCCGAGTGGGGAGTGTCTCGTCTAGAGACGGTACGCAAGCCCGAAGCTTGGCGTGAGTTTTGTCCACTTGGAAGGCTCAAGTATTAATATACGTCCTTTTTCGACAAGTGGATGGATAAACCTTAAAATTGCTAGTCCATGTTGGAATGTTCGCTTTTGTTTACTATTTTAAGTGTTGATGATGAACACAAAAAAATTTGTCCCAGTAATTGCTTTGGGCATTCTTTCGTCTTGCGCCTTGATTCAGCCGGACCAGAACGCCTCTTCTGCTGACTCCCTTGCTAACCAGGCGGGGAATGTCGCTTCGTCTGACAACCACAATGTTCCTAATCTTCCGAACCGTTATGGAGATATTGCGTTTCCCGAGTTCAAGTACGAGGCGCCTTATCCGAAGGATTATCGTGCTTCGATTGCCGAAGGCATTTCGGGCTACATTGTCAGTGACCGCAGCCTTCCGCTTGTGAACTTCACTGTTTATTTTGAGGAACCGAAGGTTCCTATGTCCATCAAGGATGAAGCGGCCTTCGAGATGGTGGGACCGATGCTTCGCCGTGGCGCCGGCGGTGGAATTTCCGCTCATGATTTGGATGATTCGCTGGAATTTGTAAGTGCATCCCTTTCGACTAGCGCTGGTACCTATCTTTCCGCTTTCGATATCAGCTGCCTCTCGAAGGATTTCCCGGCGATGCTTGCGCTTGCGAAGAAAGTGCTTTCGGATCCTAGTTTCGACAAGGAACAGCTTGAAATTCTCAAGTCAAGCTTTGCTACGGCATACGAACACCGCTACGATACTCCGGCAAAGGTTCTTTCCGCTCTCAAGTCCAAGGTGAACTATAATCCGAATGCAAGACTTTGGGATGCCACTGCCGCAGAATACAAGAAGGTGACGCAGGCCGATGTGAAGCGCCTTGCTGCGGGGATTTTCTCCTCGAAACGTATTGTTTTTGCGTTGTCGGGTGATGTGCAGAGAGATTCCGCCATGGCGCAGCTTGGATATTTCTTTGGCGGCTGGGATGTCTCCGCGGTAAAGAATGCGAAGAAGGTGAAGGATGTGCCTGAACCGCTTACTTTTGTCCGTCGTCCGGGCACCTATGTGGTGAATAAGGACATTTCGCAGGCTAATATCACTATGAACCAGCCTTTCGTGAAACGTCCGCATCCGGATTACTACCCGACTGCGGTTGCCAGTTTCATCTTGGGTGGCGGCAGTTTCTCCAGTAGGTTAATGAACCGTGTTCGCAGTGACGAGGGTTTGGCCTATAGCGTCTACAGTACAGTTGGTAACGATTACCGTGACACTGCCATGACGACGATTGCCTTGCAGACAAAGGTGGAAACTGTGGACTTTGCCATGAAGATTATTTTTGAAGAAGTGGATAAACTTGCGAAGGAAGGGCCGACCGCCGAGGAATTGAACCAGGCGAAGAAGTCTCTTGTGGAAAGTCTGCCTAGCTTGTTTGATTCTCCGTCATCGACAGCATCCATTTTTGCAAAAGGGGAACTCCTGGGTAAGTCCGATGACCACTACATTGATTATGTGAAGGAAATCAATGCGGTTACCGCGGAACAGGTGAAACAGATGATTGCGAAGTACTTCGATAAGGACAAGATGACGATTTCCATCGTTGGTCCTGTATCCAAGTTTGATGCGTTGAGACCGTTTACTGTGGTTCCTATGGACAGCCTGGATTTTAGAAAATAGTTTTGGCGTTTCTGGGTTTTATGCTGAAAGATTGCTCTGTCCGTTTGAAAGAAAGTCTTGGGGATTCCGCTCGTCCAGGTGCGGTTCCCCTTTTGCTTTTCCTGCTTTTCTTTTTATGGATTGGGGAAGCTTCGGCTGTAGAGCAAACCACGGGCTTTGTAAAAAGCGGCCTTGAGCGCAAGTATGTGCTTTGGCGCCTAGGCGGCAAGGATGACGACGTGCGAAGCCTCTGTTCTGGTGTCAAGAAATGCATGGGATCGCAGCTGGACTTTTGCACCGAGGATGACCTTAAAGCTTGGCCTAAGCTGAAGTATGATACGGAATATTGCGAACCATATTTTGAAATTTCTAGACGGGGCTTTGCGCTTGACTTGAGAAAACCGAGAGTTATCGAGGTGTATGCCCGTCTGGGACGTCGGTACAGGGTAATCTACGAGAACAAGGGAACGCTCCCATTGAATGAGAATGAAATCAGCTACCTGTTCGACAACATGCCCTTTACGGCGAGTCTGATTAACGCCTATCTGAATTCGAATTATACGTTGGAATATAATGGCAGCCATAGGTACTTTAGTGGAAGCAACGGTGGCAACCTGTCGGGGGATTTTTACTGGGCTTTGCAGGACAGTGCTGGGGTGAAGCTCGGGATGCGCAACATGTTTTTCGGCTTCGGCCATGCGAAGATTTTGAAGTGGTCTTTACACGGGACGGCGATTGCCTACCTGGATATGGACAAGGTGTCTGACAGGAAACTTGCGTACAGGCTTAAGGCGATTGTCTTTCCGGGAAACTCCGTGCTGAACTCTATTATGCAGATGCGAGTTTTCAAAAGTGTCGTGAACGATAAAATAGATGAAATCGTGAACGATGTGAAAAAGGCTGCCGGTATGTACTATAGCGGCAACAAGGAGCCGCTCCTGAAAAGTGGGCTTTTGAAGGGCGAGAATGCCGGCTATGTGGTCGAGTTTGAAAACGTCGTGGCCGGTGCGCCTTGGAAACTTGGTGATTTTGAAAAGAGAGGTAAGGCTTTCAAGGATAGTTTATCTGCGAAAACGCCTGAAAAAGTTATAGAAAAAAGGAATGAAAATGAGTGAATCGAAGGATTTGGAATCTTTGCTTGCCCGTGTGACTGACCGTCGTAAGGAACTGCTTACTTCGGTGGTGGATCGTCGCACACGTCATTTCTGCATGGTCCTCGAAGACCTGTTCGATCCGCATAATATTTCTGCGGTAATCCGTACAGCTGAATGCTTCGGTTTGCAGGACGTGCATGTGATTGAAGAGGATAACGCCTACAGCGTGAACAAGTCCATTTTGAAAGGTTCATACAAGTGGATGAGCATTTATCTGTACAAGAAGCGCATGTTGTGCATGGAAAAGCTGCGTGCAAAGGGCTATAAGATTGCTGTTGCAAGCACGAATACCACGAATTCTGTCCTTGACTTGGATTTGAGTCAGCCGATGGCCTTCTACCTTGGAAGTGAATTCCACGGCAATCATCCGGATACGCTTGCCCATGCCGATTATGAATTCAAGCTGCCGCAGTACGGCATCACGGAATCCATGAACGTCTCGGTGGCCGGTGGAGTGCTGATGACGTACCTCGATGTGTATATGCAGAAGGAAGGACGTGAAAAGTTCCTTTTGCCGAAGGGAGAACGTGATTCCCTTTTGCTGGACTGGCTTGACCGACATGTGAACGGAATTGAGTCTAATAGTCCGATTACTCGAATTGATGCGTGATTTAGGGGTGCTTTTGGCGGCCATCTTTCATGAATTTCTCGGAATATGCTAGATTGGTTTTGAAATGAAGAAAAATTCAGCATTATACTTTTCCGTTGGTCTCGTCGTCGTATTGGCGGTGATTATCCTTGTATTCGGAATATTCTTCTTGAACGAGAAGGATCCTCGTGAAACCTTTGACATTTATCATTTGCGGTTTACTCAGGTGAGTACGCTTGTTTTAGATGACCCTGTCAAGGTGAACGGCGTGAAACTTGGCAAGGTGGAATCCATTGAACTGGCCGGACATCGCGTAGTTGTCACGATTCGACTCAAGTCGGGTGTCAAAATTCCGAAGGATTCCGAAATCCGCGTGCAGAATATCGGTATCATGGGTGAACGCCAGATAGGAATGATTCTTGGCGATTCCGAAGAGTATTATGCTCCGGGTGATACCGTGACAGGACAGTTTGATGCAGGTATTGCCGAAGCGCTCGGACTTGCTGGTGAAGTATGCGACAGTACGAAGGTGCTTCTGGAATCTGTGAAAAAGGCCTTGGACGGAACGATTGCGAATCCGGATTTTCAGGACCGCTTCAAGGTACTCCTCAACAAGGCTGAAGGTCTTGAAGACCGCCTGATGACGATGGTCAATTCTGTGGATCCTCAAATTAAGACTAGCCTTGTCAACTTGAACAAGGTGACTGTAAAGGTGAATGCTCTCGTGGATAGCGTCAAGTCTCCGATGGATAGCCTGTTTGCTGGAACGGACAAGGTCATGACGGATGCGAAGGGGTTGATTGGTGAATTGGATGGCGTGACGAAGCATTTGGATGAACTGATAGCCAAGGTGCAGTCCAAGGAGAATACTGTCGGAATTTTGCTGAATGACAGAAAGTTGCATGACGATATGATAAAAACCGTTCATTCGGCGGACAGCCTCTTCAGGATTATTCTTGAGGACGGTCTTGATATTAATGTGGATTTTTTCTGAGGAATTGATGATTACAAAGTCTTTAGTCGTTTCAAATAAATTGGGTGTTCATGCTCGCCCGGCCGGGATGATTGTCGATATTACCGGACAAGCCAAGAGCGATGTGTCCATCGTTTTTGATGGATCCAAGGCTAATGCGAAGAGCATTTTGAATGTGATGATGCTTGCCATTCCCGCAAACTCGGAGGTCAAGTTCGAGGTGGATGGCGAGGATGAAGAGCTGGTCGTTCAGCAGTTGGAAAAGCTATTCAATGACCACTTCAACGAAGAACCCTGCTGATTTTTTGGCAAAAACACAAAACGAGGGGACTCAGAAACCTTCGAGGATGGTGCTTGTCGGAGTGCCGTCTTCCCCTGGCTATGCCATGGGGAAAATTTTCCCGGTCGCGAACCGCGAATTTTCGGTGGTGGAGGAGACTCTTCCGGAAAGCCGACTCGCTGCGGAAGAACAGCTTTTCCTAAAGGCGGTCAATAAGACTGCTAAAGAAATTGCCCAGATAAAGGATATATCCGAAACCAGGACTGGATTGAAGGACAGCCTGATTTTTGCGACGCACTTGATGATTCTTCAGGATCCAGGGCTTATGAATGGGGTCCTGAACAAGATTAAGAAAGAGCACAAGAATGCGCGCTGGGCAGTCCATGTGGTTATCGGGGACTACATCCACAAGTTTGAAACGATAAATTCGCCTGCGATGAGAGACAAGGCGGCGGATCTCAGGGACTTGTACAATCGTCTGATGTCTGCCATGGAAGATTCCGGACCGGTGCTGGAGGATGTTTCTACTGAGGACGGCATTGTGCTTGTGGCACACGAGTTCATGCCGAGCTTTTTGATGACGCTTAAGCCTGGACAGGTGGGCGCCTTGGCGATGGATACGGGCGGACCGACGAGCCATGTGGCTATTTTGGCACGTTCGCTCCAGATTCCTGCTGTAGCGGGCCTGCGTAATATTGCGGCTCTTGGCAAGGCGGGAGATGTCGTGCTGGTCGATGGCTCTGGCGGTATGGTCATTCTGAATCCGAATGAAGACGACATACGTAAGTTCCATGAACGTCAGGAAGTCTTTGAACGCCAGCGCCGCGAATTGTTCACGATGCGTCAGCTGGAGCCGATGACTCGCGATGGCAAGTATATTGTTTTGCATGCGAATATCGAACTTCCGTCGGAAGCGGACAAGGTCATGGACTTTGGCGCTACGGGAATCGGTCTCTATCGTTCGGAATTCCTGTTCTTCAGGAAGGATGCCCCGACGCAGCAGGAGCAGGAAGATGCCTACAGGCATATTCTTGAAACGATGGCGCCGTGTCCTGTGATTATTCGTACGTTGGATGCTGGTGGCGATAAGCTGGTGAGCGGAATTTCCGCTATGAATGAATCCAATCCCTTTATGGGGTGGCGTTCGATTCGTGTGTGCCTTGATCGTGAGGATATTTTCAGAACGCAGTTGAAAGCACTTTTGCTTGCAAATACCAAGGGTAATCTAAGGCTTCTCTTGCCGATGATTTCGGGAATGTCCGAATTGCGAAAAGCGAAGGAATGCATTAGGCGATGCCGCGAGGAATTAGAAGCGGAAGGGCATGTTTGCGCTGCTGTGAAAATCGGCGTGATGGTTGAAGTGCCTGCTGCTGTGATGATTGTGGATAAACTTGCTAAGGAAGTGGACTTTTTCAGTATAGGGACAAACGACCTGATTCAGTTTACCTTGGCTGTTGACCGTACAAATGAGCTTATCACGGATATGTTCCAGCCGCATCATCCGGCGGTGCTTTCCATGATTTACCAGATTGTCGCTGCGGCTCACAGGGAGGGAATTCCTGTGGCTGTCTGCGGTGAAATGTGCACGGACCCGATGAGTGTACTTTTGCTTGTCGGACTAGGTGTTGATGAACTTTCCATGACTCCGTGGAGTGTGATGGCCACGAAGAAGATTATTCGCTCGTTCAACTTCGAGGACGTGCGTGATGCGGCTTTGATGGTTCTCCAGATGGATGATGCGGAAAGTGTGAATGCCTATATGCATACAAAGTATGCTCAAATGATTAAGGATCTTGGCATTTCCAGTTTTGTTGGTCGTGTCGAGAATAAATAAGAATTGGATATTTGATGTTGCGATTGATACCTATATTGCTCGCTTGTGCTGTATTCTCTTTTGCTGATGTCGAGGATGTGAGCATTGCTTCGGCATCTGTGACCGACAGCCTTATAGCTACGGTACCTGATACCCATTACAATCCTTATGAGATGCAAGAGCAGATTGAACCGGATCAGTTCCAGAATAGGGTTGTCCGTGCTGCTTTGGCGAAAAAGGCTATGAGCGACCAGACGCTTGCGAGCAAGGAACGTGCCTATGCAAAGGCTGCGTACTATTTCTATAGTGGCTATTGGGATGAGGCTTTCAAGTCGTACAAATCGCTATTGGGGCATGATTCTGTTGTTGATGCGACAGTTGCCTTGCGCCTTATTCGCATTCGTTTTATGCAGGGTGAGTATTCCAAGATGCGCAAGGAAATTCGCAAGCATGAGAAAAAGTATGCGAAGGATGCTGCGTGGACGCTTGCTGTTGCAAAGCTGCGTGTCGAGGCTTCTTTGGCGGATTCTGCGATGAAGGCGTCTGCTCGCGCGGATTCCATCAAGACGTTCCTTAAAAAGTATCCGAAGCTCGAGTATTCCATTGCGCTCAAGTACCGCTACGCTAAAATTCTGGAGCAACTGGAACGGGAGAAGGAGGCGAAGCGCTTTTATTTTCAGCTGATGACGACGAAGTCTGCCTACAAGGATTCCGCTTTTGCTTCGATGAAGAATCTGCGTGCTGTTTCCGGGGAGCCTGAATCGCTTTCGGAGAAGGTTGCTTATGCGAAGATGGCTTGCATCAAGGATGAGGTGTCGAATTGTCTTTCGCTACTGGATTCCATTATGAGGATGGATGCTGCCCTGGTGGAAAAGAACCCGGAGCAGGAGGTGACGCTTCCGGAGGATTCCCTGCTTTCGGAACTTCCTCCGAGTACGCTGGATTTGGGAACGCGCATTGTGCTTTGGGAAAAAAGGGCTGTCGCCTTGCGTGGCTTGTCTCGTTTTGATGAATCCATTGCGCAGTTCCGCTATCTTTTGGATTCTGTCGAGGCAAGACCTGTGTGGATGCGTTCAATTTTGAAGATGTATCGCGATAGGCCAGATGAATTCCAAAGGGAAATAATGCATTACGATTCCCTGTTGCAGGATGTGAGTCAGTTCAGCAAGGATTCTGCCAATAGGCTCTGGGTTCGCGGATTTGAATATGAACAGAAAAGTGAATATGATAGCGCATTGATTTGTTTCAACGCTTTGACGCATCCGCGTTTCAAGAAGAATCCTAAGCGCCAGTGGGCTAAATTCCGCATAGGTTTTATCTACTTTAAGCAGCAATTATGGGACCTTGCGGCTACGGCTTTTTCGGAAGCAAAGGAGGAGCCTTTCATGTGGCCTTCCAGTGCTGCAAGGATGTTCCTAGGCGATACCTACATGAAAATAGGGAAGCTTGAGCTTGCGCGGGAGGCTTATCTGGATTGTATTCAGGATTTCCCGTTGGGGTATTATGCGCATCGCAGTCGCTTGAAGCTTGCTGAGAATAGTCTGATGTCACCGGAATTAATACCGTATGCCCATGGTGTTTCTATGTCTGAAAAGGAGACTATGGACTGGGTCCGCTCCATGCAGAAGGGGAATGTGGCTGTTGATTCCGCGACTTACAACAGAGAGCGTTATGAACGCATCAAGCAACTGTTCAAGTGTGGCTTTGCTGAAGAGGCTTTCGCCCTTTATGATGAGGGGCGCCGCAAAAATGCAAAACGTCTTGATTTCTTGTACGAATATGGAAAGTTGTTCTATGAAATGGGGGAAATTGCTGCGGGATATAGGCTGGCTCGACAGTTCCAGGGAAACATCGATCGTCGTCAGTTGCTTGCTCCACCTATAGATGTGTTGCATTACTTGTATCCGATTCCTTATACGGATGTGGTCAAGTTCCATTCTGGCAGTCGTATCGATCCGTTTTTCGTATATAGCGTCATGCGTCAGGAATCTATTTTCAATTTTGAAATCAAGTCTCCGGCGGGAGCCTGCGGACTTTTGCAGATTATGCCCTCGACTGGGAAAATGCTTGCTGGAAAGGAGGAAATTGAGAATTTTACTCCGAAGCAGCTGTATAACGCTTACATGAACATTCGCCTTGGTATTCGCTATTTGGTGGATTTGAAAGCGCAATATGAAGAAGATTACATGTATGTGCTTGGAAACTACAATGCGGGACCGAAGCCGACGAAGCGTTGGAAAGCTGCTGGTGAAGGGCTTCCCTGGGATGTTCGCGCCGAGGATATCAGCTATTGGGAAACTCGCGACTACGTGAAGCGTGTTATGGGCAACTACTGGATTTATCAGGAAATTTACGATAGCTTGTAGGGTGAGGTTTGCAGCGTTAAATCTGCGGAAGAGTGTAAGCAGTGGTTGGTAGGCTGGATTACAGAAATAAACTGCGGAATGTAGCGTTAAATCCGCGAATGAGAAGCTAGGGTCTAGGGGCTAGAGTAGAGTTTGGCGCCTTCGGCGCGGAAAAAGCAGTATTTTGCCGCTGAAATGAGTGCTTTTTGCTGAAATGGACCCCAAATGATGGAAAAATGCTGCTTTGGCGTCCATTTTTTTTACTTTGTTTGCATGGAAATTCTTCGCATTGAAGCGTGGATGGACCCCAAAATGGGCTAAAAGAGTGAAATGGGGTCCATAGGGTGAGTCTTTTTTTTCGTTGAAAGCCTTTTGTTGTTTAATTTGTTTGTGAAAATGGACGCCAAACGAGGAAAAATGTTTAGTTTGGGGTCCATTTTTGTTGAAAAAAAGGCTTGAGTTGTACGAAAAGCTTCTCTCGTTGAATGCTCAAGTGAGATATCTCGCAACTGCGAACACAGCATCTCGCGTTTGCGAAAATTGTTCACTATTCACTAATTCCGCATTTTCTGCATCGAATTCAGGATTCTTTTTTTTTAAAAAGCTAAATTTCGAAAACCAGTGCTTCATTCGCAAAAGCCTAATACATATAACCTAGAACCAAAGAAATGCTTTTTTTACTTCTTACAATCGGCCCTGCCTTTTTATTCGCCTGCGGAAACATCCTTGAAAAGTCGGGGGTGTCTACTGTCGGTAAGGTTACGGGAGGTGTTTCGAAGCCGTGGCTGTTCCTGAAAGGCGTGTTGACGAATCGTTACTGGTGGTGTGGCATTGGATGTTCCGGGCTTGCGACTCTTGGCTACTACATTGCGATGGCGCGTTACGACTTGAGCCAGGTGCAACCCATGATGGTTCTGAATCCGGTGCTTACGGCGCTGATGGGTTTTTGCATTTTAAAGGAAGCGCTCACGAAGCGGATTGTTGTTGCGATTTGCTTTGTGGTGGCTGGGCTTTTGTACTCTGTGGAAAATCTTGGGGAATCGACGAGCGTTCAGGATGTGGGAATGCTTTGGACTTATGCCGGCGCCATTTGCGGAGTGACCTTGATTGCCCATTTGTGGTGCAAGAATCGCGAAATGGTGGACTCGCTCATCATGGGAGTCGGTTTTGGAATTTCTGCCGCGTTTTACAAGAGCGTCGCCATGGATTTCGACTTGGATGCGGTAAGCGCTTCGACGATTTTTGGATTGCTTCTGGATCCGCGTGTCTGGGGCTACATTGTCACTTACGGAATTGCGTTCCTGTATTCACAAATCTCTTTTTCCCGCGGAAGGGCGCTGTTTATCGTGCCTTTTAGTGCTGCTGTGGGAGCTGCGGTCCCGACCCTTGCCGGGGCTATCGTTTTTGCTGAGGCATTCCCGATAGGGAAGGTTGTTTCGGTTGCGCTGGTGCTTACGGGTGCCGCTCTTTTTGTGGTTCGTCGCCCGCGTCGCCATAATCCATAGTTTTTTGAAAATTGAATTTTTAAGGGCGGCATATATATATATTAAAGGTATGGTTCGCTCTTTTTTGGGTTCCCTGCCTTTTATGATTGCGTGCGCTTTGCTTGGCGGATGCTCAGGAGAAAATTCTCCGAATCCCATGGCTGATGAATCTGAAAAATCCGTTTCAACGTTTCCATTTGTCGGAAATCCGCCTGCGATATTTTCAGAAGTGAGCACGATAAACTTGTCGTACGAAGATCATGAAGGGGGAGATGCTGCCTGGGTGGAATTTTTCAATCCGTCGGATACGGCTGTCAGCATGGCTGGTTTCTCCTTGACGGATTCCATGGATGAACCTCGTAAGTGGATTTTTGGTAATGCGGTTGTTCCTCCCAAGTCGTTCATGCTTGTATTTTTGTCGGGAAAGAATTATCCCGATTACGAAATGCCGCACGATTCGTTGAATATGATTGGCTCTGGCTGCTGGACTTGGACTGACTCGCAAAATGATGTTGCCGGATACAGTTTCGCGGAGCCGCTCGAAGGCAAAAGTAAAATCTGCTACTCGGAAGATAGAGTTCGTCATGTAGGTGCGGATATGCAGTTCGGCGATAACAAGGAATTGGGCTGGAGCTCCATTTCGGTTTTTGTTGGAACAGGCAATTCCAATAAGGAAGACGTCGTGGACATCAGCATGGCCAATGAGCTTTTGCTGACCGGGTTCATCACGAAGGATCGTCAACTTTCCTTGCGTTTGGCGCAACCTGATTTGGATGATTGGAAGGGCTATGAAATTGTCTTTACGGGAACGGGTGATTCCAATACGACGTACAGGGCCGCTTTACCGACTGGTTCAAGGTTTCCGGATCTTGCTCATATTTACGGGACTCGTTTCAGCCCTCAGTCGCTAGAAGTCTTGCGCATGCAGATGAATGTAAAATCGTATGTGGTGCGCAATCGCGGTCACGAGCCGCATACGTCGTTTAAAGTGAAAAAGAAGGCTGGTTCGCTCTACCTTGTCAATGAGGCGTGCGCCATCGTGGATTCTGTTGCGTACCCCGAAATGCCCATAGGAAAGTCCTGGACGTTAGGGACCTCTGCCGAAGGCGTGAACGCCTGGGGCTTTGCGGCGGAATCTCCCTACGGCTTCGCCTCCGAGATTGTGGTGCCGGAACAGTCGCCAAAGCCTGTGCATCAAATGCCTGTTTCAGGGTTTTATGCGGCTCCGTTTGATGTCGTGTTTGATGCGTCTGAATATGTGCGCTGCGAAAACGGGGGTGCGCCACCTAATGAAAACAGCGTCCCGATTACGGCTTTAAGAGTTGATTCTACGATGACCGTGCGATGCGCCTCGTTTGTCCCGGGGAAGCTTCCGAGCGGAGTCATTACCCGAACTTATGTTTTCGAGTCGCAGCCTGGCATTGCTACGGTTTTTGTGACGGGAAATCCGCTGTCGCTGTTTGACCCTGATACAGGGCTTTATACCGAAGGGAGCAATGCGCAGGAAACGGAACCGCACTATGGCGCAAACTATTGGTCTGATCGCGAGGTGCCTGTGTTTGTGGAACTCCTGGAGCCGGGAAAACAGGAACTGGGCTTTGCGGAAAATGCGGGCCTCAAGATTTTTGGAAACTACAGCCGAATGAACGACAAAAAATCGGTCGTGATAACGTTCCGCGAAAAGTACGGCAAGAAGAGGCTCGACTATCCGCTCTTCCCTGAATTTCCGTTGCTTACGAAGTTCAAGAATTTTGTGCTGCGCAACAATGGCAGCAACTATAGCGCCGACTACATCCACGACCGCCTGGCCAGTTCCATTTCGGAGGGCTTGGGCGTAGATTACCAGCGGGGGCGCCCGTCCATCGTATTTTATAACGGCGAGTACTTTGGAATACACAACATACGCGAGCGCGCGACGGAATACTACTTTGAAACACACTATGGAATGGATCCGTCGGATATTGATTTGCTTAAGGCCGACAACTCCGTGACGAACGGGTCTTCCACCGATTACGTGGCGCTTATGGATTGGCTTGAAGACCATCATTTGGATGTGGAGGAAAATTACAAGTATTTGTCCGAGCGGATTGATGTGAACAACTTTTTGAACTACGTACATACAGAGATATTTGTGAACAATCGCGACTGGCCCGGGAACAATCTCAAGAAATGGCGTTCGCACAATCCCGAGACGAAATGGAAATGGTTCCTTTACGATTTGGATTTCGGCTTTGGGAACAACTACAGCGAATATACGAACAACATTTTTGAATTCGCTACGGCCGAGGATGGCGAAAGCTGGCCCAATGGCCCGGAATATACGCTACTCTTGCGTCGTTTGCTTGAAAATGAATATTTTAGGGAATCCTTCGTGAATCGCATGATGGTTCTGCTTACGACGAATTTCGAATCGGGACGCATTCTATCCCGCATAGAAAAAATGATGGCGGAAATCGAACCTGAAATTGCTCGCGATCAGAAGCGTTGGAAACATAGCAGGCAGTACATGGAAACTACGCTTTCCAAAATGAAGAATTTTGCGAAAACCCGCCAGGAAGAGATTGTTACGGAAATGGAAAACTATTTCTCGCTTACTGAAAAGTTTCCTTTGACGATTTCCGTTTCCGGTTCGGGGGTGGTCCTTGTGAATGAATTGCCTCTCAATGCCGTTTCTGTGACGGTGAATTTCTATGCTATTGTTCCTGTGACATTGACTGCCCAGGAAAGCGCAGGTAGTGTATTTGTCGGCTGGAGCGATGGGCTGAAAGACCGAATCCGTGTGATTATGCCGAGTGAAATCACGAACATCACTGCGATATTTCGATAACGTAATGCTACTTTATTCAAGAACCTTTTGAGATAAATCGTTTTTTCGAGATTCTTGAAAAATTCAACTTTAAATCTGGACATTGGCTTTGTATGCTGAAGTTGAATATTCTGATGACTTGATGTGGAGTATGGTGTCTTGGGATGCTTTCAAAAATATCGACAACAAATATAAAGGGAGTATTTTGGAAAAATATCCCTGGTCCAGCTTCGGTTCCTCTATGATGGATAATTCGTTGTTGACAGATTTACTTCCTATGATTGTTGTAGTGAATAAGAATTTTAGTGGTTGGCATTATAGAGAAACCTCATGTAATCGTGGCTTTTTGCGTGGTGTATGGACAATTTTTTTGATAATTCTCGTCTAATTTGCTAAATTGGAAGCATCATGAATTTTAAAACTAATATTGTCTGTATCGGTGCGGGCTACGTTGGAGGCCCCACCATGACTGTTATCGCTGACAAGAGTCCCGATGTCAAAGTGACTGTTGTCGATATCAACCAATCTCGAATTGATGCATGGAATAGCGAAAATCTCCCGATTTTTGAACCGGGCTTGGATGATGTCGTGAAGCGTGCTCGTGGCCGCAACCTGTTTTTCAGTACCGATATTCCGGCCGCCATCAAGGAAGCGGACATCATTTTCGTTTCTGTGAATACTCCGACCAAGACGTTTGGTCATGGGGCCGGCAAGGCGTCGGACCTCCAGTATTGGGAAAAGACTGCTCGCAATATTCTGGAGATTGCCGATGAAGGCAAAATCATCGTTGAAAAGTCTACACTTCCTGTGCGTACGGCTGCAGCGATGGAACGCATCTTGAACTCTAACGACAAGGGACTGCATTTCGAAGTGCTTTCGAATCCGGAATTCCTTGCCGAAGGGACCGCTATCAACGACTTGTTTGAACCGGACCGTGTGCTTATCGGTAGTCACCAGACGGAATCAGGCCTTGTCGCCTGCCAGAAACTGGTGGACGTTTATGCCCACTGGGTTCCGCGTGAACGCATTCTCACGACGAACCTCTGGTCTTCTGAACTGACGAAGCTTACTGCGAATGCGTTCCTTGCACAGCGCATCAGCTCCATCAACTCCATCAGCGCCCTCTGCGAACGCACTGGCGCCGACGTGGATGAAGTCGCTTTTGTGATGGGTAAGGACAAGCGCATCGGTCCGAAGTTCCTCAAGGCTTCCATCGGTTTCGGAGGCTCCTGCTTCAAGAAGGATATTTTGAATCTCGCTTATCTCTGCGGTTACTACGGTCTCCCCGAAGTCGCCGCCTATTGGGAAAGCGTCGTGAAAATCAACGAGTGGCAGACTCACCGCGTGGTGGATCGCATGCTTGAGACCATGTTCAATACGATTGCCGGAAAGAAGATTGCGGTGTTCGGTTTTGCTTTCAAGGCGAATACCGGTGATACTCGCGAAAGTCCTGCGAACCTTGTTGTGCGCGATTTGCTTGCCGAACATGCGTTGCCGGTTGTTACTGATCCGAAGGCGATTCCCGATGCGAAGCGCGACTTGAAGGATGTTCTTGAACAAGTGCAGTTTGAAGCCGACCCGTACAAGGCCACAGAAGGCGCCCATGCGGTTGTTGTCTGTACCGAATGGAAGTGCTTTGCTGAACTTGACTGGAAACGTATTTACTGTAATATGGCGAAACCTGCCTTTGTATTTGATGGTCGCAATATTCTCGATGCCGCTGCTCTTAGAAAAATCGGCTTCGAGGTGACTAGCATTGGTAAGGGTAAAGCCGAGTAAAGGACTTATATGGCTGCAATTAGCGTATTTGGGCTGGGCTATGTTGGGTGTGTAGGAATAGCTTGCCTTGCAAAACTTGGACATCATGTGATTGGGGTTGATGTCGATGAAGGCAAGGTTGCTCGTATTGCAAAAGGTCTTCCGACCATTGTAGAACGCGATATTGATGAGGTCATGCAGGAAGGGTTCAAGGGTGGACTCATTACCGCAACGTCTTCTGTGGAAGAGGCGGTCATGAAATCCGAGATTTCCTTCTTGTGTGTGGGTACACCTAACGCTGCAGATGGACGCCTGGATACGTCATTTTTAATGGCTGCGGTGAAATCAATTGGGGAAGTGATTCGCTCCAAGTCTACATTCCACATTGTTGTCATTCGCAGCACGGTTCCGCCTGGAACGAATGCCGCCGCAGCAGCAATGATTGAAAAAATTTCAGGGAAGCGTGAAGGCATCAACTTTGCCGTGGCGTCGAATCCTGAATTTCTCCGTGAGGGTATGGCGGTTTCGGATTACCTTAATCCTCCATTGACTGTTATTGGTTGCGAAAATCGTCGTGCTTTGGATTCCTTGAGAGGAATTTATGCTTCTCTTGGCAGCGACATTGTCGAAGTGGAACCCAAGGTGGCCGAGATTATCAAGTTTGTCAACAATTCGTATCATGCCTTGAAGGTGACGTTCGGGAACGAAGTCGGTGCGATTTGCAAAAAATTGGATATTGACAGCCACAAGGTCATGAATTTGTTCTGCAAGGATGACCAGCTGAACATTTCCCCATACTATTTCAAACCGGGATTTGCTTACGGTGGCTCTTGCCTTCCGAAGGATTTGCGCGGACTCAATTTCCTCGCAGCTTCAAATCAGGTGGAAGTGCCTGTTCTTGGTGCTATCGAAGAAAGTAATAACATGCACATCCGGCGGGTTCTTACGCGTGTGCAGGAAATAGGTTGCCGTTCTGTAGGCATCATTGGTCTAACGTTCAAGGCGGGGACGGATGATCTTCGCAATTCTGCTTCGATTCGCTTGGCCGAAGCGGTTCTTGGGAAGGGCTGCTCGCTTTGCATTTATGACCGCTATTTGAATATCGCCCGCGAAAAGGAAACCAACTTGCGTGAACTTAACAAGCGTATTCCGCATTTGCTTCCGCTTTTGGAAAATAATGTCGAAGAAGTGGTGAACAGAACGAGCTTGGTTATTATCACGGTGCGAAATCCGGAACTTCCCAATTTGATTCGCAAGTACCCGGAGATTCATTTCCTTGACTTGGTGCGATTGAAGGATCCGTCCGTAGAGATGCTTCCGAACTATGAAGGGTTCTGCTGGTAAAGCTATGGAACTTCATGGTAAAAAAATTTGCATTGTCGTAGAAAATCTTCCGGTTCCGTTCGATAGGCGTGTGTGGCAAGAGGCTACGTCCCTGCATGAGGCGGGGGCGGAGGTGACTGTCATTTGTCCAAAGACGAAAAAGTATCCGCTGGAATACGAGGAGTTGGAAGGTATTCGGATTTACCGTCATCCGCTTCCTGAGGCGAATCGGACGCTAGATTATTTCAAGGAATATGCTTGTGCCCTCTTTCATGAGTTTCGGTTGCTTTTGAAGGTTTTTCGCAAGCAGGGTGTGCAGGATGTGATTCACGCTTGCAATCCGCCTGACCTGATTTTTATTGCCGCGATGCCGTTCTTTGCGCTTACTCGCTGCAAGTTCCTTTTCGACCATCACGATATCAATCCGGAACTTTGGATTGCGAAGTTCGGCAAGAAGGGGCTTGGCTACCGCGCCATGATTCTAGTGGAGCGCCTGACGTACCATTTTGCAAAACACGCGATTGTGACGAACGAGTCGTACAAGGAAATCGCTATTCGTCGCGGTCACAAGAAGCCCGAGGATGTTACGGTGGTTCGCAGCGGTCCGAACATCAACAAGTTGAAGGTGGGACCTGCAAAGCCTGAAGTCAAGAAAGGTTTCAAGTATCTTGTTGGCTACATCGGTGTGATGGGAAAGCAGGAAGGCATCGATCTTTTGTTGCAATCCGTTGATTATCTTGTCAACAAGAAAAATCGCAGGGACATTCGCTTCTGCATCATGGGCGGGGGGCCTTCTTTGGAAGAGCTTCGCGAATTGAACAAGTCCATGGGGCTTGAGGAATTTGTTGAATTTCCTGGACGCGTGAGTGACGAGTATTTAGCCGATGTGATGAATACTGCCGATGTTTGCGTGAATCCGGATTTGCCGTCCGAAATGAACGACAAGTCCACCATGAACAAGATTATGGAGTACATGGCGTTCGGGAAGCCCATTGTGCAGTTCACGTTGAAGGAAGGAAAATTCAGCGCGCAGGATGCTTCGCTCTATGCGAAGAACACCGATGTTGAGGATTTTGCAGAAAAGATTCTTTGGCTCCTTGATAACCCGGAAAAGGCTACCGAGATGGGCCGATTCGGCCGCAATCGCGTCGAGACGGAACTCAGCTGGGACTTTGAGAGGCCGAAGTTGATTGGCGCCTATAAGAAATTGCTCGGGCTGAAGTAATTCAGAAAATGCAAATTGTGAATATTGAAACGGTGCCTGCTTGGGTGCCGTTTTTTGTAGGGGTGAGTGATGCGCGATTGATGGCTGTGAAATTTGCCACTATATGGAATTTTCTAATTTTGCAGTATGTCTCTAACGTGGTATATTCAGCGTATAAAAACATTCTCTCCCGAAGAGGTGCTTTTCCGTGTGCGTCAGCGAATCCGCACACATATTCTTGATAAGCGAATTTTAAAGAAAAAAGCGGTTGCGCCGTTACCTTTGCCGGAATCTGAAATTGTAAATGATACTGCACTTCATTTGGATTATCCGATTTTTGAAAAGTCCGTCGATGTTTTCAAGTCGGTGGACTGGCATCTGGATGTGCAAAGCGGCAAGCGGTTCCCGCTAGCTTTTGCGCACGGAATTGACATTCGCAGCGACAAGTTCGGCAGTGCGAAGCACGTGTGGGAAGTGAACCGCCAGCTGTTCTTGACGCATATCGCGTCTCTTTACAAGAAGACGGGTGAGCGTAAGTATTTGGAATTGGTGATGTTTCATTTGACTAGCTGGAAGAATGCGAACCCGTACATGGTGGGCGTCAATTGGTATAGCAATATCGAGGTGAACATCCGGCTTATCAACTGGGCGTTCTGCTGGGACTTGCTTTCCGCTGAAAGTCTACTGAAAACAGACGAGACTTTTGCCGCATTTGTGCAAAATGTTTGGATGCCGCTGATTGATGAGCATGCGGAATATTCGTATCTGCACCCGTCGCTGTATTCGTCGGCAAACAACCACTTGATTTCGGAGTATGCGGGACTATTTGTGGCGGCATGCTGCTGGAGAATTCCGAATCGCGAAAAGCGGCTGGCTTATGCGAAAACTGGACTTGAAAGAGAAATTCTCTTGCAGAATACGGCGGAGGGCGTGAATCGCGAAGAGGCCGCGGAATACATCCAGTTCATTGATGACTTTTTCTTGATTGCTGCTTTAGTGGGCGATTCTTGCAAGCATCCTTTTTCGGAAAGTTACAAGGAGCGCCTGCACGAGATGGCGCGCTTCATGAACGCGTTTGTGGACTGCGGCTGGAATTATCCGATGTATGGCGATGGCGACGACGGCTTCGTCTTGCGCCCGGATGCCGGTGGACACTTCAACAATTTCAAGTCGCTGTTGACTTCTTTTGCAGTGTATTTTGAGGATGCGGACTTGAAGCGCGAAGGTGCCGTGTGGGATGAGAAGAATCAGCTTCTGTTCGACGAGGCGGGGCGCGCGGTATTTTCGAGCCTGCCTGTGGCCTCGGGTGAAACGCTTGATGGCAATAAGTTTTTCTGCGAAAGCGGACATTTTATATTCCGCAAGGAGGAACGCGTCGCGGCAGCATCTGTTGGAGCCGCTGCTGTTGAAATTGCTGGAAGTACTGTTGCTGTTGATGAAAATGCTGCTGTCGCTGAAGTTACCGCCGATGGAGCCGTTGTCGCAGAAGGTGCCACCGCTGTTGCTGCTGAAAACGCGGCTGTCGCGAAAGGTCCTGCTGCTGTTGCTGAATGTACCGCAGCTGTTCGCGAAACCTATCTGCATTTTGATGCAGCTCCGCTCGGCTTTCTGAGTATCGCTGCGCATGGCCATGCGGATGCCTTGAGCTTTATTCTGCATGTGGATGGACACCCCGTCATTGTCGATCCGGGGACGTTTACGTATCATACGCATAAGGATTTGCGCCGGTATTTTGTAGCGACATCGTCACACAATACTGTCTGCGTGAACGGCAAGAATCAGGCGACGCAGGCCGGGCCTACGATGTGGCTGAACCATTACAAATGCAGGACGCTGGATGTTGGCGAAAATTTCGTGGAAGCGACACATGACGGCTATCGTTCCGAGGGCGTTGAACATAAACGCAAGGTTGTCTACAATCGCGAAAATGATGAGTTTGTCGTTAGTGATACGTTGACTAGCCCTAATGGCGCCTCTGTGGAAATTCCGTTTCATCTGCATCCGTCGGCAAATGTCTTCAAGGTGGATAATGGTTCGTTTAAAATTTCTGTACCGGGCGCAAGATCTGTTCTGCTGACACCGGATTCAAAGCTGGAATATGAGGTGGCGAGAGGCGGAGAAAATCCTGTAGCTGGCTGGTATTCCGAACATTTTGGTGAAAAAGTCGAGAGCACGTTGCTTTACGCAAGAACGCAAATTCAGGATGCAGCCGTGTTCGAAACGAAAATTCGAATCCTTTAATTTTAGCATTCGGAATTTTCAATCAGTTCTGCATCGACTATTTCTGAATTGTTGCTTTCGTCGTCTTTTTTTGCCGGAACTTCAATCTTGTCTTCTGCCGGAATCAGTTGCCCAAGCATCAGTCCCTCAAATAGGAATGCGAACGCCGTGTTGTTTCCGATGTGCCCCGAAAGTGTAAAGAATAGTGTGCTTGTCAGTATGAGCGTGTATCCGGCATGTCTCGGAAAATCTTCGTTGCGCTTTTTGAAAACGACGATGAAGAACCATAACGCAAAGAAGTAGTAGGTTCCGAGTCCAATGAAGCCATAGTCGATGAGGGAACGGTACACGATGGACTCCAGACCTCCGATGGATTCGTCGTTGATGACGCGTCCATCATCATCGTAGTCAAAAACGTTCTTTGTGTAACCGACTCCGTTTCCGACAATGGGACTTTGCTGTATCTGGAGAAAGGTGAATAGAAGTTGCTGCTGGCGCATTGACAAGGTGCTGCCTTGCCCTTCTTTTGAAAATTCGTCAATGGCAACATTGATATAAAGTATTGTGCTGAAAATGAGGGTTCCGATGCATGCGATTTTCAGAAGGGCATGCCTGTTCCGTATGAAGAGTATTCCTAAGCCTATCGCTGTACAAGCCATGCCTGTGCGGGACCCGCTGACGAACAGGTTGATTGCGAGAAGCGCGTACAAAATAACTAAGTGAGATTTGTTCCAATCGGGCTTGTTCCAAAGAGAGGCGAAAAGGATTGCGAAGCATGTAAGCAACGTGCCGTACGCTGTGGGATGTGCTGTAGTGACTGCCACGCGGATTCTGTAATCGCGCATGCTGGATACGACATCGTCAAGAGAATAGTAACCGGAATAGATGGGGAACGCTCTGCAAATATAGGTGTAAGGGTAGTCGCCCTGAAGGAGAACTTCAAGGATGCCGAAGATGCAAAGGACGATGACAAAATAATAGACTTTGTGAAGAATGTGCGATGTATCGGAATGTCTTGCGACGAAAAATGATGCGAAAATGTAACCGTAGAGTTCGATAAGTTCTCGGGTAGCAGCGTAGAATTGCTTGACGCTGAAACCTTCGTTGAAATAAACCGATATAAAATGACTTATAAACAGAAGCAGAAGAGGAATCTTTAGTGGAAAAGCCTTGATGTCGTCGCTGAGCGTCTTGTAGTCTTTTAAAATTGTGATAGCGAAGAACCCGTATAGAAACAAGTCCATGGGTCTAAGGGTTGGAGACTGTAAGAAGCTGATGCCTAGGGGGAAGAGTATTGTTCCGACAAGAAGAGACAAGTACCGGACATGCAATGATCCGATGGCCATAAAGAAGAGGAGGCCGAAAAGTATTGCGAATACGATAACTTGGTTCATAGAAAGCTTCTTTGGGTGCAAATATAGGAACTTTTGAAAGATTGCTCCGATTACATTAACTAAATTTGAATTGCTATGGAAAAAAAATACGATTATTTGATTGTGGGGTCTGGACTTTTCGGAGCCACCTTTGCGTATTGCGCAAATCGTGCTGGAAAGAAGTGCCTTGTGATTGACAAGCGCTCGCATTTGGGTGGAAACGTCCATTGCGAAAATGTCGAAGGTATCAATGTCCATAAATATGGCGCACACATTTTCCATACGTCCAATAAGAAGGTCTGGGACTTCGTGAATTCCATTGTGGAGTTCAACCGCTACACGAATAGTCCTGTCGCAAATTACCAGGGAAAGTTGTTCAATCTCCCGTTCAACATGAATACGTTCTACCAGATGTGGGGCGTGAAGACTCCTGATGAGGCGCTTACGAAAATCGAGGAGCAGAAGGCCGAGGCTGTCGCGAAGATGAAGGCCGAAGGTGCATCCGAGCCGCGGAATTTGGAAGAGCAGGCGAAGGTGCTTATCGGAAACGACATCTTCGAGAAACTGATCAAGGGCTATACCGAAAAACAGTGGGGCCGCAAGTGCGTGGATTTGCCGGCTTTCATTATCAAGCGTCTCCCGGTTCGCCTGACTTTCGACAACAACTATTTCAATGACAAGTATCAGGGAATCCCTATCGGCGGCTACAACAAGTTGATTGACGGCCTGCTTGCTGGAATCGAGACTCGCGTGAATGCGGACTTCTTCGAGAATCGTGAACAGTGGGAATCCTTGGCAGAAAAGATTGTGTTCACCGGAAAACTAGACGAGTTCTACGGATACCGTTTCGGCAAACTGGAATACCGCACGGTGCGTTTCGAAAATGAGGTTCTGGACAAGCCGAATTACCAGGGGAATGCCGTGGTGAACTACACCGAGCGCGAAGTGCCCTATACGCGGATTATCGAGCACAAGCATTTCGAGATGTTTGGTCAAAGTGTCTATGATTGCCCGAAGACGGTCATCTCGCGTGAGTATTCGACGGAATGGACCGAGGGCATGGAACCCTACTATCCCGTGAACGATGCCCGCAACAACGAAATTGCCGAAAAGTACCGCGCCCTCGCCGCAGAAGAAAAATCCGTCATCTTTGGCGGTCGCCTTGCGGAATACAAGTATTACGACATGGCTCCCATTATTGAACGTGCGCTTGGAATGGAAGTGTAGAAATCTGGGAATTGACTTATGGAAAAGTTGCTGACGCTGATTATACCCACTTACAATATGGAAAAGTACTTGAGAAAGTGTCTGGATTCTTTGCTTGTCGCAAGGAACCTTGACTTGCTCGAAGTTCTCGTGGTGAATGATGGCAGCAAGGATTCCTCGTCTGCAATTGGCCACGAATATGCCGAAAAGTACCCGCAGTCCATTCGCGTCATCGACAAGGAGAACGGAAATTACGGCTCGTGCATCAACCGCGGCGTCCTCGAAGGCTGCGGCAAGTACGTGAAAATCCTGGATGCGGACGACCACTTTGATACGGCGGTTCTTGACGATGTGCTTGAGCAGATGAAGACTGTCGATGTGGACTTGTTCCTGACGGATACGGTGCAGATTCACGAGGACGGCTCCTTCGTATTGAAGAATGATTTTGCGATGCCCCCGATGCAGGTGCAGAATTTTTGCGACTACTCCAAGGTTGACGAGATGCCCATGCACTGCATTGCGTATAAATTGGAAAACGTCCGGAAACTCGGATACAAGCAGACGGAGGGGATTTCCTATACGGATACGGAATGGGCATTCTTCCCCATGGAGACGGTGACGACCTGCTTCTATTTTCCGAAGGTCCTGTACCGTTACCTCATCGGTCGTGCGGGCCAGACGATGGCGCCCGAGGTTTACAGACGCGGTCGCAATCAGGAACTGATTATTACGAAGCGGATGGTGGAATTCTGGGATGCGCATCAGAATATGAATGTGCAGGGCTAGTTCGACCAGTATCTGCTGCTCCGCCTTCGCCGCATCTATATGCAGAACCTTGTGCGTAATGAAGACGGCGACAATGACTTCCTGATTGAAATGGACAAGTTCATCAAGGAGCATTCTGCCAAGATGTATGCGCTTTTGGACGGATGCCTCTATGGTCGCCGCGAAAAGATTCCGTTCATTCGCGACTGGCGTAAGAATTACAAGGCGACCTTGAAGTTCCGCCTTTGCGTGATGCTGCATAAAATGATGGGCGGCCAGAAGTAGATTTAGAGGTCCGAATGAAAGTCGCCTACATCAGCAATTTGCCATTTTCGGACGCCGATTTTCCGCTAATCCGCGAAATGCAGCGGCAAGGTGTCGAGGTGTACTTCTTCATTTACGTCTCTGTCTACAGTCACCGCGCGACACTGGTGGATATTCCGAAAGTCTATGAAAAGCAGGGAATTTTCCCTGCGACCATTTACGATGAATTCAAGGCTTATGAAGATTACATGGACATGTCCAAGGTCTTCGTGGTGAATAGTCTTCATCAATCCGATTTTCATCCGGCGAATATTGCGACGATGCTTTCGCTGGTGCGGCGCATCAAGCATCTTGGCGTTGACGTGGTGAACATTACGTGGCCACCGCGCAGGAACAAGATGCTTTTGTACCTGCTGCGTAAAAAGCTGGTGTTTACGCTCCACGACCCGTTCCCGCATTCGGCAAAGAATAACCGTGAATTTGAATTTTGTCGCAGACTCGCTTTCAAGTGGATTCCGAAAATCATTCTGCTGAATGGCGCCGAGACGGAACGGTTCTGCGCTACATACAAATTTCCTCGCGAAAGGCTCTTCTTTAGCCGCTTGGGAAAGTACGACTGCATCAATTACCTGGCCGGAAAATCCGCTGCATCGGAGCGAACGGAAGACGCTGTGCCGCCGGAATTGCTTGGCGTAAAGTTCGTCCTGTTCTTTGGGCTGATTGCTCCGTACAAGGGCGTGGAATACTTGCTGCAGGCTTTTGAAAAAGTGCATTTGAATCATCCCGATGTGAAACTTTTGATAGCGGGCTCCGGGAAACTTTACTTTGACGAGACTTTGTACAAGGGGAAGGATTACGTGGCTGTGTTGAATCGCTACATTCCCTTGACGCAACTGGCGAATCTTTTGAAGAAGTCGCTGTTCACGGTCTGCCCCTATAAGGATGCGACGCAAAGTGGCGTGGTGCAGACGGCGTTCTCCATGGGCGTGCCCGTCGTGGCGTCCGATGTAGGGAACTTCGCCGAGGCGATTGAAAACGGAAAGTCCGGCGTCATTGTGAAACCCTGCGACGTGGACGCCTTGGCTTCTGTGATGGAATCCCTCTTGGAGCATCCTGAAAAGCTCGAGTCTTTCCGGAAATATATTGCAAGCGAATGGCTCGCAAAGAACGGCTGGGAAGAAATCGTAAAACAGTACATGAACTGCTACGAGGCGCGCGTCTGATGAATATTTCCTTTGTCATTCTGCATTACAATGCGCTCTCCGATACTATCGAGTGCATCGACTCCATCAAGAAATGCGTCGGCCCCGAATGTGGTATCGTCGTTGTCGATAACAAGTCCCCGAACGGCTCCGGCGCAGAACTCGATGCGAAGTATAAAGGCGACTCGCAGGTGACTGTGATTCTGAATGCAGAAAACGAGGGTTTTGCCCGCGGCAACAATGTGGGCTTCAAGTTCGCAAAGGAACATCAGAATCCGGACTTCATCGTGATGCTGAATAACGATACGATGATTCTGCAGAATGACTTTGCCGCCCGCGTAGAGCGTGAATTTGAAACGAGCAAGTTCGATGTGCTGGGACCGATTATCAAGACTCCACACAAGCCGTACAGTTCAAATCCTGGCCCCGCGAAACTGCCGTCGGAATCGTGGTACAGACAGTATGTGCGCAAGGTTTCCTTTAAACTGTGGCTGAACTACATCGGTCTGGATGCTGCCTACGAGTGGCTCTTGCGTAAAATCCTTGGCGAAAAGGATAAGGCGTTTGACGAATCCCTGCTGGAACGCCGTGCCGAAAATGTGCTGCTGCATGGCAGTTTCCTGATTTTTTCGAAAAATTACATTTCCAAATTTGACGGCTTGAATCCACGGACATTCCTTTATCATGAAGAACGTTTGCTGTTCTTGCGACTTTTGCAGAACCGCATGAAGTCCATATTCACGCCGGATATCGAAATCTTCCACAAGGAAGATGCTGCAACAAAGACTGTTTCCGTCAAGAGCCGCCTGAAGCGCCGCTTTCAATATAAGCACTACATCAAGTCCGCGAAAGTCATGCTCGACGTGATGCGGAATGGCGAAAAGTAGGGCCTCTAGCAAAGTCGCGCCTTAACGCAAAAGTAAACTGCTGGCAAGGCGGGGCGAGAACTCGGAGTTGCGCTCTACAAGTCCTCAGCGGCAACGAACAGCAGATTGAACATTCCGTAGCCGGCTTTGTTGTTTCGATAGAGGTCGCGGTATTTTGTCTTTGCAGGTACAAGACGATAGGTGCGGTACAGGTCTCGCACGAGGTTTGCCTGCGCATTCTTCCATCCGGAAATTTGTTTGTAAGGCCACTGTTTTTCGCTTTTGCCGATGTAATCTGTCAAGAAGTCTAGCGCCTTGAAAAAAGAGTGACCTTGAATTTCGGTCGCGCGGGCAAAGTCAAGTCCGCTGTTGTTTGCGATGGTGTAAAAATCCAGCATGTGCGAAAGGTTGTACCAGGAGTAGTGAAATGCTAGAGTGCGCTTCAATTCCTTGGACTGTTTTCCGTCCTTTTCGATTTGCTTTAGGATGTGTCGTTCTGCAAAGTGATTGATGAGGTGCTGCGCTGTCTTGCGATCGCCGATGTAGAGGTTGTAGGCAAGAAGTTGCGTGTCGTATGTGGTACCGTGGTTGTTCGCGGCCTTGCTTTCTTCGATAGCCTGCTCGCTTGTCGTGAGCCAGCGGACGTAATCCGTAAACCACTTTTTAAGAGAAGCCTTGTCCGCTTTTGAGAAACCGCGGTATGCTTCCAGCAGTTTCAATGCGTCGATTGTTTCTACAAAAGAGTATCCGTCCAGGACGCCGAATGGGTAACCTTTGCCGTTGTTCCTTCCCGGAATCATCTGTGCGTAGTCCATGTTCGGATTCATTCTGGTGGAGTCGTCGATGAACCAAACCTGGATTTGCCTGATGGCTGCGCTTGCGAATAAAGTATCTCCGCCGAGGAACCAGGCGAGCGTAAAGGTGCGCACGCGTTGGCTCATCTTTTCGAGCGTCTCGCGGTCATACTCCTTCAATTCCGGGTTGCTGATGCCGTCCTTGCTGATGTAGGGGAGGCCATCGGGCTTGCTGGAGTCTGGCCAGAAGTAACGCGAGAGGCTTGCGTAGTCGTGCTTTGTGCCGCTTGCGGGAACATGCTTTTTGCTCATGACAGAAACATTTGGCTCCTGGAGCATTGTCTGTGCGCTGGATTCAAGAACCTTATATGCTTCGGCGTAAGGGCTGTTGTTTTTTTTGAGCGACTCCTTGACTTGCGCAAGTTGCGCCTCGCTCCACAGAAACTGTGCGAAGCAAGGTGTCGCGACGAGTAGAATCAGGAGCAGACGCTTGAGCATTTCGTACCGGCGGGTTTTACTTTCCGACAAAGTGGATGGCGTCGATGAAACCCTGGAACATATTTTCAATTTGCATTTCGTTTTCGTAGGTGGCGCGGGCTGCATGCGAAGCCTTTGCGTACTTTTCGTCGTCGTTGCAGAGTTCCAGAATCTTTTCTTTCAGCTCATCTTCGGTATTGACGATGAATCCGTTTTCGCCGTTTTTCAGATAAATGATTTCGGGCGCGTGGATGCGGTTCAGCACGACGACAGGCTTGCCCCAGAACATCGCCTGGTTCAGCGCAAGTCCGATGTGGCCGGGCGTGCTGAATACATCTCCCATCTGGTAGATTTCGTCAACGTCCTTGCCGTACTTTTCTCCGAGGTAGTAGAAGTTCGGTGTGGAATCGACGATGGCCTTTTGCTGTTCGCTGATGCCGCCTCCGACAATCACAAGCCCCACATCAGGATCGTTCTGGAACTTTTCAAGGAGAATGTCGAGCCCTTTGTAGGGTAGGATTCGCGAAATGTACATCACGATTCGCTTTTCCTTGATGCCGTATGCGGCTTTTACTTCTGCGGGTGTGCGTAAGGTGCTGCGGTCAACGTCCGAAAAGTCGAGCGTGTTCTTTGCGATGAAAGTCTTCTTCTGGTTCTTTTGGCTCAGGTATTTCAACTGCGCAGGGGAATATAGGATGATTGCGGAACTGATAGTGTGAATGAAATGGAAAATCAGGTTTTTCAGTTTCGCATCGGGCGTCTTGATGTTGATGCCGTGGTTCCAATAAATCATGGGAATCTTGCGGCGTCTGCAGAAGAACGTGAGCGGAATGATCATCTTGTCCTTCAGGTGCAAAAAGTTGATGCATACGTCGGGATTCATTTCTGCGATGAACTTCTTGTACTTGGCACTGCTGAATTCCAAGTCGTGCCGAATGTAGCGAATAGGAAAATCTACTTTCTGGTAGTCGTTGCTGACCACGTGGAATTCGTAGCCTAGATCCTTGAACAAGTCGAAGAACTTGTTGTAGACGCGGCTGCGGTAGTGCATGACCTTGTTCGAAATAAGCAGAATTTTCTTAGATGCTTTCTGTTCCATATCTACTTCTTGATGCCTAGCATCTTGCAAAGTTTCTTTTTGACTCGCGGCAAAAATGTTTCAATCTTGTTCTGCCGAAGCAGTTTGTTGATGAGCTTTTCATCGAATCCGAATTTTTCCGCTTCGGCTATGCAGCGTTTGTAAACATCCGCCTTGTGATGTTCCTTGCAGTACTTGAACGGCCACACCATTAGCTTGTCGAAGAAGTCAACGTGCTGCTCCTGCAGAAAGCGGTTCTTTTGCGCAAATACATGGACGCGCGCTAGGAGCCTGTCGTCAGAGATGATTTTGGAAACGCTTCCTTCGCGGAATGTGTAGTTGTAAATCGGACGTTCGCACACTGCCATCTTTTTGGCATAGAATCCGACAAGGTACGAAAATCTCGTGTCGTTGTGAATCTTGGTTTCTTCGAAGCGGATTCCGTTTTCTTCGATGACGCTTCGGCGGACCATCTTGCACCAGGGCTCGCCAAAATAATAACGCAGAAGTTTTTCTCCTTTTGCAGAGTTCTTCTTGTACGTCTTGATGATTTCTGCGACGTGGTTCGGCTGCTTTGCCGGCTCGCCGGTGACGGTATCTACGAATTTCGCATTGAAGTACGTGATGTCGTTTTGCTGTGCGGCGTATTCGTCCAGCAGTTTCTCGAAGCCTTCGCAGAAGTAGTCGTCGGCATCCGCGAACAGAACGTATTCGCCCTTCGCTTCGTCAAGTCCACGATTGCGAGCAGCCCCGCCTCCGCCGTTCTTTTCGCAGAACACGAACTGCACATTTGCGAATGCGGCCTGCATTTCCGTGAGTCTTGCGCGGTTCTCTTCGCTGCTCAAGTCATCGACCACGATAATCTGCATGTCGTCGCGAATGGGGATGCTCTTGAGGCATTGTGCAAGCAAGTCGGGCAGATTGTAATGCGGGATGATGATGGAGAAAGACATGCTAACTCTCGTTTTGCAGTTGGTTGAAAAATGCCTGAAGCTTCTGCATATATTCCTTGTAATTTTCGTCTTTTTGAACAAGGTTGTAATTTTGCTTTTGGATTTCTTCACAGAGAGGCTCGTTGAAAATTTCCTGAGTCAGGTCGTTTTCTACATTGAAAATTTGGAAACCCGCATTTTTCAGGTATTTGTAGTTGAGAGAATCCTTGTAGAAGAGTGCTTTTTTTCCGCTGAAAAAAATATGGTAGACATTGCCGATAGCTTGCTGGCGCATGTGTCCGAAAATAGCGACGCTGCATTCGTCAAAAATTTTGAAGTAGTCTTCCCTTGGGATGAAATCTTCTAGGAAAATGGGCGAAACGTACTTCAGGCTTGCTGCGAATTTCTGTAGCTTTATTTTGTATGCAGAAAATTTTTGGGGATAGCTGATGGGAATATAGACTTTGCATTGAATTTGGCGTTCTTCTAACAACTTAAGCAAATCGATATGGTTGTTGGTTGGATCCAAGCTGTTTCCGAGGAGAATGGACCTTTCCTTACCTTGGTAACGGACGTATGGCATTGCGTCATCAAGTGACATATAGCGGAAAGGAAAATACTTGAGATGCGGATGGAGCTTTCTTGCGGCCTCAAATTCATTCTTCAGAACGACGGAGAGATAGGGGATTTTTTTGATGAGCTCGTTATAGCGTTTTTGTCGATTGGATAAAATTCCAAATATTCTGAGGAATAGTGAGACTTTTTCTTTGAAGTTTTTTGGCCCGATGTCTGCGGCTTTGCGAGTCATCTGCTTGTAAAGTGATATCGAAAAAAGTTTTTGGAGGTCGTCTCTCTTGTCGGAGTAAATGTCGTATCCCCAGGAACACCAAAGAATGGGCATATTCAGACGCAAAAGTATTCGTGGCGCAAAGCACATGGAATGCAGAATAGCGTAGTCAAATTGTTCCTGGTTGGCGAAATCGATTATTTCATCGGCGCTATGGAAAAGTTTTACATCGGAACTCTTGATGAACTTGAAGGAATTGCTACCAGTTTGAGCACAAAAGACTGATTCCACGTTGTTCAGTTGCTTGAACTGGTCTATGGCGCAATCGATAAATTTTTCGTCAAGGCTGATGTGAACTATACGCATTTTTTTATAATACTTCAACGAATTTCTTGATGATAATTTGTTTTGAAAGTTTGACTTGGCCTGGAATTTCAAGGCCGTTCATGCAGGCCATGTGACTGTTGATCATGTCGTAGCCGCAGAGAACCGAGAATGCGACACCCGCCGAAAATCTCGGATTGACATCGATGAGGTAATACTTCCCCTTGTTCTCAACAAATTCCATATTTACGCAGCCGTTGATGTTGAGTTTTCTTCCTATGTGGCAGACAAGGTCGATGAGCGACGGATCCGGCGTAATTTCCACCGAAGTTCCTGCGCCATTTTTTGTCCGCAATAGTTCCTGTCTTGGAATGGCTACGTCTGTAGAAAACTTTTCCGAACGGCAGTAGTCGACCGTGAAAACTTCGCCGTCAATCATCTCCTGGATGATGTAAACATCTTTGTTGACGATGGCGTTCAGCTGTTCCCTTGTCGCATTCAGCATGAGACCCTCGCTGCTTCTTCCGTTGAACGGCTTTGCCACACAGGGAAAGTCAATGACTTCGGGAAGGTCGCTGAATTTAAAAGTCCGAATCGATGGAACGAGTGTGTCGTCCTTGAAGTAGTTGTACAGTGCGTATTTGTCTCGTGCAAGTGCCAGAACATCCGGCTTCTGCATGCAGAGGCAAATTCCCGCGTCGTCAAAAAACATGCGGTTCCTGTTGATGACGTCAATTTCCAAGTCAGTAAGGGGAATGATGTATTTGACGTTATGCTTCTTGCAAGTGTCCAGGAGAAATTGACAGTATTCCTTTTCCTTTGTTGCAAACGGAGCGTTGATGAATACGTCGCAGAGCTTTGTCTCGTGATGCCATTCTCCGGGGTAGATGTCGCAACCAACAATAAAGTGCCCTTTTTCCTTGAGCTTTGTGATGGCACATGCCGCTGACATGGAGCCGATTGCTGTAATGAGAATGTTCATGGCTAAATTCCTTGATATCCAAGCAGACCGAGGACTGCGTCTAAATCTTGTTGCTTTCTTACAATGACTGGATTCTCCTGGGCATCCATTTTGACAATAGGTGCTTGAGGATTGATGAAAAGCGGCGTCAGGTTTTGCCTGTAGGCGCCGACTCCCTTGAACACGATGTAGTCTCCATGAGTGTAGTGGCCGAGCTGAATGTCTGTCGCGAGCTTGTCCACTTCCATGCAGGTGGAACCGACGATATCTGCTGCGATTGTGTCCTGCTCAGGTTTATCGCTGAATGTTGCAAAGGGACAGTTGCCGCTCAGGAATGTCCGCACCTGGAACTGGCTTGCATCGACGACGACGAAATTCTTGTCGCAGATTTGCTTATGTTGCAACACTTTTGTTACCAGCTCGAAAACGTTGGAGACTACGGCTGAACCGGGCTCTATGACGATGTACGGCTTATGCTTTTGAAACCAGCTGTCCTGTAACATAGTCTCGCAGATGCCCTTGGCGTAATCCTTGTAGCTTGGCTTTCGCGATACGTCAATTTCTGCGGGGGCCGCACCGAAATAGCTTCCGCCGACATCGAGGTACATGACATCGTCAAGAGCAAAATCCTTGCAGACCTCAAGCAGCCTTTTCGAAATGATTTGATAGTTCTCTACAATTCTATTTGAGGATGTCGTGTGACCATGGAGCGAAATAATCCTGATGCCGCTCTTTTTCAGTGTCGGGATGATTTCTTGCAGAACCTTGTTTGTAAATCCGAAGCGGCTTTCGTGGAGCCCTGCCTGGATTGCGGACTTTCCTGCGTCGCTCATGATTTCCATGTTGATGCGAAGCCCGATGCAAATTTCAAGTTCCGGATTCTCCTTGTGCAATCGCAAAACGTGCTCGATTTCGTAGGCGCTGTCCAACTGCAAGATGGAACCGTTTTTAACGGCGGTCATGATGTCATCAAAACTTTTGTTAGGACCGTTAAAAATGATGCGGTTCCCGGAATATCCCAGCTGAAGCGCCATGCGGTATTCCATCGTGGAAACGACTTCGGCATAGCCTCCGACTTCTTTTACAAGCGAAAGAAGAGGCGGTGTGTAGTTCGTCTTGAAAGAATACGACAAGATGAAATTCGGATAGATGTCCGTAAACGCCTTGCTGAAAGAATGCATGTTGCTCATGAACCGCTCCGGATAGGCTACGTAGAACGGCGTGCTGCAAAGGGCTTCTGCTTTACGAATAAAGTTAAGCATAGGAGTTTACTTCTTGCTTGTGACGACTTCAATAACTCTGTTTACCCCTTCGTCGTCAAGAGTGGCGAACATGGGGAGGCAAAGCACTTGGGAGGCTAACTTGTGTGCGACGGGCAAGTTTGCCGGATTTGCGGAATCCAGCCCCTTGTAGGCGCTGAACGTGCTGATGAGCGGGTAGAAGTAGCGGCGCCCATAGATGTTGTGCTTCTGCAACAGTGCGTAGAGATCGTCGCGGCTCACGCCGTATTCCTCGCTCACGAAAATCGGGAAGTAGGCGTAGTTGTGATGGACGCCTTCGATATCGTTCAGGAATCGGATTCCTGCGACATCCTTCAGGGCTTCGCGGTATTTTTCTGCAATCGCCTTTCGATTGGCGATGGCGCTGTCTACCTGCTTCAGGTTCAAAAGCCCGTAAGCGGCGCGGATTTCGTCCATCTTGCTGTTGATGCCTGGTGCGACGACCGTCGTCTCGTCTGCGAAACCGAAATTCTTCAGGTAGTCGATGCGCTTCTTGGTCGCCTCGTCGTGGCAAATCAATGCGCCGCCTTCAATCGTATTGTAGACTTTGGTGGCGTGGAAACTGAGCGTGCTCATGTCGCCTGCTTTCAGGACGGATTCCCCGTTTACCTTGACACCAAAGGCGTGGGCTGCATCGTAGATAATTTTCAGACCGTAAATGTCCGCAATTTCCTGGATGCGCTTCATGTTGCAGGGCGTGCCGTACACATGCACCGGCATGATGGCCGTCGTGTGCGGCGTAATTGCTGCCTCGATTTTATCGGGGTCGATGTTTCCGGTCGCCTCGTCAACGTCAACGAAAACGGGCTTGAGGCCATTCCACCAGATGGAATGCGTTGTCGCCACGAAGCTATACGGTGTGGTAATCACTTCGCCTGTGACGCGCATTGCCTGTAGTGCGGTTATGAGTGGTAGCGTCCCGTTGGTAAACAAACTGAGGTATTTTACGCCAAGGTAATCGGCGAGGGCTTTTTCGAGTTCCTCGTGATAGTGGCCGTTGTTGGTAAGCCACTTGCGGTCCCAAATATCCTGAAGCATGGGGATGAATTCTTCTAGGGATGGAAGCAGGGGGGATGTGACCGTAATCAGTTTATTGTCCATCATTTTTTCCTTTTGAGGACGCTGAACAGTTCGTTCAATGTCTTCCTGTTGAACAGGTATGCCGTTAAAAAGTAGTAAAGAACACCTGTTGCAAAACCGATACCAATTTGAAGCATATATTGTTTTTCTGGCAAAAGGGCGCATACCCCAAGAATTGCCGCTCCCATGACAAGCGAGTTCAGAAATGTCGGGAGCATGAATTTCATTTGCACGAAAAATCCTGCCTTCATCAACTTGCCGGAATAGTAAGTATTGATGACAAGGGCTATCAAGGAGTCCGCCACTTTGCCAAGGCAGAGTGCCGTAATTCCGAAGGGAAGCGTCCCGCAAAGAATACCGATTCCGATAATTTGCTTGATGACTTCAAGCTTGAGGAATAAATCCGAACGGCCAAGAACTTGTAATAAATTCAGGTTGATGGAGTGAACTGGGTACCACATCATGGCAAGGCAGAGAATTTGCAAAAGCAAAATCATGCTGCTCCATTTTTCGGTGAGCAGCAAAAGGGTCAAGGGCTTCGTCAAAGCCAAGAGACCGATCATTAAGGGAAATACGAGGAATGTCGCCAGGTTTAAAAACTTGATGTATCCGGAACGCAGTCGCTCGGGCTCGTTTTGCAGGGTACTCAAAACGGGGAAGGACACTCGCTGGAGAATCGCTGTCAAGTTTGATGAAGGAAACTGAGCAAAACGTTCTGCCTTGGAGTAGCCGCCAAGCTGTGCCGGCGTGTAGAACTTACCGATAACAAGTGGATAGAGGTTTTTAAGGATTGTATCCATGAGGCCCGAGATGAGCAGCTTGGAACCGAACGAAAACAGACTCTTGAAGGATTCCTTGGAGAAGAAGCATTGGGGATGCCAACGTACGACAATCCAATAGAGAATGGAACTGAATGCGGAGCTGAAAAGTGACTGGATGACTAGCGACCAGACCCCGTAACCCATGTATGCAAAAACAATTCCAACGCAACCAGAGACGAGGGCCGCCGTAAGCGAAATCTTCGCCTGCTTCTTGAAGTTGATTTTGATGGTCAAACTTGTAATCTGGATGGCCGAGAAAGATTGCAGAATGAGCTTCAGCGCTAGAATCCTGAGTATTAGCACCAAGTCCGGCATCTTGTAGAAGCTGGCAATTAGCGGGGCTGCAAAGAAAATAATCGCATAGCAAAAAACGGACATGCCGATGTTGAAGAAGAACATGGTGGCCATGTCCTTCTCCGTTCTATCAGGCTTTCGGATGACTGCGTTCCCAAATCCGCTGTCGATGAACGTCTGGCTTACGGCGAGGAATATGGTGAGCATGGCGATGACGCCGTAGTCCGCCGGAGTCAGCAATCGGGCGAGAATGATGCCGAATACGAACTGAACACCCTGCGTGGAGAAACGCTCGATGGCGCTCCACATCATACCTTTGGCCGTTTTCTTTTTTAAATCATCTGCCATGTAAAATTAGTACTTGCCGTACTGGTAGCCGTAACCATCGCGATGGCCATGTTCGTACTTGTTGATGACAAAGCTTGCGTGGGCGGTGGTGTTGCCCTTGAGCAGTTGCTTCATGCCGTCCTGGATGGCGTCGATACTATGCTTGTTGTATTCGATGACCATGACAATCTGGGAAGCTTGCCTACAGGCAAGAGCCGCGTCTGTGACCAGCATGATTGGCGGCGTGTCGATGATGATGAGGTCGTATATTTTCTCGAGCTTGTCCATCAATTCCGAGTAGTACTTGGAACCGAGAAGCTCCGAGGGGTTGCTAGGAACAAGCCCGCATTGCATGATGTCGAGGTTTTCGACTTCAGTTCCGTGGACGACATCTTCGATAGAAGCTTCATGCAAAAGAATCTGGGAGAGTCCCTTGCCTCGCTTGATGCCGAATTCTTTGTGCAGACGTCCCTTGCGGAGGTCGGCGTCCACAAGAAGGACTTTCTTTCCGAAGCCGGCGCAGAGGGCTGCTAGGTTTACGGAAATGAAACTCTTGCCGACGCCTGGAATGAGTCCGCTTACGCCGATGATGGGGCGGGAGTCTTCGGTCATGCTGAATTCCAAAGAAGTGCGAAGAGCACGGATGGATTCAACAGCGACATCGTCTGGCTCGATGACGGCTAAAGGTCTTGTGCCCTTGGTTCCCTTCGGATTGCCCTTAGGAACTTTCGCATAGACGCTGAAGCCTGTCTCCCTTTCGATGAAGTGTGCGTCGCGGACGCCATCGCTGAACTTTTTCTTCAGGATGATGATTGTTGCCCCAAAGAGGAATCCGAAGAAAAGGGCGATGCAGACGATGAGTGGCTTTTTGGGTTTTGCGGGCCTTGAGACTTGTTCTGCAAAGTCGATGATGCGGACCGAACCCACTTCGCCTGCCGAAACGAGTTTCAGCTGTTGGATGTTATTGAGCATCGTTGTGTACATGATTTTGCTCATGTCCACTTCGTTAGTGAGTTTCAGGACTTCCTGTTGCGTCGAGGGAAGTTTTTTCGTTTCATTGAAGTTGCTTGCCAATTCACGTTTTAAGGTCGCTTCCTGTTCCTCGATAGTCTTGATTGTGGGATGTTCTGGCTGGAACAGGCGAACTGCGTTTTGCTTTTTTTGCTGCAGATCCAGAAGGCTTTGCTGGAGCTTGGTGCGCTTTTCGAGGATAAGTCGTGTTTCTGCGTAAATATCGATGGAACCCACCTGGTTGCGGTAAGTGTTGTATTTCAAGAGCGAGGAATCCATTTGCGCCTTAATTTCGGGCAGTTGCTTTTCAAGAAATTCCAACGTCTTTTGCGCTTCCGCATTGCGCTGTTCTACGTTTTGACGCAAGTAGGAACTTGCAATTTCATTCAAAATCTTAGTAGCGCGGTCCGGATAGACGTCCTGGTAGCTGAATTCCAAAATCCCTGTTTTTTTGCCGCGTTCCTTGACGCTGAATTTCGACTTGAACTGGGCGATGGCATCGAGACGCTGCAATTCGACAACTTCGAATGTCTGGCCTTCTATGGCATCCATCATGTATGTGCCGAAAATGGCGGTGTCGCCGGCGTAGGGGAAACGGTATGTCTGACCGACAGACCCTGTAAGCACCTTTACATCGTGGTGGTCAAACAGATCAAATGAGGTGCTATCGATAGCTTTTACAATCCATGGACCGAATTCATCGTCAGAGGGGAGGTTGCCCCATGGAACCTTAAAAATTGAAACTTCTAAACGTCCTTCCCTGTGCAGGAGCCTATCTAAAACGCCTTTGGGGGTGGCCATGTATTGAAGATTCATCTTTTCGACGGTTCCGCCGAGAATTTGACGGCTGGTAATGAGCTCGATTTCGGTTTCTGCCGGGCTAGTCGGTGCGAAAAGGCTTGGAAGTCCGCCCATTAAGCCCGCACTTTTATTGCTCTTGGATTCAATTTGTAGCAGTGCATCGACTTTGTAAACGGGGCGAATCCACATGGCTACGATGATGCCGATAAGCCCTGCCAGGATGATGCACGGGAGCATTGTCGTCCAGTTCTTCGCCAAGTCTTTCAAAAGATCAAAAAGATCCGTTTCTTCTTTTTTAGAAGATGCCATAAACAAAAACCACCTTATTGTTACTCGGTGTAAAAATAGAAAATATCCCTTCCATTTAATAGGCTTGTAGAGGGGCTTTCTTCAAAAAGATGTGTATTTTGATTGTTTACAGCCGAATTTGGAAATGAAAAGGACTTGTTTTTCTAGTTTGTAAATTTGAAAATTATTACAATTAATCCCTTCTTTTTTGTATGAATGTAGCGAAAAATATATCTGTTTTAGTCCCTCTTTTTTCCGTTGCCGTTTTCGCCTACCTTCCTGGTGAATCGGGCTTTGCCTCGCTCGAAGGGGCGCACGGCATTTTCGGAAACCCCGCCGGCCTCTCTGCGCTTGATTCCAGGGGGGCGCTCGCCTCGTACGAATACGACGACGGCGTGACCGATTTTCGCGTGGGCGGAAACCTGGAGCATTGGGGGGCGAGTTTCGAATACAAGTTTGACGATGCACATCTGGATGAGTCCCGCTGGAATCTTGTGCACGGCTTCGACCTGTTCAACCGCAGCGCATTCTGGGGAAGTCGAATTTCCGCATTCCGCAGTTCCGCTTTTGACGGCACCGAATGGACATATTCCCCGGGTGTCATGATTCGTCCGTTTTCGTTCCTGTCGCTTGGATATTCCTGCGAAAATCTCCTGTACCTTGGCCCTGTCTCGATGGACCGTGTGCATCATGCGGGCGCAACCGTTCGCATCGGCCGTTATTTCGGTGCAAGCTACGATGTAGAGGACTGGAAAGAACACCGGCTCCTTTTGGAAGCGGAACTCTACGGATTTCGTTTCGGCTTCAAGATGCCGCTTCACGGCGATGACGATGAATATACGCTGACGGTTTCCGTAGCACTTGGCGGCAAGGCTGATTTCGCCTTGAAAATCTTTGACGACTTCAAGCCGAAGGGAGGCACTTTCGGATACCATGTCGCTCGAAATCCGAAAGCATCGCGGTCTGCGCAGATTGTGCGCATCCCGTTGAACATGGAAGTGACCGAAGAGGAAAAATCCAAGTTGCCCTTCATCGGGAAGAACTCCACGGGCATTTTGAAAGTACGCAATTTGTTCGAACACCTGCTCCGCAATTCCGCGACAGGTCTTGTCGTATTGGATTTCTCCGGCTACAAGGGAAACGTCGGAATCTCCGCCGAGATCAACCGCCTGGTGCAAAGGCACAAGGCTCGCGGAGGACTTGTCATCGCCTACATGGATGATGTGCGCCCGTCGCTTCTGATGGCTGCTGCAAGTGTCGACCGCATCGTCGTGGAGCCTTCCGCCCATGTGCATTGGCGAGGCATCGGCGGCGACGTTATGTTGTACAAGGGCCTCTTCGACAAACTCGGCGTCAAGGTGGAATTCCTGCGCCATGGCGCCTACAAGTCCGCTGTGGAACCCTATACCGCCGATTCGCTTTCGCCTGAAGCTCGCGAGAATGCGGAGTCGCTTTACAAGGACCTCTGGGACATCATCAGCATGCAAACGGCGACGCGAATGTCGCGCAAAGGTTTGCCCCTGGAAAACGCCCTGATGCGTCTCGATTCCCTCGCCAAGAAGCCCATCGTCGCAGCCATCGGGGCGCAGAAGGCTGGCCTCGTGGATACGCTTCTGTACATCGACCAGGTGCCCGCCTATGCGCTCAAGACATTCTTCAACCTGGATGCGCCCTGGGCAAGCTTCAGAACCTGGCAACCCACCGATGCGAAAATATTTGACGAAAGTTGGCGACACCGCACGACGATGGCGATGCTGAATATTACAGGCTCCATTGACAGCCGCATGGAAGTCTCCGTCCTCGAAAAACTGCGCCGGTTGCCCGCGTCTGGTGCGAAGGCGCTCATTGTCCGTATTTCGTCCCCTGGCGGAAGCGCCATTGCCTCGGATAAAATCTGGGCGGCCCTCCGCAACGTGAGCAAGCGCGGAATCCCCGTGGTGGCAAGCATCGGAAGTACCGGCGCCTCGGGCGGCTTCTACATCGCCTGCGGAGCCGACAAGATTGTCGCAGAACCTTTCTCTACCGTCGGAAGCATCGGAATCTACGGTGGCAAAATCGATGTGTCCGGGCTCATGCAAAAAGTTGGCCTCAAGGCTACCCCTGTGCGCACGCACGACTACGCCGATGCCGAAACTTTCACGCGCCCGTGGACAGACGCCGAAACCGCCGCCTTGCAGGAGTACATGGACGACTTCTACAATCGCTTTACAGGAGTCGTTTCCCAAGCGACCGGAGTCCCGCAGGCGACCGTCGATACATCGTATGGCGGCGGCCGCGTCTTCATCGGTTGGCGCGCCAAAAAGGCAGGGCTCGTGCATGAGCTGGGCGGCATCGATACCGCCATCAAGGTGGCGCGCGAACTCGCCCATGTGAACGAGAGCATCGACATCGAGCTGACGCAGCTGAACTCGGACCAGTCCTTCCTCGTCCCGCCAATTGGGACAAGCGCCTTTACGGATTATCTCCAGGAGATGGCGCGGACGCAGCTTTGGGCTGTAGAACCCTCGCTCTTTGAAATTGAATAGGTATTTTTAATGTTCGAAATTGCCCTGACCGTTTTTGTTTGCCTTGCCATTTCCGCATTTTGCTCCGTGACCGAGGCGTCGTTTTACAGCGTGCCGCCTTCTACCGTAGAACTCCTGCAGCAGCAGAAAAAGTTCACGGCGCGCTACCTTGTGCATGTCAAGGAGAACATCGACCGCTACATCGCCTCCGTGCTTGTGGTGAACACTATCGCAAATACAGTGGGCGCTTCCCTTGCGACTGCCCTCGCGGTAAAGCGCCTGTCGCCGACTGCCGCGATGATGCTTCCAGTAATACTTACGATTCTCATATTGCTCTTTGGCGAAATCACCCCGAAGACCTTGGGCGTCAAGCAGGCGAAACTATTTGCGCCGCTTGTCTCCGTGCCCTTCTACTACATTACGAAAATCCTCGGCTGGACCGGCCTCATCTGGCTCTGCCTCACGCTGACGAAGCACTGGACCAATGAAAGCGAAGAAAAGAAGGACGTGAGCATCGAGGACATCAACAGCCTCGTAAGCCTCGGCCTCCGCGAAGATGTCATCGACCGCCAACAGGCATCCGTCATCAAGAACATTCTCGCGCTGAAGTCCGTCACCGTGCGCAAAGTCATGACACCGAGGCAAGTCGTCTTTACGCTCCCCGCCGATAAGACGCTTGGCGAAACCTTGGACGAACGCGGCAACTGGCCCTTCTCCCGCGTGCCGCTGCATGGCGAAAAAAAGGACAGCTGGATTGGCATCGTGCTTCGCCGTGACGCCTACAACAACCTCGCCGAAGGCCGCCGCGACGTAAAACTCAAGCAGCTCATGCGCCCTATGCAGCTCATTCCCGACAGCGTCACTCTCGACAAGCTTCTGCTCCGCTTTCTCAAGCAGCGCGGCCACATGGTAGGCGTTGTCGATGAGTTCGGCGCCATTGCGGGCATCGTGAGTCTCGAAGACGTCCTCGAAGAAATCCTTGGCCGCGAAATCGTGGACGAGTATGACGAGGCCGTCGATTTGCAGGAAACCGCCCGCCGCCGCTCCAAGGCGCTCGCCTACATGCGCAAGGTGAAAATGGAGCGGAAGAACGCTGAGTAGTTTTTTACGATTTCCCACCTGTTTAGGTGTAAATTTGACGCATAAAAAAAGCTAAATTTGTGCGTCAAAATAATGGGTGTGGTGAATCGTCTCAATGAAGTACAAAAAGCTCTACGACGTATGGGTGCTGGTTAGGAATAACCAAAGTTTATGGCTGTTTACGGTGTTTGCCGTAATTATTTTCTCAAAATTACTTTGGTTCCAAGGAACATTGTTGTCATGGGAAGAATATGATTCCTCTTGGCGCATCATGACGCGCCTTTTGCCGAAAGTTTCGATTGCGATGTTCATCGCCTCTTTTCTCTTTGTTACAAAAAGAAGCTGGTGGACAATACCTGTGTCTATAGCGGTAGACGTCTGGGCCATAGCTAATGTCATCTATTATCGTGCATGTGGATTTTTTATAAATGCAGACGCCTTGCAGATGGCTGATAATATGCATGGTTTTTGGGGAAGCATATCCATTTTCTTTACGTGGAAGGAACTTGTCCCCGTCCTGATAACGTTACTATATGCCGTGTTCATAGTCAGGTTTGGAAAAAAGAAGCGCGCAAGGCAATTCTGCCTTTTTGTTGTTGTGCTGCTGATTTCCTTTGTGATGCGAATGTATATCAATTATTATCATCATAAGTATGTTCTCAAGGATAGCTTTAATAGAGAAGGTCTCGTTGATATTGTTCGCCCGATATTGGATTCCCAATATGATTCCTATCTTGCTGCTAGAAATTGTTTTTATCATGGTTTTTTTTCTGACTGGGAAAAACAATACATAAATCATTATTCAATAGTGGATTATTTCTTTGCCGATATTTCATATTATTTGACGTGCCAATATTTTGCTGGAGTCATTAGCGATAGCAAGCATCAGGTGTCCATAGAGCCATCTGATAAAAAGATAATAGAGGGGCTGATAAGCGGATATGGGGATGCTCCTGTTCCTCGGACAAACCTAGTGGTCATCCTCTTCGAATCCCTTGAAGGCTGGATTTTCGAGAATTACGAGGGTTCTGAAAATATTGCTCCAAATTTGAAAAAGCTTATTGATAAAGAAAACGTCCTGTATGCGCCTCGTACAAAAAGTCAAGTGCAGCAGGGAAATTCCGGTGATGGACAGATGATTGTCATGACAGGGGTGTTGCCGCTTAAGGTGGGTGCCGCATGTAGATTGTATGGGTCGAATAGTTATCCGAACTATGCGCACTTATTTAGAACGTCTGCCACGATAAATCCTTCACCGGGAGCCTGGAATCAGCGCGAAGTCAATCCGAATTACGGAATCTCGCGATTGGACGAATTTTCTGGAGATGATGATCAATTGGTTGATTCCCTGATTGAAGCTGGAAACAACGCTAAGTCTCCCTTTTTCTTGCTGGGTATAACGGTAAATTCGCATAGCCCGTTTAATTCCTCCGCTTTTGAAAAAACTGCTTTGCCTGGCGACATGCCGAAAACGTTGCAGAACTATCTGACTTGTGTGAACAGCACCGATAAGGCTATCGGCAAGCTTATCTCGAAAATTGAAAACGATCCTCAATGGCAGAACACGACCTTGGTAATCGTGGGCGATCATGTTGTTTTCAAAGAGCAGATGCTCGACGAATTCTCGGAATATGCGCAGAAGGCGGACATATCGCTGAAAAGCAAAAAGAACTATGTTCCTTTAATTATTTATTCGCCGACAATAGCCTCGAAAGTCAAAGTTGATGAGGTCGTCTACCAGTCTGATATTTATCCGACGATATTGAATATAATTGGGTGCGAATCCTATTACTGGAAAGGCGTTGGCGCAAATATACTTGCAAAGGATGGAATCAATAGATTGGATGAAGATACTGGATATAGAATATCCGATATTATCATCAGGAATAGCTATTTTGACAAATTCTGCGAATTCAATAAATAGAAAGGACTCTGAATGGCTTTCGGGGATAAATTTTGTTATGTTAATTATAATGATTATATTAATTGATAGAATGTTGAATCCCTAAAAATTGGGCTTTTTGATAAAAAAGTAGAAAATTCCCCTTGGATAGCCCCGAGAAATCGTCTATATTTGTCTTGCTTTTCTAGAGGCGCCTTTGCCTCAGAATTTCACTCACTAGAGGATTTACATGAAGACCATTACGGTAAACCCGAAGACTGTTTCTCGCAAGTGGAAGCTTGTGGACGCAGCAGAAAAACCTATGGGACGCGTTGCAAGCGAAGTTGCTCGTCTCCTCATGGGCAAGCACAAGGCCATCTATTCCCCGAACGTCGACACTGGCGACTTCGTGGTTGTCATCAACGCTGAAAAGGTTGCTGTTTCCGGTAACAAGAACTTGCAGAAGGAATACTTCCACCACACCGGTCACATCGCCGGTGAACGCTGGATCAACTTTGCCGACCTCAAGGCCAAGCACCCGACTGCACCGCTCGAAGCCGCAATTTGGGGCATGCTCCCGCACAGCGCTCTTGGCCACAAGATGGTTAAGAAACTCAAAATCTTTGCTGGCGCCGAACATCCGTTCGCCGCTCAGAATCCCGAAGTCGTAGACTTGTAATTTAGAACGGAGGATAAATCTATCGCTACCGCAAAAAATAAGAAGATCTACCGCGGCACTGGTCGTCGCAAGAACGCTATCGCCGCTGTGATCCTGAAGCCGGGTACCGGCAAGCGCACTATCAATGGTCGTGATTTCAAGGATTACTTCCATTCTGAAGTGCAGAACATGATTGCAAATCTTCCGTTCGCCATCCTCGGCAACGCTGAAGAATGGGACGTCGAAGTTACCGCTCGTGGCGGTGGCATCGCCGGCCAGATGGGCGCTGTCCGTCTCGGCATCTCCCGCGCACTGGTTGCTAACGACGCAGAAGTGAAGCCGGCCCTCAAGAAGGAAGGCCTCATGACTCGCGACTCTCGTGCTGTTGAACGTAAGAAGTTCGGCCGCAAGAAGGCTCGTAAGCACTTCCAGTTCTCCAAGCGCTAATCGTTACGATTTGCTTGGAAAAGCGAAACGCTTTTCAGGAGCATTCCCTCTGGGAATGCTCTTTTTGCATTTCCTGCATGCAACTTTTAGTGTACTAAACCAATTCCGTCATCCCGTGCTCCGACACGGGATCCCGCCTGAGCATTCCTCGAACATCTCGCATCCGAGAACTCCCGCGCCGAATGCGCGACTTTCGACAAGCTTCAATTCAATTCCGTCATCCCGTGCTCCGACACGGGATCCCGCCTGAGCATTCCTCGAACATCTCGCATCCGAGTTCCCCCGCGCCGAATGCGCGACTCTTCAAAAAGAGCCTTTATAAGAAAAAAATGGGGAAGGAGGCGCCTTCCGACGGTCGATATTTCGCTCCATGAATAACAACGAGTTAGATGATGTAACTTGGCGGAACTTTGCAGGTGAGCCGGAAATTCCTTTATTTTGTTTGAGGAAGTTCCGAGAATGTGATGGGAATCGTTACTGCTGTAGTACCTGATTCAACTTGATTGAAACGCCAGCGAGAAACCGCGTTCTTGATTTCGTTGTCAAAGCTTGTATAACCTGTAGTAGAAGAAACAATGGTGGCGCTGCTGACGGAGCCATCCGAGGCTATGGTGAAATTCACTTTGACCCGCCCCGCAAAATTTGGCTTATTCTTCATGAACCTTCTGTAAATATGACGAAGGCCAGGAGTACGCTGTCGAACCACTCTTAAGATATCTGCCTTGCTGCGGACTTTATCGCCGCTCATTTCAACTTCACTTATAGACGGACTTTGGGCATAGCCCTTCGCCTTTAACGAAACTCTGCCTCCATATCCCGAAGAATCTGCAAAGCAGTCTCCATCGGAACAATCTTGGCTGGTAGCCAGGCTATCATAAGGATTTTCCGAACAATTGTTTTCGTCCTTGCAGTTCGGACCGCATAACAACGTTTTTCCAGTAGTATGCAGATTGGCTGTAGTCTTAAGCACACTATCTATATCTTTTGTCTTTTGGGAGTTGCTGGAGGCGCTTTCCTTATCCTCGTTGCAAGCCGCAAGCATGACGCAAAGAGAGCAAACAATACCAAGAAGAAATTTTTTCATATCGACTACTCCAAAACTTCTACCAAAAATAAACATTTCTTGGAAAGTTCGCACTGTTCGCTATATTTTTTCCCGTTTGGGAAAAATCTTTGTGGAATTTCGCCTGTAATTCTTGATTTTCCCGTTCGGGAAAGTTGTATTTGTAGGCATGCAGATTATTGAAGCCAAAGATATTTCGGAATCCATAAGACAAAGAAGAAAACAACTTGGATTGACTCAAGCGGAGTGCGCCTCTTTTTGCAATGTGGGCGCCCGCTTTTTCTCGGAATTAGAAAACGGCAAGGAAACCTTGCAAATAGGCAAAGTTCTTCATGTATTGCAAATGCTGGGATTGGAAGTGCTTGTCGTGGAGAAGGAAAATAATCGATGAAGTTGCAAGTTTATTTTGGAAACGAACTGGCAGGTTGTCTATTTTCTACACCTGATAAAGGTGTCGTTTTCGCTTATGATTCATCTTATGTTGAACAAAATAAAAATCCGCTTTCCGTTTCGCTTCCTTTGCGGCAAGAGAATTTTTCACAGAAAGAGTGCCTTCCTTAAAATTTTACCAGAGATTCTAATTTTGAGAACACCATCTAAAATCACTTAAAGCAATCAGCACATAAAAAAATGGCCCGCCCCGAAGGACGAGTCACCCACCACATTGACACAACACAATGGGATATTTTTAACAAACAAAGAATTTAGACTCAGACGTCATAGACTTGAATACATTTTTCATCAAAGTCTTTTCATTTTCATTCAAGCCAAGTTCCTTACAATCAAGAACTGCAGCTAGCCTAATTGAAGGCTCTATTTGAATGCAATAATGCAAAATCCTAAACATTTTCTTCACAAACATGCTTTTGCAGATTCCAAGCCGTCCAAGAAACCAAGGAACGGATTTCGGAATAAAAATCAAGCAATACAAGATTACATAAAGAACTAAAATTTCACTTAAGGTCCACATCACTCTCTCATTCTGATAACAAACAGAAAGAAGCAAGCAAAATGGCAAAAACAAGCCAATGAGACCGACTGCTCTGTGTAAGCCAACCGTAAACAGCCATTGCCAACAACGGAATACTTTAAGAAGCAGACCTTGGCGACGCAAATATCGTTGAAGTTCAACAGGTATCATACGCCGTCCTTAGGATTGTCTGCAACAAAGGCATCACAGTAAACTAACCGTACGCTAAACAAATCCCGCGAATCTTCTGGATTATAGCAGCGCATTCCCGCAGAATCCATAACACAGCACTGATTGTCTCCGTTTTTTCCTTTTGATGATGTCCAAAAGTAGGCAGACAATTCTTCTTCGCAAAATGAGCCATCCAATTCTGAGCCATATCCCGCAAGTTGTAAATGGATATTTTGGTCTTGTAACTTGCCCGACAGTTTTTCAACAAGAGTAGCTCTTTGAACTTCTTGCACAAAAGTACGATAAAGTTGTCTATAATCGGCCATAGAAGGAATTCGCCAACCAGGAGGACAAATTTCATCCAAAGCGTCCTGGCAGTAGAGATAACCATTCTTTTGATAAGAGACAAATCTGTTTCCGTACATAAAACTACAGCCGTCAACATCATAACGCATATTTTCAGCAAACCAAAGCTGATTTCCAATACGGACAATTCTATAATCTTGATTATCGCGGGGGTCGGTAAAAGTGAGTTTCATAGGAAAAACCTTTGTTGAAGTGAAAAACGCGTCGGCGCAAATTTGCGCCGACTGGATTATTACACGATTCATTCTTATTACTGGTGGGCAAAACCCCACACTACATTCACTTTATTTTTTGACGGTTGACACCGTCACTCTTTACTAATCAAAACAGTCATGGCCTAGGAAGTTTCCGTCATCGTTACTCCAGCCATCTTCATCATCATATAAGCCCATGGTTCGAGCGTAATCATTCGGGCCGAAGCCCTGGTCAATGTAATCTTCTTCCTCAATTTCAACTTCTTCTTCGTCATCTTCGTTCATTTTGATCTCTCTTTGTTATTGATGCCTTGATGGGAATGTTTCGATTCTTCAGTCCGTTGCCATCATCAACGAAAGTGATAAATGCCCCGTTTTTTCGCAGAAACCTCCTTTTCTTACAATTTGTAATCTTCGACAAAATCATCGAAGTCCTCTCGCGAGTGAATCGTTGGAGCATAATCCTCGATATCTTCGGCGATAGCTCCAATATCGTAGTCCAGGGCTTCGTGGTCCGTTCCTTCCAACAGCTCACACACTGTATCAACAAGCCAGTCATAATCAGCATTGCTCATGGGAATCTCCTTTGGGTTATTGTGTGGATAAAGTTATGTTACGCAATGACACGAACACTTGCCGCGGGGGTGTAACAGAATTCAAAGGTTGCGGGGTAATCAGCAAGCATTTCCTTGAGGGGACGATCCGGCTTACATCCGAATTTGTATTTGAAGGCTGCGCCCACTTCTGCCAAGAGAGCGAAGCCGTTTTCTCGGGTAGAGGCAGTCACCAATTCCTTAAGCTCTATTTTGGAAATCAGCTTAGAAGCGGTTGCCGCACGATCATCGGCTCCAGAAGGTACGGAAGACTGTTGGGGGATTGACACATCTTTTGACAAAACCGAAATTTCAGCGGCTTTTCCATTTGTCATACCCTTAGACATGGTACCATCATTGGGCAAAGGACGCTTCAGAACTCTAAACTGAACTTTACATCCTTTACACAATGAGTCTTCATACTTGACATCGGAAACATAGAAGTGGTAATCTCCATCAGAGCCTTCAATAATCCCCCAGGCATTGGAGTAGCCATCAATAAATTTTACGGTACCAACGTTAATGTCAAAGGTTTCTGCCATATTCGTTGTAGTTTCAGCCTGCTTTAAAGGATTTACACTAGAGGTTATGTAACGAACTGGTTCAAAAATACTCTGGGCGAGAGCATATCCACGATCGTAAAGCAAAGATTCAAGCGAGATTGCGTAGTCTGCCTGCTTAATGATCAATTCGCTGGTAGGACGATGAACCTTGTCCGTATCAAAGTACACTACAATAATTTTCACTCCTAGAGAATGGAGAAGATCAAATGTCGAAGCAAAATCACTATCACCAGCAAACATAACCAAATAGCCATACTGAGCAGTAGGAATCGTATTCGCTCCAGCTCCAACAAAAGCATCGTAAAACGCATGTGCAATATTAAGAGCATCGATACCGTCTTCCTTCACGCCTTTGCTTCCATCTGCGATATGATTGTCAACCATCTTTAACGGTTTACGTTTACAGTCAATGCCAGCCACTAGCAGTTCATGGCGGAGCTTTTCGCGTTGACTATCAGGCCTAGCGGCATCCCCCCAGAACATATAAGAAATGCTCTTGTCCAAAACAGGATTAACATCGGGATACTTTTCCTTGATGAAACTTAAAATGAAAAGGAAGAAGGCTTCCCAGACAATAGAAAAGCCCATGGCATGCAAATGAAGCCACACATGGTAGACATAGTTTCCATCCAGGTGCACTTTCACTTTGCGTTCCATGGTACAGTTAAGTGTATTAGGGGAAGGGTATTTATTCAGCATAATCAAACCTCCTTAAGGTTTATTGTGTTTATTTGTTAGTTCGAAGTAGCGTTATTGCTAACTTCAACTATAAGATAAACACTAAAAAGAGCCACAAAAAGAGGTTTAGACATTCTCTCTTGATCTTTAGTGAGATTTTTGCTAAAGAAGTTTATTATTTTTTTTTTGTATGAAAAAACTTGAACAAAAAATATACCAAGATTTGGAAAAAGACGGATATTTGACGCCATACATGTTTCCCATGATTGGAAAAGATTATGGAAAAACAGAACAAAAAAAAATTCTGGTTCTGATGGGATATGTTTATGAGGATAAATATGTAAGCGAACTGTTTAGTCCATACATGGATTCATGGGAAAAAAAAGACAAAAATAACAAAAAATCCGATTTTATTCGTCACGCCTGGGTAAATCAAAAAATAGACACAAAATTGACGCCTCAAAAATGGTTTGAAAAGAACAACTCTGGCCTAACAGAAAGTGATGTGATAATCGCTTCTTTTTCTAGGTGCCCCAGTAAAAAAAAATACCAAAGTAATCAAAAAAATATTTTGCAGGTTCTAGGTGCACTACAAAATGATTTACATGGTCCGTGTCTAAAAGCTTATTTTGCTGCGGATAAATCTTTGCAATGTATAATGGATATTGCGCAACCCGATGAATTGTGGCTGGTCGGTTTAAGTGTTCAGGAATTAATTGGTTCATGGGGTAATTCTGTGAAGGCTGCGTATTGGGAGGATTTCCAAAAAGACATAAAAGAACGTTTTGGTTGCGAAATAAAAGTTTACAATCTAAGAAAACATCGCGGCCAAAAAAAGGAGGGGCGATCATATTTGGACGATTGCCGAGACATTTGTGAAACATTACGGAATACACTTCCTTTAAACACAGAGGAAGATCTTGCCAATTATAAAGCACTAGTCTCATTACAAAATTTGCTAAAAAAATTACCTCAGGTTTTATCTTTCTTTAGCGAGCCATTAAAAAGAAACAATGCAGAAGATGTCCTCAAAAAATTTGAATCATTTAACAATAAAATGACACGAAAAAGACAAGAGAATTCAAAACACAATCACTCATAATTTCATTCAACCAATATAACAGAATTTAATTGTTGAGATTCCTTCCTCAACCCTTTTAAAATAAAAGCTTATCAAGTACACCCAATTAGAAATGCTTAGAGAAACGCTTCTTAACCATTAATTTCTCATAACAGCCGCCCCATAGCGTTAAAGTCTTTTTCGTTCTTGAAATATTTCGGAGTTTCACCGGGGCGCTTGGCACTGCGTTTGCCGACGTAATCGCCAACGCGATTGTCGCTGCGATTTCCGTCACGATTATTGGGAAGTGCAGGTTTAATAGCCGATGCCTCGGAACCATTTTCTGCAGCGCCTGTATCGTCTTCGCCAGATGCGCCAGGCTTCGCGATCGCCACGGGAATGGAATCCGTTGAAACAACAAAGTTATCATAGCGCACGAACACGTCGTTAGTGGGTGCCCAGGTATCGTCGCTTCCGCCATGGAACGTAGAAAGATAGAACATGTCAATTTTCTGGTCCTGGAAATCACGCAACCGCAAAGTATCCAAGTTCAGGGAAAGTTCACCGTCGAACCAACTTTGCACAATGCCGTTCTTGTCGCCCGTGCCTTCGATAGAAACAGAATTCATGACCACGCGGGTCACCACATGGTGCCATGTTCCCGGCACAAAATGTTTTTGTTCCGCAGTTTCGCCCAGGTTCCATTTGGCGTCATCGCCGTAGGTACTGCCCTGATCCACAAAGTAGAGGTACTGCACCACGGCACCTTCCGCGCGCCACATGATGCGAGCGCTCCAGCCGTCGCCTACAGAGGGGCGATTTCCGCCAGTGTAGCACTTGCCGCCGCAAAGTCCCGGCAGCTTGCCGCCTTTCACAAATTCAAAACCAGGCTCAAACTGAATATCGTACGCCACCCACATTTCTTCTGCAGAAACATCGAGCGGCTGCTTCACCTGCCCGGCACAGGCGGGGCGCTCGCCCTCGTCATTGGGCCCCACGCAACCCTTTGGGTACTTCAGTTGCAGAACCATTCCATGAGTTTCATCATCCTGCACAATCTTTGCATTCTGGCCGCCATTCTGCTCCATGGCATACCAACTGGAAACGCCCGCCTTTTTAGGAAAGTCCTCCTGAGCCATCTTATTGGTATACTGGCCGGCAACACAATTTTCAAAATCTGCAGAAAACACCACATCGGCAAAGGACGCCGAAGTGCAGGCCAAAGCCATTGCAAAAATTCCACGAGCAAAGTTCATAACGGGCCACAAAAAGAAATGCAGACTCTATTGAAAATACATTCTTTTTAGGGGGATGGGAATGCGAAAAGGTCTTTGAGAGACCTTTCTTATTTGAGATTACCTCTATTTATATCAAATTTCACAACTAAGCTTCTTTTTTTTATAATCTTATGTTTGAAAAAAAAGTTGGTAATAGGATATTTAAACAAAAATGCAGGGTTAACAACAGCTCCTATACTAGTAAAAACGTTCTATTCCAAAGAAATTAAATCGCAAATAATCAAAGCCATAACAGACAAAAAAGCTCTTATGAGTAACTCAAGTGAATGGCCTATCACAAGTCACATTGAAATTTTGCTGGAAAAAAACGACCTTACTCAAATAGATATTGATTTGATAGTCAATACCCTTTTAAAAAACTACACTACAATCAAAGATTTTAGAGACAAAGGTAAAGAGTATGTTACATTCGATTCTGAATTATATATTCAAACCTATTATCAAGTATTACACAAATACTCACAACAACTAAAAATATCAAAAAATGCACAAGAGCTACAGAAGCTTTTAAAGAAAGAATGCGACTGTTACTCAAAAGAAATCTTTTCTTTCAACTGGATCTACGATTATCAACACCAGGATTTTCGAAAAAATTTCAACAAATTAATCTTGTATTCAGAATTACTGAATAAGGAAGCCAAGGTATTGCCGCAGATTCAATTGATTTTTTCAAAATTACTTTTCCTTAACCAGGTTGAATTTGAAGCAATAATCAAATCCATCAACTATTTACTAAACAGACCCGACAAAAAGTGGTTTACGCTCATTTCTAAAAATAAAGTTCTTGTTTTCGCATTAATACAAATCATGCAAAAATTCAAGTTCGAAGTGAATATTCATTACGATGACCTATTCATAAAGGAACAAATGAAAATCTTGGCGAATTCCATTGAAAAAATGGGATCCAAAGACGATGTTGTTAGATATTGGAAAGAAATCAATTAAGTTATCGTACACTCTCTAATTTTTAAATGGATAAACACCATTATCTAATTTGTCTGAAAACTCGTTTTTAAATTCTTGTTCATTAATTGTATAATCTGATGTTGGAACAAACGCTTCGCTATTTTTGCGAAAAATTGACACTATCATTATTTAACTCCAAAGCCAAGAATTTTGCCAGACATGGCTTTAAAACGATTCATAAAAGCAACAAAACTTTCTGCCTTTATTTGTTCCCAACAAAAACTGTCTATACGCTCGTAAATGACTTTGTACGACTCGTCCTCACCCACCCCCAATTCCTTTGCCAAAATCTTTTTTTCAGAATTAGGACTTTTATCGGACATCGGTAAATTTTCGTAGAAACGATTAGCAGCAGCCTTTGAGGGATTCAGCGCGCATAACAGCCAAGATTCGCTTCTTGTCTTTGGAACCATAGGAACTCCGTTTTCAAACTGCGCCGATGCAAAACCTTCGTCCATAGCGGCAACCTTGGCCTTGTACACCTTGTCAACATCATTCCCTGAAGAAGCGTCTAGATCCCTAAAGAAAACAACGCCCCAATCATCCCCAAACTCAGCACTTTTACCTTGTGCAATTTTTGCTAAAAGCTTTGCACATATACTGACATATTTTGCGTCAGGAATATCCTTCTTTAAACCACGAACAATAGAGGTTCTTTTTTCTGGTTTGCCCTTCTCGGTATCAGCTAACTTTGCCTTGGATACAGGAAAGAAATTTATGTATGAGACATCATCCCAAAAGAATTCCAACAACTTGTCGAGACAAATTTTCAAAGGACCACTTTGACCGCCAATTTCATCGTAGTACAAATCATTTAGCCCTTCTCCGCAAATGACTATACCTGGCATATCTACTCAATATCCTTTAACTGATCAGAAAGAGCCAACAAATCTGTATCCCCCATAGCCTCTCCAGGTCCCATGACTTTCAGTTTGTCCTGTAAAGAAGGAATTTCAAAGAACCTCGTTGCATGGGTATGGTTATTCTTGTCCCGATATAAAAAGTAAACACTATTGCAAGCTACATCATCCGGCAAATAGTTTAACAAAAGACCACTATGGGTTGTCACAAAAATCTGCTTGCGAGGATTGCCGTAGTTCAAAAGTTTCTCAACGAAATTTTTAAACAGTTCCTGGTTCAAGCCGTTCTCGACTTCATCAAAAAGAACAACATCATTTTCGGAATACTGCTGCGACAACATTAAGTACAATCTAAGCGTTCCGTAGCTTAAATTTGTTGCACTAAAAGCAGTCTTTTCCAACTCGCTCAACAGAAGCGACTTCCATCCAAAACGTTGCTTTTTTACCTCAAAGTTTTTTAAAGACGGGTAAAATACTCGAAGTTCCTGAAAAAGCGCCTGCTGTTTTTCTTGAGGCAAATTTGCAATAAAGCCGCACAGGTTTTTTCCGTTTTCTTCGACCTCACAGACCGACGCTTTCGAACTTATCCTTGTGGATGAAGCAATGGCATGAGGATCCAAAACACCGAACAACTTCAAGTCACGAAGCTGTTGCCCTGAAAAAGATGCATACAAGGAAAAAACAGACCCTTCGTACTTTATTTTACTGAAATCAACCGAGGACGCCTCCCCTGTAGCCATAACAGTATTGAACTTACCGGAACTAAAAGTGTATTTTGCATTGGTATCTTGTAAGGTCTCTGCGACACAGCGCAATTCCCGCGTATTGAACTTACCTTCCCAGTACACGGGAGTATCATTCAACAACGCATCTACTCGAATTTCAATAGTAAACTTTTTCTCGCCACCGATGGTGAGCAACTCGTTTGCTGAAGACAGGTCCTGTTCCGTGAGCCAATCCTTAACCTTGCCTCGCATTAAAGCCCTGATAAAGCTAAACAACTGCAAAAAAGTTGTCTTGCCAGAACCATTCACACCAATTAAACATGTGAACGGAGACAAACCGGATATTTCAAAATCCGCTAAAGACTTGAAATTCTTTACAAAAACTTTTTGTATGATAAATGAGTTCATAAGGGCCTATACTTGATGGATAATATAGAATTTTTCAAATACCCTGCAGAAGTACACATCCAAAACAGGCGGTTCTGTTAGACCAGACTCGTGGTTAAAAGTACACCAGAATAAACACCTGGGGAAAACAATTTCGGTTATTGCCTTGAAATTCAAGTTCGAACTGTTTAATTTAGGCGAAAGTCAACAAAAAAGGGTGGCGAAGCCACCCACACATGTTGATGAAGAGCCTTTTTTTCCGAATCAAATATATCCGGCCAGGCTTTAGCAAATTCATTTCGCACTCCCGCGCAATCTGCATGAGTCAGTGCAACAACAACTTGGTAGCCTTCTTTTGATAGCCGTATAAGTAAATCGTGTTCAAACTGAACCATCCTTCCGCATCTAACACAATAGATTATTGAATGTATTTTTTTGTCAGGGTTCCCTTTTCGCAAAGAAATTTCATCGAATATAACTTCGTTCCAATTTTCTGTTCTCCCATTTTCCAATCCCCAACTATCTAGAATCGTTATATGAAGATTATTCCTTACAATCGAGAATGAATTAAACTCACCCGGAGGGGTAACTGGAGTACCGGCTCCTGTTTTCAGGAGTTCCGTTCCTTTTAAATCAAACAAATAATTCACAAGAGAACTTTTTCCAACACCTGTAGGGCCAAGAACCATCACATTTAAAGGAAGAATCTTCATATAAGTCCTTTGCCCTTGTTACACAAGGGCTTTTTCAATTTATTTGCGTTTTATTTTTTTTCTGATTTATACTGTTTCATGAAATTATTAACCATTTCCTTGAAAGCAGGACTGCTTAACATTTCTTGAATGTCAAAAAGCGGTTTCTCCCCCTTAAGCCTAGCTTCTGCAATTGAACGCATATAAAGGGAGGTTGCCTTACCTATGCCAAATGTAAAGCCCGCGGCAACAACGGCTCCAGCAACTCCACCAGCAATAGACCCATAACCAGGAATTAGCTTGGCTAAACTCGTTGCCAATATTTTTGCAAGTTGTTTTCCGAAATTCGATATAATTACATCAAAACCCGAACCTGCAATAACATTGGCATTCAACTTTTCACCATAACATTTGCAAATGGCAACTATCATTGTTGTTTGAATGGGGACTAACACTACAGCATCGGCCACCGGGATTGGTGTTGCGCCCACTCCTGCAGCACTAGCGGTCGCAGCATAAATAAATTTATCTGCACGAGCCGACTGTAACGCTATGGCATCTTTCAAGGATCCTGCAAAAAGAAGCTTGTTTGCTTCTGGAATTTTTTCGTATGTCCACTCACACAGTTCCTGCCAGTCTGTATAGCCTTTACCATCGTCATCACGGTATTCTATAGCCTCTTTTTTTATAGAAGTCCTGAAAACCTTGTAATCTTTAGGTATTGCATCAAGTAATTCCTTTAGTTCCTCTGAATCCAAACAGTCAATTTGAGAAATAACAACGCAAACAATTTTTTTTCGTTTTTGAATTTCATCCAGGATTTCTTTATCAAAATCTGTAAATCTTTTACAACTACCCTTTATGACATACCACACAACATGCAAACCATTCTTTTCATCGCGCATGTTAAATGCGAGGTTGTCAATAAGGTCATCAAAAAGTTCTTTCCTATACGCCTCTTCATTTCCGATTTCATAACCCTTGCTATCGTAGATGTTGATATTCTCGCTTTCGTATAAACGAGTTGCCTGAGTAACAGGCCGTCCGCAACCTACTGGAGCAACATCTTCTTTAAAGAGAAAATTGATGATTGAGGATTTACCTGCGCCCGTTTGTCCGCATACAAGGACATTCGGTTTCTGCATAGAACTGGCAAGTTCTTTTAAACGAAGTTCAAGTTCTGCTTCTGAAAATGAAAATTCTTGATTTTTGCTATCTACATCGAGATTTTCACCATTCATATTTTTCGTCTGTTCAACCATGCTAGGTCTCCTTTTTTGTTTGTTAAAGCTGTTTTAATCCACTCTCATGATGTTTCAGACAGCCCACATTTTCTATGCAAACAAAAAAGGCGTGGCGTCGCAACAGCATTTATTGTGTTTCGAGGTTCGCCAAAACCTTGTAGTCAATAAACGCAAACGACCCACGCCCCATACGGGACGTGAGCAGTTTACCCTATTCTCACTACATGAAATTTGGCGATTTCGAAACAGAGACTAGAGCAAATTACTCAATAAAACGGACGTTTCCGACTACGGCATTTCTGCCAAAGTCAGAGACTATGTGAGAACAATATAACTTCTTTTTTACAATAGAATCTCCAAGAGGCCGAAAAATATCTTTTTTTGAAATTTTGACGGCCCAAAAAATTCCCCAAGCGGTCTTTAAATCTAGGTCCAACCGTTTGCTAGGAAAAATAGGTCCTACATGTAAGCAATCATCAACAACTTCGTAATCATTGACGTTCAATTTTCTCATCAATTTTTCTTTTGACCTAATCATACGTTTTCCTTTTTTCGCTTTACGGAAATGTTTTTCTTGAGATTTTCGCATTTTCTTCCGTGGTTTTGCCGACCATCATGAATTTAGCTTCCGCGTGCGACAGTTGATGTCGCGGACAGCTACAGAGTTTTTTCCGTTGCGTATTGTATAAAAAGGCGAAAAACGTACGACACTTATTGTCATGCGCTTTGTTTGTACGAACCGAAAACTATCGGCTAGGCTGGTAGTACTAAATTTTTTTCAAAAAAAATTAGAGTCGGCTATTGCTTCGTTACTTAATTTTAGTTATATTTTGTTCACTAGCACATTTGTGCATTTATTTGTGTTTTTTATATCAGCAGCTTGTAACACAAAGGAGTCGAAATGGAAGAGACAAGTATTGACAAACGTTACAACAAGATTTATATTATTGTAGTGAATGTAAAGAAAGGCCATGATGAAATCTTAGATATCGTCGAAGGAATCGCCAAGGTAAACGGAGGCGTTGTCTCTACCGCTATCGCAGAGGCGCAAGGAGTCTCGCGTGCTGTTCTCTCGCAGATGGCGGCCAACGGCAACCTGGAACGAGTCGCAAAGGGGTTCTATGTATTGCCCTCAGAAATCCCGGACGAGCTTTACATTCTCAGTTTGTGCTCCCCCAACATTATTTTTTCACACGAAACCGCCCTATTTTTAAACGGCATTACCGAGCGCACTCCAGCGATACACTCCTTCACCCTTCCAAAGGACAAAAGGCTTTCATCGACTTTTTCAAAGGATTGCGCAATTCACTACGCTGATAAAATTTCATGGGACATCGGCAAAACGGAAATCAAAACACCTATGGGCAATTTTGTCCCGTGCTATGACGCCGAAAGATCCGTTTGCGACTTAATCAGATATAAAAAAAAATTTGACCCCGAGACTTACGTCGCATCGCTAAAAATGTACGCGAGGCTGCAGACAAAAAATCTCCAGCGACTTTCTGAATACGCCCAAAAACTCGGCATCGTAGAGAAGGTCCGCAATGCGCTGGAGGTTTTGCTGTGAAACAAAGGGGCGTCAAGGCAACCAGCCTAAAAGCAAGAATCAGGAACTTCGCAAAAGAGAGAAAGGTCGCTCCGCAATTGATTCTGCAAAACTTCATGATGGAACGGTTCCTCAACCGAATCGCCAAATCCGATCACAGGGACTGCTTCGTCATCAAGGGAGGTTCGCTCATTTCCGTCATCCTCGGAATAGAGAACAGAACCACAATGGACATCGACATGACGTCGCGTGGTTTTTTGTTTAACGAAGAAAATGTCCAAAATATAATCCAGGAAATCAGCCAAATTGATTTGCAGGACGATGCCTTTTTTGAAATAAAGAAAAGCGAACCCATTCGTGAAGATGATGCTTATGGTGGTTTTCGCATTTTCATCGACGGATTTTATGAATCGAAGCTTTTGGTTGTTCCATTTACGATTGACGTTACCACCGGAGACTCCATAACTCCCGAGCCGAAGAAACGCTTTTGGATTAATCTGTTTGAAACTCAGGAATGTTTTGAATTGTGGACTTATCCACTTGAAACAATTGTCGCCGAAAAAGTTGAAACGATTTTAAGCAAGGGCGTTTTGAATACGCGTCCTCGAGATTTTTACGACGTCTACATGCTCAGCAAACTCAAAAAATTCAACGAGAAAAAATTCTCGGCAGCGCTAAAAAATACTTGCGAGCACAGAAATTCCTGGAGCCAAGTTTAACGCGCAATAGAACATTTTGCTGATATCGAAAGTAGCGGAAACCTCAAACAGTTTTGGGAACGTTACGCCGCTAGCAATTCGTATGCAGCAGACATCAGTTATGACAGCGTTGTTTCGGCGATAAAGAAGTTGCTTAAATAAAAAATCAACGACACTTATTGTCGCGTGCTTTATTTATATTCTTTGCATGTATTGGTCGGAGCCCGTTTCGGGGCTCTTGAATCGGAGGCTTTATGGCGGAGTTGACTCGCGGAGAGCGAATGGTGCGGATATTCGTGTACCTGGTGTCGCATTATAGTAACCGGTACATGGTTTCGGAACTCATGGCGAACATGGGTTTAGCGAAACGGGACTTGCGCAGTGTGCAGCGCGACATGGTTTCGCTGGTGGAGATGTCGGGCAGGTATATCGAGCGCACGGAGGAAAGGGGGTTCGTCTATTATCAGGCGGATGTGTCGAAGGCGTCCAAGTTGATGTTCCCGGATTTTGGCGATGTCATGCTGCAGTTTGTGTTCCTCCAGAGGATTGCGAATCTTTATCCGGCTTCGTCGGCGCTCGTGACAGAGTTGGTGGAAAGGGTCAAGGAGAGTCTTCCTGCGAAAATGCAGGATGAAGTGCGCTGTTGTTCCGGGTCGCTGAACGAGCGCGTGCTTTTCATGGGGCCGCCGCCGGAATTCGACGACGCGATGGGAAAGAAGCTTGCGACGGTGCTGAAGGCTATTGGCAGGTCGCAGAAGGTCCTGGTGAAGTACGTGGACAACTTCGGGCGTGCAACCAAGAAGAAGCGTACGCCTTTGATGATTGTCGTGAACAACGGCGATTTGTATGTGGCGTGCGTCTCGGAAAGCCATCCGGGCAGTACCTACACGCTGAAGCTCAGGCGCATAGAATCGCTCGAACTCGCCAAGGAAACTTTCGTGGCGAGGGCCGCTGATCTCGAAAACATCCGGGCGCGGGTGCGGTCGGGCGGGATGCTGTTCGGCGAGCAGTCCCCGAACTGCGAAAAAATCGTGATGTACTTTCCGCACTATGCGAAGAACTTCCTCACGGAGCATCCGTACAACCGTTCCATGAGAATCAGGAAGTCGGACGACTACACAATCTGCGTGACGCTGGAGGCCGAGGTGAACGAATCCCTGAAGCAGTGGGTTCTGTGCCATGGTGCGAACGCGGAGGTGAAAAAGCCGATGGCTTTGCGGCAGATGCTTTTGGATTCGGCGAAGGCGATGGTTCGGCTTTACGAGGGTGAATCTGCGACTGTGCCCGGGCTTTAGCGGCTTACGTTGCGGTTAGATGTTCGAAGATTGAACGGCATTCCCGCTTTCGTTTTTTTTTCCTTCTCTTCTTTTTCTTAAGCACTTCGTCGAGCCCGGTCATCTGTTTTTCGGCAAGTTCCACGTCACCTGCCGCGAGGCTTTCTTTTTGCGTGCGGGCGAGTTTCTTAATAACAACATCATTAATAACATTATCAATATTAATAATAATATTGGTGTTATACGATGCTCAGATTAATCTGATCAAAGTTTTGAAAAGTTTAAATCTTGTGGATACCATATTTTATGCGGGTTTGCAAGCGATTTGCTGATGAAAAATTCGATAAAATCCTTACTTTTGAGTCAAATTTTGGGGCCTTTTGCGTCTGGATCATCCCGTTCTTTAGGAATTGTTGAACGGCGCTTTCGAAAACGAGGGTCTGCTTTGGCATGTCGGCTCCTTTTGTAGTTAAACAATATGTGGTGCTATTGATAAATATATGCTTTTTGCATATATTTTGTATTGAGGTTTAATATGGCAATGTCGTTACTGCAAATACGTTTGGATGAGGAATTGAAGAACCAGGCTGCGGAATTGTTCGAACAGTTGGGAATGGACATTCCTACCGCGGTCCGGATTTTCTTTAAGCGCGCTCTTGTTGAAAAGGGCTTGCCTTTCGAAGTCAAGACGACCATATCGCAGAATGTTGATGATCCAACAGGAATTTTAGCCGCATTTCAAGCTGCTAATGCTGAGGCTCATAAAAACGGTACGGCCGGCATGAGCGAAGAGGACATTGAGACGGAAATTAAATTGATGCATGAGGAAAGGAGAAAGAAAAAGTGATCTATGCGGTAATTGATACAAATGTGCTTGTGTCGGCAGCACTTGCTAAAGACCAAAAGATTTCTGTTCCGTATATGATTATTAAGGAAATTGCAAAAAAGTCGTTTGTTCCTTTAATTGATGACGCTATTGTTGAGGAATACTCGGAAGTTCTTGGTCGGAGTAAATTTGGTCTTCAGAAGAATGTTTCGAATGAAATTCTCAATACTGTCGTGGCAAACGCTCTTAAAGTTTCTGTCCCCAAAACGGGTAAGATATCTTCCTGATATGGATGATGTCGTCTTTTATGATGTTGCGTTTGGAAATTAGGATAAGGGAGCGTATCTTGTAACGGGCAATATAAAGCATTTTCCGGACTGCGCTTTCGTTGTAACGCCAAGAAACTTTTTGAGTGTGGTGAATCCGGTTGTTCCTTCTGTCGTAAATGACGGTCAGGTTATCTACGACCCGACAGGGCTTTTGGAGGCGTTGCGGAAACTAAACGAAAATGCCCACAAGAACGGCACGGCCGGCATGAGTGAAGAAGAAATCGAGGCTGAAATCATGCTGATGCACAAGGAGCGCCGGGAACGCGGAAGACAAATTTAGCAATCGCGATTAAATCGCCACCTACAATGAATAATTGTTCATTGTTAATTGTTCAATTTCCTCTATCGCTCATGCTTGCAAACATTGCGACAATTTCTTCGGTAAAGTTGCTTTTCGGGAATTTATCTGCAATGGCGAGCGCCTGCTCCAAATGATCCTGCGCTTCGGCTTTCGCTTTGCTGAAACTCTTTTTCTCTTCGAGGCGCTTCTGGATTCGCTCTGCGGAGCCTTCCTTGTCGGCGTTCTTGATGAGCTCTTCCATTTCGGCGCGCTCTTCCGCGTTGCAATCTTCGAAGTAGTAAAGCAACGGAAGCGTGATGAGGCCGTTCGAGAGGTCGGTGAATTTCGCCTTGTCGAGGTTCACGGAACCGTAGCCGTAGTCAAGCAGGTCGTCGATAATCTGGAATGCGATGCCGAAGTGCGTGCCCATCTTGGCACATTCGTCAACAAGAGGCTTGTCAAAGCCCGCCATGATGCCGCCGAGCCTTGCCGCAGCGTCGATGAGTGCCGCCGTCTTTCCGTCGATGATTTCGTTGTAGCTTTTCCTCGAGAGCGACATGTCGCCGCTGTGGTCAAGTTCCATGATTTCGCCGATGATGAGCTTGTCTGCGGCGTCGGAGATGATGACCGGCACTTCGCGGACTTTTTCCTCGATGACGCAGCGCATTGACTGCGAAAGAACGTAGTCGCCGATGAGGACCGCCACTTGCGTGCCCCATTCCTTGTGCGCCGTCTTCTGGCCGCGGCGGACATCGGTATTGTCGATGATGTCGTCGTGCACGAGGCTTGCGAGATGCAAAAGCTCAACGGCTGCGCAGGCGTGCGCTACGCGGCCTGTGTCAGGCTTCTCGTTGCCGCAGTTCGCGAGGAGGCACAGAAGTGTCGAGCGGATGCGCTTGCCCTTGCGGCTGAAAAGGGTGACGAGACGGTCGGAAATGCCTGCGGGTGCGTTTTTCGCTACCTGCATAATGACGTTCTCGGTTTCCTTGAGCTCGCTTGCGACAAGTTCCCTTGCCTGCGCGAGCACTGCGCTAAAGTCGTCTTTTGTCGGACTCATGATTAAATATCCAAGTCGTTCAGGACCTTGTAGGCGTTCGTTTCGATGAACTTGCGTCTGGGTTCTACGTCTTCGCCCATGAGCATGCTGAAAATCTGGTCGGCAAGTACGGCGTCCTCGACGTAGCACTGCTTCAGGAATCGGCGCTCGGGATCCATGGTCGTTTCGTTCAGCTGTTCCGGAGACATTTCGCCAAGACCTTTAAATCGTGTGATGGCCACGTTCTTCTTGTCCTCGACTTCAGCCATTACTTTGTCCTTGTCGTTTTCGTCGAACAGGTAGCGTTCCTTCTGGCCGACCTTCAGCTTGTACAGAGGCGGCATGGCGAGGAAGATGTGCCCTTCATCAATCAGCGGACGCATGTAGCGGAAGAAGAACGTGAGGAGCAACGTCTGGATATGGGAGCCGTCGACATCAGCATCGGTCATGATGACAATCTTGTCGTAGCGGAGCTTTTCCATCTTGAATTCTGTGCCGATGCCTGTACCGATGGCGTTCACCAAATTCTGGATTTCTTCGGTATCGAGCACGCGGTGGAGGCTTGCCTTCTCGACGTTCAGAATCTTGCCGCGGAGCGGGAGAATCGCCTGGAATTCGCGGCTGCGGCCCATCTTTGCGGAACCGCCTGCGGAGTCACCTTCCACGATGAAGAGTTCGCATACCTTCGGGTCGCGGCTACTGCAGTCGGCGAGCTTTCCCGGAAGTCCGCCGCTTTCAAGAACGTTCTTGCGGCGGGCGAGGGTGCGTGCGCGGTGTGCCGCTTCACGTGCGACTGCCGCGTTGTAGACTTTGTCCAGGATGACCTTGATGGCGTTCGGATTTTCCTGGAAGTATTCCTCCAGCTTTGCACCGAAGGTGGAATTTACGTAGCTTGCAATTTCGGAGTTGCCGAGCTTGCGCTTGGTCTGACCTTCGAACTGCGGCTGGGACACCTTGATGGCGATGACTGCCGTGAGTCCTTCGCGGATGTCGTCCGCGGTAATCTGCGTGTCCTTCTTGCCCTTAGGCATGTCCTGTGCGAACTTGCCGATAATGCGGGTGAGGGCCGTCTTGAAACCGGTGACGTGCGTTCCGCCGTCGTAGGTGTTGACGTTGTTTACGAAACTGAAGAAGTTCTCCTGGTAACCGTCGTTGTACCACATGGCGACTTCAAGCGGATATTCTCCATTCGGAAGCACAAGGTGAATCGGCTCCTGGAAAAGCGGAGTGCGGTGTTCGTCGACGTATTTTACAAATTCCGAGACGCCGCCGGGGAAGCAGAATGTATCGGTAACGATGTGTTCCGGGTCGCGCTTGTCGGTCAGCGTCAGTCGAAGTCCGCTCATGAGGAATGCGAGTTCGCGGAAGCGCGTGGCGAGCGTGTCGTACACATAAACGAGTTCAGAGAAAATGGTATCGTCCGGATAGAATTCGACGGTTGTACCGGTGGTACCGTCAGAGGGTCCGACTTCTACCTGCGGACCACAGGGAACGCCCTTGGCGAATTCTTGCTTGACGACTTTGCCGTTGCGGCGGACAGTCACGATGAGCTTGTTGGGGAGCGCGTTCACGCAGCTCACGCCCACGCCGTGGAGGCCTGCGGACACCTTGTAGGAGCCGTTGTTGAACTTGCCGCCTGCATGGAGCTTTGTCATGACGACCTGGATGGTGCCGACCTTTTCCTTGGGATGGATGTCGGTCGGGATGCCGCGGCCGTTGTCGGTGACGCTGATGCCGTTACCCGGCAGAATAGCGATTTCGATATGGGTGCAGAATCCTGCGAGAGCTTCATCGACGGAGTTGTCGACGACTTCCCACACCAGGTGGTGCAAGCCACGGATATCCGTGGAGCCGATGTACATAGCCGGACGAACGCGGACCGCCTCTAAACCTTCAAGAACGGTAATACTTGAACCGCTATATGCTTCTTCCGCCTGCTTCAATTCTTCTGATTCTTCTGCCATAAATCCTCTAAAATTCGAAACACGTCATTTCGAATTCAAAAACTGTGCTAGACGAACCGGATTGCTTGCACGAACGGCTTGTCCAGCAATAAATTACACTTGTCAATAATAGCTTTTTTTTGAAGCATCAACTCGAACTGTAACGCCGAATTGGAGGTCTTGAGCAGCAATGTTTTCTTCTCCAGTTTTACGGGGAATACGTGCTGCACAAGGAGCGGCCCGACAATCTCCTCGAAGTGCTCGCGGATGGTCTTGAAGTGGATATCCTCGCTGATGTGGCCCTTGTCGAGCGCCATCTGCAAAAGCACGCTGATGTCCATCACCCTTCCGTGGCTGAACGACGGTCCTCTTTTTTTGGGAGGTTCCTCTGAGTAGGCTGCCATCTGCTTGGACCTGTCGCTTGCGATTAGAGCAAAAGAATTTTGGAGAGGACGAAGCCGCCGATCAGGATGCTCGTCATGCCGGCGACAACGGTCGCCTTGGTGCTCTTGCCTACGCCTTCTGCGCCGTTATGCGTCGTGAAACCGAAGAAGCATGCGTAACTTGCAATAAAGTAACCGTAGACGGTCGCCTTGATGAGTCCTACGATCAAATCCCAGTTCTGGTAGAACATGCGCACGCCGTAGAAAAATACCGAGAAGGAGACTTCCTTGTAAAGGTGCGCCACTTCGTAACCGCCGACGATTCCGATGAAGATGCTGATAATCGTAAGAACCGGAATCATAATGACTGTCGCTATGAGACGCGGCGCTAACAAGAACTTGTAAGGACTGAGCCCTAATACTTTGTATGCGTCGAGCTGCTCCGTGACCGCCATGGTTCCTAGTTCCGAGCACATGGATGCCCCGATGCGCCCTGCAAGGACCATCGCCGTCAAGATGGGGCAGAGCTCCACCATCACGGACTTTCCGACGGCCATGCCGACGAACATCATGGGAATCATGTCGCCGAACTGGTATGCTAGCTGCCACGACATGATGGCACCAGTCGCAAGCGAGGCTGCAAAAACAACGGGAATGCTTGTGACTCCCACGTTCTGCATCTGCTCGACCGTCGTGTGGAAGTTGGAGAAAGCGCCGGGAATATTCTTGAACAATTCCCAAACGAACAAGATGTAGTTGATCACCTTGCTCAGGAATTTTCGAACTGCACGTCCCAGGGCTTCCGCCATACTTTCATGAATCCTTGTTTAAAGAAGATGGTTTATTTCTTTTTGGATTTGTCTTTCTTGGATGCTTTCTTGGGCGGGGCGCTGATGGCCTTGTTGTAGAGCTTCATATCGCCTAGATACTTGATAGCTTCGTTCAACTGCTTGTCGCGCTTCAGCGAGAATGCCGTGCTGACGGAGTCGTTGATGTAGGCGGTCAGGAGTTCGCGCTTGATGCCGTCCTTGATGTAATCCTTGTTGCTTTCAAATTGGGCGTCGCGGTTGTCTTCGAGAGACTTGCGCATTTCGGCGATACGCTTTGCGAGGATGGAATCCGTTACGGTCTTTGCGCTGTCGCCCATGTAATTCTGCTCGCGGATGATGCTCTTTTCAAGCTGGTCTACACCGACGAGGGCGTTGCTTTTGACCTTCGTGAAGAGCGTATCCTTCATGCAGAAATCCTTGAACTGCATAAAGAGGGAGTCGGGGACTTCCCATTCCGGAGTCACCTGGATATTTGCTTTTTCAAGTGTCGGACGAATCTTGACTGCGAACTTGAAGTACATGGCCATACGTTCCTGCACTTGCACGACCCAAGGCATCGGGTCGAGTTCCACGTCAACGTCAGGCGTGATGCCGCCACCGCCGAACATCATGCGGCCGTTGTGCGTATAGAAAGTATCGCGGGCTGCGGTGTCCGCCTTGGCTTCGGTCTTGGTGGAATCGCTGTTTTCTTCTTCGGCGGCTTCCTCTTCTTGTAGCTTGAGTCCCTTGATGCCGTTTTCCGGCTTGTTGACGCAGCGTCCGAAAGGCAGATAGTAGAAAGCGGTTGTGAGCTTGAGCGCGTTCCCCTGGTTGTCGAGCGGGAAAATCGTCTGCACGGAACCCTTGCCGAAGCTAGTCTTACCGATGATGAGGGCGCGGTCCCAGTCCTGCAGTGCGCCGGAGACAATTTCTGCTGCACTGGCGGAACCCTGGTTCACGAGGACGACCATGGGAATGTCCTTGCTCACGACGCCGTCCTTGCGGGCATGGTTTTCGGTTCTCTGGGTACGACCACGGGTGCTTACAATCAAGTCTCCATGCTTCAAGAAGAGTTCGCATATATCAATGGCCTGGTTCAGAAGTCCACCGGGGTTGTAGCGCATGTCGAAAACGAGTTTCGTCATGCCTTGCTTTTGGAGCGCCTTGAGGGCGTTCTCCACATCGCTGGAGGTCTTGTCGCTGAATGTGGCTAGCTTGATATAGCCGATTTCCTTGTTCAGCATGCCGTAATAGGGCACTGCATGGACGACGATTTCTGCGCGCGTGATGGTGTAGTCCATGAGGTCAGGAACGCCTTCGCGTTCGATGGCTATGGTCACGTCTGTGCCGATTTTTCCGCGGAGCTTGCTTACGGCGTCGTCAAGGGTCATGCCCTTGGTGTCCTTGCCGTCAATTTTACGGATGCGGTCGCCCGCGCGGATGCCTAGCTTGAATGCCGGGGTGCCGCTCAAAGGCGAAATGACCGTGAGAATGTTGTCGCGGAGGCTGATTGTGATGCCTACGCCTCCAAATTTGCCTTCCATGGAGGTTTTCAGGCTTTCGTAATCCTTGGGCGAGAATACTGCGGTATGCGGGTCGAGGATGTTGCGAATGCCGTTGATTGCAGCGTCAGTCACTTCGGTGGGGTTGACGTCTTCCACGTATTTGCGGTTGACTTCGGACAGGACCTTGTTCAATCGGGATACTTCGTCATAGAAGTCGCCTGGGGGAGTTTGCTTGTTGGGGGCGGCGTTAGAAACGCACAGGGCGGACAAGGTCGCCATAAAAACGGAACGGATACATGTAAATTTGGTTTTCATGCTAAAAAAATACAATTTCTAAAAAAAAATTAACGTCAAGTTGAAAAAAAACCTTTTAAATAAGGAAAAAACCGGCTGAAACAGTCGGTTTTTGATGAAAGGAGAGAGTATGAAAAAACTGGGGAGGGTTAAGCGGCTTCGTTCAGGAGCTTTTCCACGTCGGAATTCCTGAGTTTCGCCAAGGCGTTTTCCTTGAGTTGGCGAACGCGTTCCTTGGAAAGGCCTACCATCGGGGCGATTTCCTTCAAATTCAAGTCGGAATCCATCTTGAAGCCGTAATAAAGTTCGATGACCTCTTTTTCTTGTGCAGAGAGATTCTGGTTTAAGGTCTTCTTGAAAATTTCCGCGCGGTTGTTGTCCTCGGCAAAAGCTTCTGTGCGGGCGTCTGCAGCGGCAAGGGTGTCGCCAAGGGTGGTGTCGCTGTCGTCGTTAACCGGTGTATCAAGCGAGGTGGCACGGTTTCCCATCATGAGAATCTTCTCGATGTCCTTTGCCTTGTACTTGGAAAGGCCTTCGAGGCTCTGGGCGCTTACGGTGAGGCCTCCGCCGATAACCTGGTGCATTTCCTTTGCATTGCGGTTGAAGCGTCTGAGAATCAGTTCCTTTTCGGCGCTGATGCGCACGATGCGGCCCTTTTCTGCGATGGCGCGGGTGATGTCCTGGCGAATCCACCACACGGCGTAGCTGATAAACTTGATTTTCTGGGTGCGATCAAAACGTCTTGCAGCCTCGATGAGGCCCATGTTGCCTTCGTTGATGAGCTCCATGATGTCGAGACCCTGGCCTCTGTAAAGATTGGCAATGTTGACAACGAAACGCAGGTTGGAGTTGACGAGCATGTCCATGGCGGCCTTGTTGCCTTCGCCGGACTTTTGGAGAATAACCTTTTCCTGTTCCTTGGTGAGCAGCGGGTATTTGGAGATATCGTTCAAGTATTGAGAATAAATATCCTTTTGATTAGCAGTGTATGTATTCATCGTTTACCTCGTTCTCAAGTTGTTTACGTGAACAAATCTACCATAGTTTCCGTTTTACATTGTCATTTCCGAGAATGATACTTGCAAAAGTTAAATTGTTTTTTTGTCTTAAAAAATCGTTATTTCGTCATAGTTTTGTCATGAATCTTCAAAAAAGACTTAATTTTAGGCTATGAATATCAAGGAACTGTCAAAACCGCAGAAAAATTTTTTTCAGAAGGCTCGTGCTAAATTCGAAAGCCTTCAGGAGATGAACTTTGAACGTAGCGAAAAGAAGTTGAAGGAACTGATTGAACGAGAAGAAGGCTCTATCGACTATCCGATTCCCATTTTCGTGCCTGTTCTTTTAGTGTGGCTGTTTATTATCCTCTTCCCGTTTGTGCTGATTCTCGATCCAGGATTCATGCATGACCAGGAAATCGATGCGAGCGGCCTTTTGAGCTTTTACTATCCCTTGCTCATGACGCTTATCATTTTCCAGCTGAACGAGAAATACTTTGTTCCGTCATGTATATTCAAGAAGCATTACGCGATGTACTTTGTCTGGAACTTCTTTACCATCGGTATCGCCCTCTTTGTGCGTGAAATTGCGTTCTTCCTGATAGAGCGTAATCCAGGCGAAGGAGTCGTTTACTTTTTTAGAACGTATTGCTTTTCCATTGTCAAGGGACATTTTAGCATTGGTACTGTCGTATCGTTCATGATTCTTGTGTGTTTCGTGTGCTTTATCTGCGTGGTTTATCATGTGATGATTCGACAAATTCTCAAGACGTTTATTCGACGCGAACAAAAGAAGATGGACTTGCAGTATGAACTCGACTTTTTGAAGAATCAGCTGAGTCCTCATTTCCTTTTCAATACGTTGAACAATATTTCGGCGTTGATTCAGATTGACCCGAAGCGTGCGGAAAAGTCGATGGAGCAGTTGTCCAAGCTTTTGCGCGTGATGCTTTACCAGGGGAATGACCAGTTTATTACGCTGAAAGAGGATTCCGATGTGCTGCTCCGGTATGCGGACTTGGAAAAGTTGCGCCTCGAGGAAAATTTCGATTTGAAGTTCGATGTACAGCTTGAAAATCCTGAAAGGAAAATCGAGCCTTTCATCGTGATGCCTCTCATGGAAAATGCAATGAAACACTGCGTGAATCCGCGCGGCGGAAGCTTTGCGCATATATCTTATATACAGAAGGGGAACGAGTTGTTCTTCCATGCCGAGAATTCCAACTTCCCGCGCAAGGCAACTTCCCAGAAGAAATCGAGCGGTCTTGGACTCGCCACGTTCAATAAGCGCCTGGAACTTATATATGCCAATAGGTATAAGTACATGACGCGTATAGAAAATGGTACGTTCATTACGGAATTGCATTTGTTCTTGAAAACTGAGGAAAACTAAATTTTTTTTAGAAATCCCCTTTACAAAGAAAAAGAAATAAATTAAATTATTTTCATTCTTAAATATTGATTAGCACATTGCGTTAATTCGCCGTGTGCTTTTTTTATCCAAATTCTTTTTCTTATATGATTCCGTATATTGCCGTGGCTGATTAGCCATTATTGATAAAATAATCTCCTTAATATCAGGAGGAATCCTATGAAAATGAATAGGATGTTGTGCGGTATTGTCCTTTCGGGCGCACTTTGGGTAGGCGCTGGGCATGCCGGAGAATGCAAAGATGTTGCATTATATTCTGATGGAAATTCCGTTGGAAAAGTTGTTGAATCTAGTTTCCCCGAGTCTCCGGAATGGAATACGAATTGGGGAAATCTTGACGGTATGAATCCACCTTATATCCGCTGGTCCGGTATGCGGAATATGCGTGGTGACTGGACTGCGCTTTTGTCGTTTAATGCTTTGCCAGCATCTGTCAATGGTGGTAGTGTTCAGTTGAAGGTTCGCGTGACGCAAAATGCCAAATTTGGAGTCTGGCTTACCGGCGCGTTTGGGAAAAGTTCCATTTACTATGTTGATATTCCGGCAAATGTGACGAAGTTTGTCGATATTCCTCTTTCAAAAATGTCGGTAAATGGAAATGTTAAAGTTGAAAAACTAGGGGTTGGACTTTTTGGTGTCCCGGAAAATCAATATACGACGTTGTTTGTTGACGATATTTTCCTGACATGTGGAAAGACTTCTGAAAATTCGTCTGCGGAAGTGCCTGCCCAGGGGTTCGGTTATGAGTTTACGAATGTGGAATCTCGCGATGCTCATCGTGAAAATCGTTTTTTGCCACATCAGGAATCCGAGTTTTCTCCGGCATATAAATCCTTGAATCGAAAAGCCTTCACGAAGGTGACTGATGCAAATTTTGTGATACCGGAATGGGAACATTTGAAGATTGTGAAAAATGTGAACGCCGCTTCAATGACTCCGCAAAAATCTCGAATGGCATGGTACGATAATCTGTATTCGGTGCTTCGAAATCGTGTGCGCGAGGGTGTTGTCGCCAATCCGAAGAACCTCTTTTACGAGGCGGAGGCGATTGCCGCTGCTACGGATTACACATTTATGCCACTTTTGCTTGCGAATATGGATTACGCTTATGAAATTTGCAGGGATTCCGCATGTGGTGCGCATGACTATTTGAATGCGAAACTTTTACAGGCCGGACTTCCGTCTTCGTTTGTTAGGGGCTCAAAGCTTGCCTTGGCGTATGACCCGTTTTTCTTGACGACAACGGAACGCAATATGCCTCAAGTATCAGTTTGTGTCAATGGAAAGTGTATGCCGGTTGCACCGAAAGAAATTGTGCAATTGGAATTTCCTTCGGCGGGATTGCAAAAAATCAATGTCAAATTGACGGATGGTGATTTGACTGTGAATCAAAATCTTTTCGTGGAGGTCAAATAATGTTTTATCGCATGCTTATGCTTTTGCTGATGCTTGTATCTTCTCTTTTTGCAAAAAATTTTGATTACGGTTTTTACAGAAATGAAAAAACAGGTGAGATGTGCTATGCAGGTATTAGTGATAAAGTAAATATTGCTACAATTGTTCAAAGTATTTTTGGAAAACATGGCAAAACATCCTTTGGAGAAGTATGCAGCGCGTCGTATGCTGACGATGTGCGTATTCGCTTCATTGATCCGTATGAAACGGAAAAGCCGAATACTCCATTTTATATTGAACGTCCGTTTTTGATAATTGACGGTATTTATCTTGGAATGGATGAAAAGAGGACTTTGTCTGATTTGCATTCTGAGGTCGAACAGTTCGGAATTCCACGGGTGCTCAAGTCGCTCGGGTATACTCCGGTACTTGTCCAATTTGGGGAATCAGTGCGAAAATCGTTGAAGGATAATTCTGAAAATTTGAAGGACGTTCTCAAATTTTTGGGTAATGGGGTGAATTTTGATTTCCCGGGTGCGAAAGAGGAGGGCTTCATTGTGCTTGGAATCAGTCAGGGTGGCGTTATCGGTCGATATGGCTCGTACCTGTACGATGTTCAGCGAAAGTCGGATGACCCTCCCGTGACTTTGTATGCGTCCTTGGATTCCCCGCATCAGGGGGCTGTAATGCCAAGGGGACTTTTTGAAACGCTCGGGTTTTGGTCTAGGAATGGTTCCAGCGACGCTGAAGCGTTTAAGGATATGATTAACGGACCTGGTGCTGCAGAACTTTTGCTGTATGCTCCTAAGGAATTAAGCGATGATGGCTACGTTTACGAGGCTTTTCCTGATCCATCCCGTTTTTTGTATGGGGAGTATCGCAAGGCCGCCAATTACAAGGGCTTCCCTTCCATTTTAATTGCGCAGGGGCAGCTGAAGGGTGCTAATCCGAAACATGAAGAAGTGTACTACAAATTGGAGAGGGTCGCACGAAAGTTGGGCATCAATGTTGGTGTTGCGACTAGCAGCATCGTGTATTCGCAAGGTAATGACAATTTCTATGTGTACAATCGACGCAGAGAATTGTTTGATGAGGTGAACGTAAAGTTGGACGGTCGCACGCAATATGATTTTATACAGGGGTCCACTTATCCATTCAGTAAGACTTTGTATAACTCGCTGCGAGATGGCATGCTTGCTGAAATGCCGGATGGTATGACGAAAGAAGTGGGTTTCCTGTCGCTCGATATTGATACCTGGTGGGGAGAGGATACCCTTATTCAGGAACGAAGCACGTTTATTCCAACGGCTAGTGCCATGGATTTGCTGTGTGGTGGGGATTTGTCCATTCGTTCCGATTGCGCTTTTACGCAGTCTTCTACAGGATTTCCCTTTGGTCAAAAGGGAAATTGGAGTACTGCTGATGCCGTATATGCGGTGGATCCGACGCATCCGAGGTATAGCGAACCGATGAGCGGTCGTCATATTGAAATGGCTTTGAATGGGGATGGCAGCGTGGATACACTTGTGCTGAAGGGGATGCAGACGGATTTTTGGCGTCTTCTTTGCGAAGTAGCAAAACATGATTATGATTCCAAGACGGGAATGTTCAAAAATCCGGAACTGGCAGGTGTCTTTTCGCCTGTTGCGGACTGTATGGATTTGGATAAAATGCCGGATTTGATAAGCGATGGTGGCGTTATGCAGAAGAAAAATTTTGCCTATGCGCGTTATAATTACAATTCTACTGCGACAGAAATGAATGGCTCGGTGGAGTTTAGCTTGCCGTCGGGTTGGAAAAAGGTTGCCACATTTGACAATGGTTCTGAGATTCCTGCGGGGAGCGCTTTTGAAGTTGATGTGAAAGTAGATAATCTTAAGGGAAATTGGATGAAAGCTGAGCTTTTGCTGGTAAAGTCCAAGACCGGGTCGGGACAGTTGCAGTTGAACGAAGTGGAGGTGCCTTTGGATGGCAAGTCCCATGCGATTCGTTGGCAGATGCCTGCGACAGAAGGTGCCTTGAAGGGGTATCACTGGATGCAGTTGGTGCTGAATTCGGATGGCGCTTCTGTTACATTGTCTAATCCGCGATTGTTGACGAATGCTCGCGTTTCGGCTGTTGTTCCCAAACCGATTGATTCTGCAATTATTTATCCAAATGCATCGTATAAGGCTTACCCATGGGGGCAATCTACAAATGCGAAAAATTATTCGGACAAGATGGGTGCTGGGCTAGAACTGTCTTTTGAAAAAAGTCGCAGTGGATACTATATCGACTTTGGCAGAGTAGCGTCTATGGATTCTTATTCCAATCTTGTTGTAGAATATTGGCCAGGAACTTGTCAAAAAACGGGCGTCTACTTTGATTCGGATGAAGCGAAAAGAAGAAACCTTGCTAACGGTAGTTTGCAAAATGGCTTTGTATATAAAATTTTACCTTTAAGCGAAGTTATTGATGTCCAAACAACTCCAAAGTACTCTTTGTCCGCTCATCGTCTTAATTTGCAGAGCTTCGCCAATAATGAACGCTGTATCGTAAAGTCTGTATTTTTGAACTGACGCCCCCTTTGATTGTTTGCATTAATTGAATAAATTAGACGAAAAAGGAGAATAAATGAATATGAAAAAATTTTTGCTTCCTGTTGTTGCTCTTGTGCCGATGCTCTTTTGCGGGTGCATGAAACCGTATTTTCATTCTATGGGTGTATCGCCGATGATTGTCGACCATCCTGCGAGAACGGTTGCCCATGGGGATTCCTCCGAGATGAACGTATCTGCCGATGCATTCGGCGGGTATATCAACAAGGGGCTGAATACCGAGAATGGCTTTAATGCGGGCGGAACGGTATCGTTCCTGTATCGCCCTGCGGGAGCGCTTTCGCCGCTGTTTGTAGAAGCCGCTGTAAGCGGTAAGTACGGACAGGTGAAATTTACCGATGGTGATGATGATTTAGATAATCGTTTCGGTGAATGGCTCAAGACGAAAGATGGTGAAAAATCGTATTCATTTTTCAGTTTCCAGGAAAGAATCACTGCAGGTGCCGATTTTGATTTAGGTTCCTACCTGATGCTTGGCTTGGGCGGTGGCGTCCAGTTTTTTCAGGGTGGCGGTGAATTCGATGACAAGCGTGACGAACTTGAAACGTTGCGGATTGCCGAGAATTACGATGATGGTTATGGCGTAAGGCCGGTTGGCATGTTGCGTGTCGGTGGTCGCCTGGGAAAGAACGGCACTTTGATGCTTGAATATTCCCAGACGTTTGCCTCTCACTTGGCTGACATGGGCACGAACATTTCGCTTTCGTATTCTCATCCGACGGGTTTGCATGCAGGTTTGTTCATGGACATGGATGCTGGCCTCGGTCTTTCCTTGGGTAAGACTTTCCGTTTTTAATACACGATATGTTGATATAAAGAGGGATGCGGTTTTCCGCATCCCTTTTGCGCATATAGAGAATCTGTCGCTTGAGTCACCATTATTTTTTGCGGAATGTCGCGCCGAACTTGAACGTGTATGTCTCGCCGGGCTTGATGATGATGAGACCGCGATGGTGGTTCAGTGCGTCCGGTTCTGCGGTCATCGGCTCGATGGCGATGCTTTCGCGAGTGGGCGGCGTGTAGATTTGGATGGCGTTGTACTGCTTGTCACCGGAAATCTGCCAGATGTCGAGGGACTTCGTGCTGCTTTCGAGGAATATGTGTGCCGCTTCGGGCTTTGACGGGATTTTCTTGAGGCAGAAACAGTCGTTGATGAATTCGTCGCCGATTTTGCGGCCGCCGACGAAACGCATGTCGCTGTGAAACTTGCCTGTGGGAATATCCGCTTTGTCGAGTTCCGCGAAGTCAGTTTCCGGAAGTGTCATGGTGAGTTCATCGATTTTCTCGCCCAATGTGAAGTAGGGATGCCAGCCTTCGGAGTAGGGGAGTTCCTTTGAGCCGATGTTCTTGACGCTGGATTCAACGGAGAAGCTTTCGCCGTCGAATGTGATGCGGTTTGTTGCATGGAACGGAAACGGAAAACCGGCGAATGCGCCTGGCCAGTCGCAGCTGAATGTGGCTGTGCACTTGCTGTCGTCGCTTTCGAAACTTTCGAAAGTCCATTCCTTGTTCTGTAGAAAGCCGTGGAGGGCGTGCGGTGCCCAGCTGACGTTATTCACGAGCTGATAGTCGTTACCGTTCCAGTTGAACTTTGCATAAGCGACGCGCCCGGGGAATGGGGCGAGGCGGCAACCGGCGTTTGTGTCGGGGCCGATTTTGAAGATGTCGTCGCCTTGGCGGTAGCCGAACAGCAAGTCGCTGAGGCTGTTGCCGCAAGGAATGCGCCATGCGTTGAGGCCTGCGCCGTAACCGTTCAAAATTTCGAATTCTGCGCCGTCATTGCGCTGGAGAACGTAGCATTGGATGGTGCCCAGGGGGCGTGCGATGATTTTAAACTTGCTCATGGTGGGGAATGTAGAAAAGTTGCAGCGTTAAATCTGTGGAAAAAGGGGGTAGGGGCTAGGATTTTGTGGCCAGGGGAAAATTTGGTGGTTGCGGTGCAGGGCTGAGAGAGTTATTAGTTATGAATTATGAAATGAATGTAAGGCCGCTTTGCCGCAGTTTTATTCTGATGCGAGATGCGTTAGGGACGCGGCTGTGGGATCCCGTGTCGGGGCTCGGGATGACAGTTCCTTAAAGGGAAAATTGCGCGGGATGACGTTGAAGGGGGAGGGAATGAGAAAAAATATGATAGCTTGAAAAAAATATTATTTACTTGCTTTTATGAGAGATTTAATTTAGATATAACATTGTAATGAAAAAAATGTCAAGGAAAGATATGTGGGACTATGCATATGGTGGAATATGCATATTGAACATAGTGGGCATGTTGTGGTCTCTATAGATTTGTAGATTGATTTTGTTATGATGAACGCCTTCCGTTTGACGGAGGGCTTTTTTTGTATATGAAACGAAGTGTTTCTTATGTGTGATTTAAATTTTGAAATATTTTGAAAAGTTGCGCTTTTGGCTTAAATTTTAAAATTTTTGTTCTATTTATACGTTGTAGTTTAAATAGCCGGTTTATATATTTGAATTAGAATGAAGCCGATTGTCGAATATCAGGATTACCGCCGCTATATGCTGGACTTTTACGAAGAGCGCAAGAGAAAGTCCGCGTTTTCGTGGCGTGAATTCTCGAAATCGGCTGGTTTTGCGTCGTCGGGCTACTTGAAGCTCGTATGCGACGGCAAGACGCGTTTGAGCAGGGTCGGTGCAAAGCGCGTGGCCTGCGCCATGGACTTGGCGGGGTTCCTTGTGGATTACTTCCTCCTGATGGTGGAATTTACCGATGCAACCGACGATGCGAAGCGCAGGATGGCGTTTGAACAGATGGAATCGCTTGCGAAGGAGAATCGGATTCGCGTGCTGGGTGCGGACATGTTCCAGTATTACGGTTCCTGGGTGAATCCGGTTCTGCGGGAACTGGCGCCGATTCTGCCCGGTGCGAAACCGCTTGAAATGGCGAAGATGTTCTGCTCCGTGGTGAGTGCCGCCGAAGTCCGCAACTCGCTGGATTTCATGGTGCGTCTGGGGCTCTTGGAGAGAGCCGGCGAAAATACCTACACACAGACGGGGAAGGGGCTTTCTGTCGGCCCTGAAACTTCGGAAATCGCGTCTGTCGCGATGCGCTCCATGCAAAAGCAGATGGCAAAACTTGCCGTGGATGTGGTGGAGGAAGTCCCCGCGACGGAGCGCCATGTGTCCGGGATTACGTTTGGATTGGATAGGAAGACTTACGAGCATCTTGCCGAAGAACTGGATGCGTTTCGCAGAAAGGTGGTATCCATCATTTCTGGAGTAGAGGATTACGATCGGGTGTATCGATTGAATTTGCAATTGTTTCCGCTTTCGCGGAAGAAGGAGAAAAATGAAGAAGTTTGATTTCTCGTCCGCTGCGGGCTTGTTGCTTTTGGGCTGTGCCGTGACGATTGCTGTAATTTCCGGCTGCGCCGGGTTTACCGAGGATGGAAATGCCGCTTATGGTGATATCAATGATTCTGTAAGTCGCTATGCGGAGGCGTTCAATCTTGCCGACGAGTACCAGACGGGCTCTGTCCAGGTGGATGCGTCCTTGGACGAGGTGACAGTCATTCTTGATAAGCGCGATGATTGCGTCGAGGCGGATTCGATGACGTACAGTTACGAGTTCAGCGGAGACACGCTCCTGCTTTCGTATGAGGAAAAGGAAAATGGCAAAAGGGTCAGATACACCAGGATTTTCGTAGGTGATTCTACGATGCGGCTGAATGGCATCTGGAAACAGTCGGAATGCATCTTGAAAAACGATAAGCGCATTTGCGAAGAGAATGCGGATGAAGTTTATTGGAAATTTGATGATGACGAAGTGGAAATCCGAGTCGTGGCAAATGAAAAGACTGAATCGAGCGGAAGTGGTAAAAAGGTTTCTTCTTCAAGCGTAATGAGTAGTTCTAGTGATGCCGGGGAATCGAGTTCCAGCGAAACAAAGGCTTATCCTAGATACAGCGGTAGTGACGACAGCAAGTACGATTCTACGGCACATTCGCTTACGGACTTGCGCGACGGAAAGGTCTACAGGACGACAAAAATTGGAGACCTGGTATGGATGGCGGAAAATTTGGACTATGCCTACAATGTGCCGACGCAGCAATTGGATTCCTCCAGTTTTTGTTATAAAAACGAAGTTGAATCCTGCGACAAGTATGGCCGTCTGTATTTGTGGAGTGCCGCTATGGATTCCGCAGCGGTATTCTCGGAAGGCGGAAAAGGTTGCAGTGGCTACAAAAAGTGCTCACCTGGTGGAACGGTTCGCGGAGCGTGTCCCAATGGCTGGCATTTACCGAACAATACGGAATGGAAAAATCTCTTTACCGCAGTAGGTGGAAAATCTGATGCCGGGGCGATTCTTAAGTCGACAAATGGATGGCTTGCTGATGGAAATGGCTCGGATGACTATGGCTTTTCGGCTCTTCCTGGCGGGGCTTGGTACAATGATGGTAAATTCCTTGACAAGGTCGCTTATGGAAATTTCTGGTCTAGTTCTGAGAATGGCGATGATCATGCCTATTATGTATTCTTACTTTATATGGAAGATAATTTCAATTTGGGCGATGAAGTTAAAGATGCTGCTTTTTCTGTCCGTTGCGTTCGAGATTCCGGTGTGTTGCCTGAAAGTGGCGACTTGAGTTCTTCCAGTACGGCAGACAGCTCGTCTGCAAGCAAGGTAACGCTTATTCATGGAAAACTTGGAGCGTGCTTTGGAAATGGGAGTGATTTTTTCTGGAAATCGGATTATGCGTCTATTGGTGTTGATACGGTGACGTATGATTACGAGTTCAGCGGTGACACACTTTTGCTCACGTACGTAAAGCATGAAGATGGCGATGATTATCAATTTACAAAGTTCCTGGTGGGTGAAACTTCAGGCAAATTAGATGGGTCCTGGATGGTTTCGGAATGTTATCTGAAAAAACAGGTTGATCGTCAGAGGGAAGGCGACGATGAGCCTAAATGTGAAGAAGTTGCCTATGAGACTTATTGGATCATTGATGGCAAAAATGTGGATGTTCGCGAGAAACAGAAGACAACATTTAATTTTATGAAAACTGACTTTATAAGGCAATTGTATTATACTGTGGAATATGGGATTGCTCCGTCATTTAATCATATTTTTGAAGCGCAGGATGTTTCGTATGAAGAACGCTCAAAAAATATTGAAGTTGTTTCAAGGACGGATTCTGCGGAAACATTTATTTATAACAATCATACAGTCCGTGTTGTTCTGAATTATGCAGAACATAGGAGTGACAGCGTGGGTGTGACGGTTTCTTCTGGTGGTGTCACATGCGTCGGAACGCATTATGCTCCGAAGATGGACGATTATTTTTGTGATGCGAATTTTGCTGATAAAATAATTCTAGATCATAATGCGGAAGATTATCCGCCATATCCCGAAAACTTGGGTTATCCAGCGTATTACTGGGATGATAACGGAGAGGAATTTGCGCAATGCGTCCTCAAAGCCATTCTTAAACAAGATTGAGTTTGTTAGAGATTTTTTATGAAGCGTTTTGCTGTATTGCTTTTGTTTTGTGCGTCTCTTTGTAGTGCTGCGGGAAGCTTGTTTGAAAAGGGAACGCGCTTGGGGGTGAACCTCGTATCGATTCTCTCGGATGGAGATTTTTGGAAATATCCGTATGTGTCGGCGTCAGGGCTTGGCGGAACGGCTTCTTTTGATGTGGCTTTCGGAGTCTCGGAACGGTTCTATGTGCATACGGCATTGGCGCTTGACTGTCGCGTATTTTTTATGTATGAAGAATATGCGGCGGGGTATTCGGATATGTCTGGAGATGGAGGCTCTTATATTGATGACGGTTACTCGACGGAAGTGTTCCTCGTGCTTGAGGTGCCGCTTCTTGCGCAGTGGCGCGTGACGCCGAAGTTCTTTGTTGAAGGGGGTGTGCTCTTCGATGTGACAGTGGCTGATTTTGCAAGTCTTGTGGGGGAAGCTCCTGATTGGGATAGCGACCGCGAAGACAGGACTTTCGGTTTTAGCGTCGCTGCGGGGGTGGGGTATCGATTTGTGTCTGGTGTTTCTCTGGATTTCAGAACGTCGTTTCAGTTGAATGACCTTATCGGGAAACCTTATACGGAGATTTCGTATGTTGAGGGGGCTCGGCGTGAGGAGGTGGATGGCGAAGTTGTCGAGGAAGCGATGGTCATTCGCGAACGGACGCGTGGCTCGTATTTCAAGATGCTGAAGTTTCAGCTTGGCGTCGGATACTGGTTTTAGTTTGCTGCGGTGAAAGTGGCTAGTGGTTGGTGATTAGGGAAAAGTTAGGCGCCTTCGGCGCGGTTTTATTCGGAGGCGAGATGCGCTAGGGATGCGGCGGTGAGATCCCGTGTCGGAGCTCGGGATGACGATTCCCCTAAAGGGGGATTGCTAGGGATGTGAGAGTTATTAATTACGAATTATGAGTTATGAGATGAAAGTATGGCGCCTTCGGCGCGGTTTTATTCGGAAACGAGATGCGCTAGGGATGCGGCGGTGAGATCCCGTGTCGGAGCACGGGATGACGATTCCCCTAAAGGGGGGATTGCTAGGGATGTGAGAGTTGTTAATTACGAATTATGAGTTATAAGATGAAAGTATGGCGCCTTCGGCGCGGTTTTATTCGGAGGCGAGATGCGTTAGGGATGCGGCGGTGAAGGGAAAATACAGAAAACCGCTCTAGCCACAAAGTCCTGTGCATTTCTAGACGCATACCTTCATACTGTCTACTTCCTACAGTCTACTAACTGCGACGTTATGCTTCGTTGTTCTTGCTTTTTTCGCGTTCGAGGGCTTCGCGCATGGAATAGACGCAGCCGCAGAAGTTCTGGCGGTAAAGGTTGTATTCGTGTGAAAGCTGGATGGAGCGCTTGTAGCCGCCCTTCTTTTTGAAATCGCTGGGGAGTCGCTTGATGCCGTAGATGTCGCATTGTTCCTGCACGACTTCGTTCAGCACCTGGGCATCCTTCATGGGGCTTATCGTGAGCGTCGTGGTGAAGTAGTCGGCATTTAGCTCCTTGGCGAGTCGGGCGGATTCGGCGAGGCGGAGCTCGAAGCACTTGCGGCAGCGCTTGCCGCCTTCGGGTTCCTTCTCTAAACCGCGGGCGATGTCGTAGAACTTTTGCGGGTCGTAATCGCCTTCGATGAGTGTGACCGGATGCTTCGTCTTGAATTCTGCGACAAAACGCTTGATTTCTGCGACGCGGTGCTGGTATTCCTCGGCGGGCGCGATGTTCGGATTATAGTAGAAAAGCGTTATCTTGAAAAATTGCGAAAGGTATTCGATGGTGTAGCTACTGCACGGGGCGCAACAGGCGTGCAACAACAGGTGCGGCACTTCGCCCGTTTTTTGCAAACGAAAAATAATACGTTCCAAGTCCACCTGGTAATTGTGCTTCGGCGGCTTCTTTTCTGTACGCAAATTATCTTGTTTCTTTTTTTCAACCATCTTTAACAATTAACAATTAACAATTAACAATGAACAATTAACACAAATGCGTAGGTCGAGCGAAGCGGCCAAGCTTGCTTACTAACCACCAACCACTTTCATTCCCAGTTGAGGGCGGCGAAGGCGGTTATCCAGAAGCATATTGTCGAGACAATGGCGAACGGCCCCATGACGCTGCGCTCCTTGTGGCTCGTGCTGAAGAGGACGGTCGCCGTGTAGAACGTCAGATAGACCGAGAAGAAGAAGGCGAGAACCCGCGTAATGCCGAAGGGAATGGTTTCCGGTAGGATGTGACCTGCACTCAGGACTGTAAAAAGCGCTACGAACTGCATGATGATGGGGAGAACGAACGCCTTGCGGACTTCTTCCGGGACGACTTTGTGTCTGCCGTTCATGGCGTACATGCCGAGTGGAGCGCCCAGTGCGAGGGCTATGTTCAATGCGATGGAGGGGAGAAACGCGATGGCGCCGATGATTGCTGAAATGGTCATGCTCTGAAAACTTTAAATGATTTGCCTTGAAATTAGAAAAATTGGCTGTGCTCAAGGTACAAAAAAGGCCTCTTTAGGCAAAAAGGAGTGAACCTAAGGAGACCTGGAGTATTTGGGTGCCTATAAGATACAAAATGTGAAAAGAAAAAATGGGAGTGGATTGCTTATTTTTTGGTTTCTGTGGTAAACATTGGGGGATTTGCTAAAATTTTACGTTGGTTTGCAGCTGGGCGTGGCTCGGGGTGAATTTTGAGGAATTTATTTTTTTGAAAAATGCGGAAAAACCGAGGGAGAGAAATTTGCTTTCGACTTTGACCTGGTTCCTGATTTGGAGTTCCTTTGCGGGGCTTGATTTGGGAAGTACCACGGAGAGCTGGAATCGTCCGTTCTTGTTTTGGAATGTGGCGCCTGCTTCAAGTCGTGGCGTCTTGAAGCCATCGGGAGTGTGGCGAAACTTGGATGAAATGCTGAATTGGAATGGCGAATTTGCGGATGTCGCTGCGATTTTCCAGTCGGTGTTGTCGCAGTTTTCTGCGGTCTCGAGGCAGGTCACGTAAAAGGTGCCGTGCAGGAGTGGCGGTCCTGATTCTGCGGAAATCTTGATGCGGCCGCTGATGGAATCGGTGTGGAGCGGGTTTATGATACGCATGTTGATGCTGAGTTTTGACTTGAATGGGAGAGCCATCGTGATGGCCTGTGTCGCCCAGAGGCGGCTTTTTTGAATACTCTTGCCGAGGCTTGCGATGCTTGGGAGGCTGTCGCCGTGGATGTAGGCGGCGATGTTCCAGGAGAGGCTTGCGGACTTGTCGCCGAGGAGAATTTTGACGAGGGGCGTCTTTTGCCCGAGAATCCACCAGGCGGAAATTTGTCCGAGCTCCGATGCGGTTTGCAGTTGCAGCGTGTTGTCGCTTCCGTGGAAAAATTGGAGGCTCATGTTGCGGTTTTCGCTGAAGTTGAAATGCGCACCGCCGCCGAAAATTTTTGATGTGTCAAGTGCTACGCTGAATGCGAATTGCTTGACGGGGAATGTGAAGGCGGTGCCGAAGAGTGTATCGAGCGGAATGCTGTTGTGCAGTTCTCGTGTGGAAAAGTTGCCGAAATGCGCCTCGTAGCCGTCGGAGTGATAGCTGAGCGTGCGGATGGTTCCTAGGTGGAAGCTGAACTTGTAAAAGTCAAATTGCAGCGACTTGCTGCTTTTTTCGTAGGCGCCTGTGGAATCAAGACGCATCCTGTAGCTGATGTTTGCATGCGGATTCAAAAGCGACGTTCGCCGCTTGTCTTTTGCGCTGCCTTGCTGTTTTGGACTGCGCTTTTTCTTGCGGGGCGTTTTGGCTTTTTTTGCGGGCGGCTCGACTTCGCAGGATTCCTGCGCATAGACTTGCGCCATGATGCAGGCTTCCTCGTAGTTCCCGAGATCCAGCTGCGAAAGGATTTCGTTCGCCTGGTCGGGCGTGATGAGACCGTCGTCCCACCACTCGAAGACTTGCGATTCGCTCAACGGTTCTGCTGCATGCAGCGGAAGGGTGAAGAATATTGAAAAAAGGACTGTGAGAATGAGAATTTGTGCTTTCAAAATAGGACTCCTCTATATATACACGAAGAAGCGTCCGATTTGTTCAAAAATGAGGGTTTTTGTTGCGGCGTTGAATATGCGGAAATAGTGGCTAGGGTGTTTGTAGCGGTAAAATGCAGAAATAGGGTCTAGGGGGTGGAAGTCGGATCGTAGCCATGTCGTTCTGTGAG